>DASSMQ010000115.1:0-47328 GCA_035688805.1 Candidatus Limnocylindrales bacterium
CCATCGGCAGCGCCCCCCACGTTCGCGCGATGTCCTCGTTGACCGCCTCACCTCCGCGCCGCTCCCAGTCGGCGTCCATGGCCTGGAACACCGTGCTCGTCTCATCGACCGCCAGCTCCTTCGCGGCGTCGAGAGCGACGCCCTGCCACGCGAGGAGGTGGGCCATGAGATCTCGGCCCGACCAGCCATGCGCGCCTTCGACCGGACGCTCCAGGTCCCCGTCCGGCAAGTCCGCGAGGGCCTCGTAGGCCCGCCAGCCGTCGCGCTCCTCGTCGAGGAATTCCATCGCATCGAGGTACATTCCGCCATCGTAGCGGCCGGGGCAGGCAACGGCCGATGGTATCGTCGCCGCCATGGAGCGGCGGCCGGGCGAGGATCAGCCGACGGTCTTCTCGGACGCGGCGCACCGCGCGGGCGCCGCCCCGACCGCGACCCCGGCGCCATCCGAGACGATCGACGCGGTACCCGGGCCGGCACGACCGGGCGGGATCGCCCGGCGGACCGGCATCGTATTCGTCCACGGCATCGGGAACCAGGCACCAGCCGAGACGTTCCTCGACTGGGCGGGGGCCATCGTCGGTCTCCTGACGGATTGGCACACCTCCGTCACGGCCGTGAGCCTTGCCCATGACGATGGCGCGCCCTCGGCGCCCGAGAGCGCCGTCCGCATCGACGATCCGGTCTGGCGCGCCGAATTCAGCCTGAGCGCGGCGTCACCGCCGTATCTGGAGATCGCCGTCCCGGCGTACGCGGGCGTCCCGGCAACGACCTGGGTGGCGACCGAGGCGTGGTGGGCGGCCGATCTGCGAGCGCCCGACCTGGGTCGGACGATCGACTATCTGCGCCACCGGATCGGCATGGTCGTGTCGGGGATCGCGAGCGGGTATCGCGACCGGGCGGCGCGACTCCTCGACCTGGCCCAGGCGACCGACGTGATGAACAGCGGACCGCCGCCGCTCGATTGGCGACTCGCCGAGGCTCTCGACCGCATCCAGTCGCGGACCTTCGGGTCGCCTCCCGTCGGTTGGCTGGTCGGTGCTGCCGGCGCCGCCATGCTGGCGGGCTACGACGTGCTCCGGCGGGTGCCGCTCCCGCCACTGCGCGATTTCGCGGTCCGCCGGATGGTCGACAGTTTCCTTGTCGACTGGTTCGGCGACCTGCCCGTGCTGCTCGACGAGCCGGTCGAGTCGGCCAACGTGCGCGCGCGCCTCGCTCGGTCCATCCAGCGTCTGGTCGACGATGGCTGCGACGCGGTCGTGGTCGTGGCCCATTCGGGTGGCGCCCTCGTCAGCTTCGAGACCCTGCTCGATCCCGCCTATGCCCACCTTCCGGTGGACAAGCTCGTGACGCTCGGCCAGGGCCTCGGACTCGCGTGGCGACTCGCCGCCGACCCGACGGCGCACGAGATCGCGCCGGGTGACCGACTCGTCGGGAACCTGGCGCGCGTGCGCCCGGGCCTGCGTTGGGTCGATTTCTGGGCGTCGTACGATCCGGCGCCGGCCGGACCGCTCCCGGCCCGCGGCGGTCTGATCGCGGAGGACCCGTGGCTGCTGGAGCGACCGGTCGCGTTGCCCGGGGAGCCGCAGCCGACCGCCCCCGCCGCGACCATCCTGGTGGAATCCCGTCCGGTCACGAACGAGATGAACGTCCTGACCGATCACGGTGCCTATTGGGCCAACCCCGAAGGGTTTCTGATCCCGCTCGTCCGGCACCTTGACGCCGCGACCGGCGACGCCACCGACTCTCGGTTCTACCGGGACAAGACCGACCGCACGCGCCGGATCGTCTGGCGCCGGGAGCGCGTCTCGGCACTGGCGGCCTGGGGTTGGGCGTGCGCACTTTCGACCATCGGCACGTGCATCGGGCTCATCGCCCTGCAGGCTGTCGGGAACGCACGTCTGTCCGACGCCGGACGTGGGTTCGCGGCCGCCTGGGACCAGATCCCGGGCCACGAGATCGTGTCGGGACCGGTGGTGGCGATCGGGACGATCGTCGGCACCCTGCTGGGAGGTGTCGGACTCGACACGCTTGCGCGGGGCATCGGCAGCCTCGGCCCAGCGATGCTGGGGCTCGCGCTAGTGATCGCGCTGTTCGCCGCCCTGACCAGGATCGGACTCGCGCGGTGGCATCGATGGGACGCTCGCGAACGTCGGGCGATGCATCCCGAGACCGTCGTTCCGCCGTCACGCTCGTCCGCGTTCGCGGAAGCGGTTCTCCTCGTCGGTGGCGTCATCGCCGTCGTGGCCGCGATGTTCGGCCTCGGTCAAGCGAGCGGCGTGGCGCTCGCGCTGGGAGGCGCCGCCGGCCTGGTGCTGTGGATCCGCGGAGCCCAGCAGCATCCCGGGACGACGAGGCCGTCCGCTCCATGAAACAAGCCCCCGGTCGGACCGGGGGCTTGTCCACTCGGAGCGGGATCGCGATGCGGTCAGTCGCCGCCGCCCTCTCCGCTGTCGCCGGAGTCGGACCCTTCGCTGTCGTGCTCGCCGCTGTCCTGGCTGTCGGACTCGTGCTCCGTCGGCTTCGGGGCGGTGCGCTGCTCGTGGTCGTTCTCGCCTTGGTCGTCGTTGTCGTCACCCTGCTCGTTGTCGTTCTCGCCCTGGTCGTCGGTCGCCTCCGGTGCCTCGGTCGGCTCCGGCTTCTGGACCTCGGGCGTCTCGGTCGGCTCGGGCGTCTCCGTCGGCTCCGCCGTCTCGGCGGCGTCCTCGTCGGCCGGATCCGCAGGCTCGAACACGACGTCGTCCGAACCGGGCGCCTCGTCGGCATCCTCGGCGACGACGAAGGTCGACACGGACTGCGCCGTGAGCGCGCCATGCGCGAACGTGCCGCCGACCGTGATGACGAGCGCCGCGCCTGCCACCAGCAGGCTTCTCGTGAACCGATCCAGCTTCGAGATGACCATGACTGCCGACTCCCTTACGTTGCGTGGGACCCATGATCGGGTCGCCTCACCAAGACCTGAGCCTGACGGTGCGGCGGGGGTTACAGGCATCGCGCCATCCGAAGGTCCCGTCGCCGTCGCCGATGGTCCCGCCGGCGTAACCGGCGACCTGATGTCTGGCTCTCTCGGATAGGCGGATAGGCCGATGGTCGGCTTGTCGACGGCCGCGCGGAGGCTCAGGGTCCAGATGTGGACGATCGATCGCTCGTGGACGCGATCCTTGGCGGAGACCAGGATGCCTATCGGCTGCTGGTCGAGCGCGAGGCCACGACCGTGTTCCGCTGCTGCTACCGGGTCCTCGGCCACATCCAGGACGCCGAGGACATCAGCCAGGACACGTTCGTGATCGCGTACCGGTCCCTTGGGTCATGGCGCGGCGACGGCTCGCTCCGGGCGTGGCTGGCCCGGATCGCGACGCGCCAGGCGCTTCGCGCCGTCGATCGCGGTCGCCTTGCATCGGCCGTGGAACTCGACGACGACATCGAGCACCTCGAGCCGATGATGGCGGCGGCAGGAGAGGAACCCCTGCCCTCGCTCCTGACGAGCGAACGCGCCGCGCAGGTCCGCGCCTCCGTCGCCGCGCTGCCGGAACCGTACCGGGAGACGATCGCCTTGCGCTACTTCGCGGGCCTGACCCCCGATGAGATCGCCCTGGCCGTCGGACGTCCGGTCGGGACCGTCAAGGTCCACGCCCATCGAGCGCTGGCCCGACTGCGGCTGGCCCTTGCCGAGGTCCAGGTCGCATGAGGTCGCGCGACCTCCCGCCCGCGGCGCCGACGACGGACGCGATGACCGAGGCTGACCTGGTCGCGTACGTGGCGGCGACCCAGGTCCATCCGCCATCCGGACTCGTCGACCAGGTGATGGCGGCACTGGCGGCTTCGCCCATGCCGCGTCGGGCGTCGATCTGGCCCTGGGCGGCGGTTCGGACGTCCTGGTCGTCCCTTCCCCGCCTCCACGCCGCCGCCGCCCTGATCGTGCTCGCGATGGCCTGCACGGCGGGGGTGACCCTGGCCGTGGCGAGCGCGACGCAGCCCTGGCGCGACGACTCCCCTGCGATCGTCAGCCCGCCGGACGCGCCGGAACCCAGCGGCCCGGCGGCAGCAGCGACGAGCACCGCGGAGCCCTCTGAAGAACCCGACCCGGCCGCGGCGGATCCCCTCCCGATCCAGCCGACCGCCCGGCCGAGCCACACCGCGAAACCAGCCGCGGCCACCGCCCGACCGCCTCGCGAGGACGGAGATGACCATCACGACGGCGGCACGGGAGCGTCCGACAGTGACGGGCATGACGGCGACTCGAGCGACGCCGAGGACGACGGTGCGGGGCCGACGGACTCGCCCGACCCGACAGCGCATCCGACCGATACGGACGAACCGAGCGATCCCGAGTAGGGATCAGACCGCGACCGGCTCGCGGTACTCCCCGAAGACAGCCCGCAGCACGCCGCATTGCTCGCCGAGGGTCGCGTAGGCCTCGGCGCAGCGGATGAAGTGCGGCATCAGGTTCGTTTCGCTACTGCCCGGTCGTCCCGCGGCATCCCGCAATCCGCCGAGCGCGGCCCCGACGGCTTCACCATCGCGCTCGCCGCGGATCCGCTCGAGGCGGGCGAGTTGCCGCTCGAGTGAGCCCGCGGGAACATCCAGGACCGGGACGCTGGTGACCTCGCTGGCATCGACGTACGCGTTCACGCCGACGATCCGGCGCTCGCCGGCGTCGAGCTCGCGCTGGTAGCGATAGGCAGCGTCGGCGATCTCGCGCTGCGGGTAGCCTTCGCCGATGGCGGCGACCATCCCGCCCCGTCGGTCGATCTCGTCGAGGTAGCGCCTGGTCTGGCGCTCCGTCTCGTCCGTCAGGGCTTCCACGAACCAAGATCCGCCCAGTGGGTCGACGGTGGCGTCCACCCCGCTCTCCTCGGCGATGACCTGCTGCTGGCGGAGGGCAAGGAGGGCCGCCTCAGCGGTCGGGACGGCGAGGGCCTCGTCGTAGGCGTCGGTATGGAGCGATTGCGTCCCGCCCAGCACGCCGGCCAGCGCCTGCAGCGCGACACGGGTGAGGTTGTTGAGGGGCTGCTGTGACGTCAGGGACACGCCCGCGGTCTGGGTATGGAACCGCATCCAGGCGGAGCGCTCGTTCTCGGCGTGGTAGCGCCGCGTCATCAGGTCGTGCCAGATCCGCCGACCCGCGCGGAACTTGGCGATCTCCTCGAAGAAGTCGGAGTGCGAGTTGAAGAAGAACGACAGGCGTGGGGCGAAATCGTCGATGCGCAACCCGCGCTCGAGGGCGGCTTCGACATAGGCCATCCCGTCGGCGATCGTGAACGCCAACTCCTGGACCGCGGTGGAGCCGGCTTCTCGGATGTGGTAGCCGCTGATGGAGATCGTGTTCCAGCGGGGCAGCTCCCGGGTCCCGAACTCGATGGTGTCGGTCACGAGGCGCATCGATGGCTCCGGCGGGAACAGGAACTCCTTCTGGGCGACGAACTCCTTGAGGATGTCGTTCTGGAGGGTGCCCTCCAGTCGATCGCGCGCGACGCCCGCCTTCTCGGCCGCGACGATGTACATGGCCCAGATCGGGGCAGCCGGCGAATTGATGGTCATCGACGTCGAGATCCGCTCGAGCGGCAGGCCGTCGAGCAGGACCTCCATATCGGCCAGGCTGCTGACGCCGACCCCGCACGTCCCGAATTCGCCTTCCGCCTCGGGATCGTCCGTGTCGTAGCCGTACAGGGTCGGCATGTCGTACGCGATGGACAGACCCGTCTGACCCGCCCCGAGCAACTGGTGGAAGCGCTGGTTGGTGTCCTCGGCCGAGCCGAAACCCGCGAACATGCGCATCGTCCAGAGCCGACTTCGATAGCCGGTCGGGTGGATGCCACGGGTGAAGGGCGGCTCGCCGGGGAACCCGATCCGGGCCTCCGCATCCGGTCCCAGCGACCACGGCCCGTACAGCCCGTCGATGGGCATGTCGCTGATCGTCGAGAAGCGCGGCTTGCGCTCCGGGGCGCGTCGACGCGCCGGGTCGAGTCGGTCGCGCTGCCAGGCGGCGCGGGGGTCGGTCATGGCCGCGACTCTAGCACCGAGCCCCTGCCAGCCCGCCTACGGCGTCCCGAACGCGGCGACCGCGGCCTCGACCTTGGGATCGGGCAGGTCGTTGGTGATCACCACGTCGACCGTGTCAGGGTCGCTGCCGGCCCATGTGACGACCGTCTGTGTCCGGTCCCCCGTCATCGTGTCGAGACGGTGAGTAGGCCGACCGGCGAGGGTCGGCGTCGATTCACCCGTGACCGTGGTCCGGTCGGCCGATCGCGCGCTCGACGCGTAGTACTCGGCGATCAGGTCGGCGGTCAGCCCCGAACCCTGGAACACGACGAGCGCCGCCGCACGGTAGCCGCCGAAGTCCCAGGTCCCGCCGGCAAACCGGACCTCGGTGATGCCGGCCTTGGCCAAGGTTCCCAGGTTGGCGGGGGTGCAGTGACGGCCCGAATCGAGATGATCCGGACCGCGGCCTTCGTAGTCGCGCGGGATCAAGGCCTCGAGGGCGGGGTACGCACCGGCCATCCGACCGTCCGCCGTGCAGGGACTGGTCGGGTCGAAGGAGGTGGCGATCGCACCGCCGGAACAGGCCGTCAGCAGCGCGATCATGACGGCGGCCCCGAAGGCCATTCGATGTGGTGACATCGCCCACAGCGTATCGGCGATGAGCGGGCGGTGCGGCCGGGCACCTGGTACAGCCGTCCCACGGATGGTGCGCGCGTGCGCCCGACCATCGACCCTGGCCCGTCGGGACGAGGGTGCCATTGCTCCCCTCGCCGGCCGCGCAGTAGCGTTCCCACCAAGCCGACCCGCGAACGAACCGGGGACAGCACCTGGGGCGTCGGTCACGGAACCTGGAACGGACGCTCGCTCGAGGAGGTTCGAGCGGGGGATCCCGGGCCAGGATCACGAGCCGAGTAACCGGATCATTCGGCCATCAGGCCCGTAAGGTCGATGGGACGGCAGCACTGATCGAACCTGGCGCGGATCATCAGCACCGATCGCCTTCCGGATCATCCGGGAGGCGATCTCGCGTTTCCCGTCGGACCAGCGTTCGAACCGCGCTACCGGCGGGTCGGCCCCGGAGATGCTCTTGTCAGGCCGTCCGGCCCGGACGGACAGCTGGTGGTCGGGCCCGGCGCACCACCCCGCGAGCATCCAGGTCGGCCTGGATCACCCGTGCCGCGGCGACGAGATCGGGGTCGCGCGTAACGGTGCTCGCCAGCCAGTCGATATAGGAGGGTTCGAACGCGGCGATCTCACCGAGCGTGTGATCGTGGAACTTGCCGAACTCGACCATCAACGATCTCGCGGCCTCGAGTCCGGGGGGCTTCGGGCGCCGGAAGTTCCTGATCCGGCCACGTTCGAGCGGGCCGGTCGGGGTCGACGCGCGCGGCGGATCGCGCCGCAGTCGCTCACGTTCGGGGGTCGGCGGCAGCGGTGCCCCGACGCCCGGGCGCCGTCCGACACTCGAACCCGCGAACGCGGCCCG
This sequence comes from Candidatus Limnocylindrales bacterium, assembly GCA_035688805.1. Classification (GTDB taxonomy): domain Bacteria; phylum Chloroflexota; class Limnocylindria; order Limnocylindrales; family CSP1-4; genus SPCO01. The sequence goes on from DASSMQ010000115.1 coordinate 7,466, forward strand.
TGCTGTGGACGTCGTCTGGTTACGCGGCCGGAATGAGGCGGTGGTGTCGACCCGGGCGGTGACCGGACGCGTCGGACGGGGCGGCGGTGGGCCCCCGCGCCGTGGGCCGGCGTCGTCCGGGACGGACGAACGGGTCGTCCGGGCGTCCCGCGCCGCCTCCCGGGACAGGGCGGCGTAGGCATCGTTGATCTCGGCCATCCGGCGCGTCGCCGCTCGAGACGCTGCCGGGTCGTCGCCGGTCAGGTCCGGGTGATTGACCCGGGCGAGGCGACGCCAGGCGGCTTTGATCTGGGTCTGGGTCGCACCTCGTTCGAGCCCGAGCACGAGGTGCGGATCGCGCTTCACCACGACCCGAAGTGTAGGTCCGTCCCGCCGGGCGCTTGACAGGTCGCCGCTCGGTGCCGTCCCCTTGGCCGATGGGAGTCGTCCGTCGAGCCAGCATCGCGGCCGCCATCGCGGCCGCACAGGTCGGGCTCGCGTATCGGTTCGCGCTCGCCTATCGAGCGAGAGCGGGCTATCCCCGCCGATTCCCACCGACGACCACCCCGGCCGACCTCGGACTGCCGTTCGAGACGGTCGTCGTGCCCTCCGGCGAGCTCGATCTGCCGGGCTGGTTCATCCCGGCCCGTGGAGGCGCCCCGGGACCCGGGGTCGCCCTGGTGCACGGCTGGGAATCGGCTCGCGACCGGACCCTGCCGAATGTCGCCTTCCTGCACGCGGCGGGCTTCCACTGTCTGACCATCGACGTCCGGGGGCACGGCGCCAATCCGCCAGAGACGCTGCCGGTGAGCGCGGGCGAGTTCGGGCTCGACGCCGGGGCTTGTTTCCGGGCGCTGGTCGACCGTCCGGAGGTGACGGGCGGCGCCATCGTCGGCCACTCGATGGGAGCCATCGGGGCGATCCTGGCAGCCGCGGCGGAACCCGCTGTGGCGGCGGTCGTGGCCTCATCCGGCCCGGCCGACCCGTACCGCTTGACCCGACAGACGTTCCGCCTGGCCCGGCTGCCCATCCCTGATCCCATCGCCTACCCGCTGGCCTGGCTCACGACCCGCGTCTATCTCCGGCCGCGCGGCCATGTCGTCGCGGAGATCGACGCGACCCAGGCGATCGCTCGCTATCGGGGGCCGATCCTCCTCGCCCATGGCGACCAGGATCAGGTGGTGCCGGTGGGGCACATGGCACGGCTGGCCGATGCCGCCCATCGGTCGCGCATCGGCGATCCGTCGGCCGCCCCGGTGGAGACGATGGTCGTTTCGGGCGGTCAGCACTCGTGGCTGTACGAGGACCCCGGCTACCGCGCGGCCGTCGCGCGGTTCCTCAGTGACGCCCTCGGCGGACCCCTGCCTGCAGACGTTGCCGCCGAACTCGCCGCGAGCACGCCCGCCGAGCGCCTGCCCGATCGAGAACAACGGTTCGCGGCTGTCGCGGCGACCCCCGGTGGCGTCCGCGGCCTAGCCCAGGTCGCCCTGCCGGGAGCCACCCGTCGGGTCGACCTCATCGAGGCCGAGGCAAGCGCCGACGAGCCGGGCTTCGCCTGATGCCGACCGGCGACCCGCATGCCGTCTGGACGGCGATCTCGATGCGGCGCGTCGTGCGCCGGTTCGCGGAGCGGCCGCTCGCACCCGAGCATCTCGACCGGATCCTGCGCGCGGGCCGCCGGGCGAACAGTTCGAAGAACCAGCAGCGCTGGTCGTTCATCGTCTGTCGGGATCGCGCCCACCTGCGCGCGCTGGCGGCGGTCGGACCATGGGCGGGGCACCTCGCCGGCGCGGCGGCCGGCATCGCCCTCGTCACGCCCGATCCGGCCCGGACCGGCGCGCCGTTATCGATCATGTTCGACCTCGGCCAGGCGGCGGACTCGATGATGCTCGCCGCCTGGGAGCTGGGCGTCGGGAGCGTGCCCGCGACCGTCTACCGGCACGACCTCGCGCGGGAGCTGCTCAGCTACCCCGAGGATCACCACTGCGAATTCCTGCTGTCGTTCGGCTATCCCGCCGACCCGGTCGATCTGACCCGTCCCCTCAGGACCGGCGGGCGGATGCCGCTGGACGAGCTCGTCCACGAGGAGCGCTGGTGACCCGATCCGCCCGGCAGCTGCGTCAGACCTTCTTGCGCAGGTACGCGGTCACCGTCGCGTCGTAGCCGAGCGACTCGTACAGGCGCCGGGCGTCAGGTCGGTGATGACCGGCGGTCACTTCGACGAACGCTGCGCCGAGCTCGCTGGCGATCCGCTCGGCCTCGGCCATCAGCGTCCGACCGACGCCTCGTTCGCGCGCGCCCGCGTCGACCACCAGGGCGAGGATGCGCAGGATCCGGTCGTCGTGCTCGAACCGCGGCAGCGCATGGAGGGCGATGAACCCGAGGAGCGCGCCGTCGTGTTCCGCGATGACCACCCGCGAATGCTCCGACCCGAAGCGGCCCAACCGATCGACGATGTCGCTCGGTCCCGCTGGATAGCCCTCGTCCGTGAACAGCGCGGCGATGGCCTCGGCGTCCGTCTCCTGGGCGGCGCGCAGCTGGATGGCGGAGTCGGTCACGACTCGATGGTAGCGGCCACGAGGCGCAGCCGGAACGCCCCATGCAGCGCCTTCTCGGACATCAGGCGCTCGAGGCCGAACGGACCCGGGCGGGCGTTCCGCGTCGTGCCGCTCGGCGATGGCGCCAGCCAGGTCGCCGCCCAGCCCTCGCCGTAACGGGCCAGGTAGCCGGCCAATCGTCCTTCGGTGTCCGGTTCGAGCAGGACGAGCCAGCCGGGCATCGTCCGCCCGGCGACGGACGTGCCGGGGATGGTGTGCACCGCCAGGCAGCGCGCCCCGAGCAGCTCGGACCGCGATGCCGACGCGAAGCTCGCCGCCGGGCCGAGCGAGGCGCGGTGGTCGGTGGCGGCGCGCTCGAGGTCCACCGTCGCCCAGCCGAGGGCGACCACGTCGTCGTCGGTCATCAGCCGATCAGCAACATGTCCGGCCCGGGCTCGCCGGTCGTGACGAAGCCGAGATCGGCGTACAGCGCCCGAGCGGCCACGTTGTCGGCGAACACCCCGAGATCGATGAGCTCGCTGCCAGCCGCCGCAGCGTCGACCATCGCGGTCGCCGTCACGTATCGCCCCAGGCCGCGCCCGCGCACCGAGCCGACGCTCCCGATCGAGGACAGGTAGCTGATGCCATCGAAGGTGGCCCGCCGCGCGACCGCGACCGGCTCGCCGTCCAGGCGGACAAGGTAGTGGGTGAACCGCGGGTCTTCGAGCGAGCTGAGCGTCTCGGCGGTGACGCCGGCCGTCCTCCCCGGATGGACCGCGAACGCATCGATGAGGACGGACACGATCGCCTCTGCGACCGGCGTCGCGCTGGCGCCGTGCACGGCGGAGTGCCGTTCCAGACCGACCCTCGGACCAAGGGGCGGATCGGCGAGGGCGGCGCGAGCCCGACCGACATCATGGGTGACCAGGAGCAACCCCTCGCCGACGTTCTCGAACCCGTTCGCCGCCAGCCGCGCGGCAAGGTCGATCGGCTCGTCGTGGGGTGGGCTCACCCAGACGTGCGGTTGGCGCCCGACGGACGCGAACAGGACCGCGACCTCGGTCAGACGGCGATCGAAGTCGACCGGGTCGGTCGGCCAACGGATGGCCTCGGCGCGGTTCCAGAACGGCTCCGCGTCGGCCGGATCGTGGAGGAGCAGCGCATCGCCGAGATCACGCAGGTCGCGCCCGGGGATCGCATGGACCTGCGCCTCGTGGCGCAGTAACCTGCGGACTGTCGCCGCGTCGATGTTGGTGCGCATCCGATCGTGTCGCTAGGAAACCGCGCAGTCGCCGATGGCGTAGGGAACGACGGAGCGCCAAGCCCGTCGCTCACCCAATCTGGAGACCGCCATGTCCCGTCGGATCCTGACCTTCCTGTCCATCGGCGCCATCGCGCTCGTCACCGCCTGCGGTGGCGGCGGCTCGACGACCTCGACCGTGGCGCCACCGAGCGCGGCCGCGAGCGCCGCCGCATCCGGTGGGGCCGCCGGCGGCGCGGCCTGTGCGCCCTCGGATGCCATCCCCACCGTGACCTCGTCGATGGCCAACATCGCGTTCGCGCCCGCCGACATCACGGCCAAGGTCGGTGATGTCATCGGCTGGACGAACAAGGACACCGTGCAGCACACGGCCACCTTGAAGTCCGATCCGTCGTGCACGACGGCCACGATCGGTAACGGCCAGACCGGCGCGCTCGTGTTCAGCGTCGCCGGGACGTTTGAGTACTTCTGCAAGATCCATTCGAGCATGACCGGCAAGATCACCGTCACCTAGACCAGCCGATCAGCTCGGTCGCTCCACGAGGAAGACGGCCGCGCCCGACGGGAGGTCGATGCGGCTCGGGGCAGGCAGTCCGGCCTCGCCGAACCAGGCCACGAAGCGGTCGCTCGTCGCCAGCGCCGTGCCCTGGTACAGCTCGTCGAGCTGGACGCCGGCGATGATCTCGCCGTGGCGCGTCCGGAACTGCTCGGGGTCCGTCGGTAAGGGCCAGTCGAGGACGATGATCCGGCCGCCCGGTTTCAGCGCGGTCCAGGCTGCCGCCAACGCTCTGGCCGCATCGGGCAGCTGGTGCAGGGCGTACTGGAAGTAGGCCAGGTCGTAGGTCCCGCCCGATCCAGGTTCCGTCACCTTGCCCTGGCGGATCTCGATCCGCGAGGCGAGGCCCTCGCTCTCGACCGCGGCTCGGGCGCGAGCGACGGAGTCGGCCTCGAACTCGACCCCGACGAGCTCCAGCCGCGGGAATCGGCGGGCCATCGCGATGAGCCAGCGCCCCCCGCCGCAGTGCACGTCCACCACGCGACCGCCGGCCAACAGGTCGGCGGCGACTTGCGGCAGCGCGCCAAGCACCTCCTGGAAGAAGACCGCGATGTCCTGCCGGGTCAGGCGCTCGATCGCCGCGCGATAGCGGTCGGGGCGATCGCGCAGCGGCACGCCATCACGGAAGAACGCCGCCATGCCGCCCCAATCCATCGAGGCGACGACCGCATGGACGAACTGACCGCCCAGGAAGTCGGCCTGCTGGTCATCGAGCAGGATGCGCGCGACGTCCTCGTCGAGGGTCAGTCGGTCGCCATCGAGCATCGTCAGGTCGTGGGCGTCGCTGGCCCACGACCAGGCGTCGATGGCCTCCCGCTGGGTCCCCGTGGCAGCGGCCAGCTCGGCCGCCGTGATACCAGTCGCTCCGGCCGCGCGGACCGCCTCGAACAGGCCGAGCTCGATGCCGAGGTAGATCAGCCACGAGCGATGGAACCCGCCGAGGCTCGCGATGAGGTCGTCGAAGCGGTCGGCGTGGCCCATGGCGCGATTGTCGCACGGGCCCCATCGGCGGCGACGGAACGGGCAAGCGATGCGCGAACCGCGCGGTCGTCGGAGGTGGCGGGTCGCCGCGAGTACCGTGGGACCGTGCAACGGTCGATCAGGCGTCGAAGTTCTGGCTGGTGATGGACGACGACGACCGCCTGGTCACCGCCTTGGCCGACGACCTCGACCGCGCCTTCGATGCGCTCGTGGTCGCCCACCAGGACCGCCTGTACACGATCGCATTGCGCTCGCTGGGCGATCCGGGCGACGCCGAGGAGGCCGCCCAGGACGCGTTCGTCCGCGCCTATCGGGCGCTCGCCGGATACGAGTCGTCGCGGATCCGCGAGCTGCGCCTGCGCGGCTGGCTGACCACGATCGTGCTCAACCGATGCCGGTCCGTGGCCGCGCGTCGAGCCGCCCGAGGTCCACGACCGATGTCCATCGACGCGGAGTCGAGCCGGCCGCTCGTCGAACCGGAGGCCGCGCCCGCGGCTGCGCCGGCGGAAGTGGCGGAACGTCGCGCCGAACGCGAGCGTTGGGCGGCCCTCCTCGTCCGGCTGCCCGCACCCTACCGATCGGCGCTCATCCTCCGTCACGTGGACGGGATGTCCTACCCCGAGGCCGCCGCGGCACTCGGTCGCCCCGAAGGGACGGTGAAGGCCCAGGTCCATCGGGGGATCGCCATGTTGCGCATGCTGCTCGAGGCCGAAGCCCGCCGCGAGCCACAGGAGATGACCGCATGAACCAGCCGTATCCGCCCACCGACCGCGAGGCAGCGGCCCTGGCCTCGCTGGCCGTCCCGGCGCCGAGCAGCCTGCGCCCGGCGGTGCTCGTGGAGATCGGCCTGGCCGACCACTACGATCGCGTCGATTCGCCGCTGGGTCCGATCGTGGTCGCATGGAATGGTCGTGGTGTCTCGACGGTCGATCTGGCCGGTGACGACGGCGCCTTCGAGGCACATCACCTGGCCTCCACCGGTCGGCGAGCCGTCCCCGGCACGCTTCCCGCGCGGCTGGCCCAGGCCATCCGACGCCGGCTGGATGGCGACCGGCGGGTGCGCGTCCCGCTCGACCTCCGGGGCCACAGTGCGTTCGAGCAGGATGTCTGGCGCAAGGCCTTGGACATCCCGCGTGGCGAGGTCCGACCGTACGGCTGGGTCGCGGCAGAGATCGGTCGACCGCGCGCGGTCCGCGCCGTCGGCACGGCACTCGGCCACAACCCGGTCCCACTGATCGTGCCCTGCCACCGGGTGGTCCGAACCGACGGGTCGATCGGCCAGTACTCACTGGGCGGCGCCCAGAACAAGCGCGCTGTCCTGTCGGCCGAGGGGCTGGACCCCGACCTCATGGAGGACAACGCGAGGCGCGGCGAGCGCCTCGTCGGATGTGCATCGACCCACATCGTGTGCTGGCCGACCTGCCGCACCGGTCGCCACATGCTCGAGCGCAACCGCCGTCCGTTCCGGTCGCTGGCCGAGGCCGGTGCCGCCGGATACCGACCCTGCAAGGTCTGCCGACCAGTGGCGGTCAGCGCGGCCTGATATCCGGGGCGTGTGCGCCGACGCGGGGCGCCGACCTGGCGGAGCGCACGCACGACCTGTACACTGCCCGCTTGGACCATCGAGCTATGCCAACGCTCCCCAGCTCGTCGCGATCGAGCCAGCCGATCTGGCTCGGCCTGGCCATCCTCTACGTCGTCTGGGGCTCGACCTACCTCGGGATCGCGGTCGCCGTCCAGACGATCCCGCCGTTCCTGATGGCCGCCGCCCGCTTCGCCCTGGCGGGCTCGATCCTGCTGGCCTGGACGGCAATCCGGGAGCGTGGCGCACTGGTGCGCCCGACCCGCCGCGAATTGGTCGATTCGAGCGTCATCGGGGCGTTGTTGCTGGGCGGCGGCATGGGCATGGTCGCCTGGGGTGAGCAGACCATCCCCTCGGGCATCGCCGCCTTGCTGGTGGCCCTGATGCCGGTCTGGATCGCGGTCCTCGGCCGGATCGTGCTGGGCGAACGACTCCCTCGCCTTGCCGGGATCGGCGTCGTCGTCGGGTTCGTCGGCGTGGCGATCCTCGTCGGTCCGACGGCCCTCGGGACGACCGGCGCACTCGATCCGGCCGGGATCGGCGCGCTCCTGGTCTCCCCGATCGCCTGGTCGTCGGGCTCGCTGTACGCCTCCCATCGCGCCCGGCTCCCATCGCGACCGCTGGTCGCAACCGGGCTGCAGATGCTCGCGGGCTCGGTGGTCCTCGTGGGCCTCTCGCTGGGGAGCGGCGAGCCCGGCCGGTTCGACCCGGCGGCGGTGTCCCTGACGTCGCTGGCTGCGTTCGCCTATCTCACGGTGATCGGCAGCATCCTCGCCTTCACGACGTATGGCTGGATGCTGCGCGTCGCTCCCCTGCCACTGGTCGCGACCTATGCGTACGTCAACCCGGTCGTCGCGGTGATCCTCGGCGCGCTCATCCTGCGTGAATCGGTCGATCCGCGAACGGTGCTGGCGGGGAGCGTCATCGTGGCGGCCGTCGCCCTCATCGTCACCGCGCGCGGCCGGATGGCGCGGCCACGACCCAGGACCGGGGCGGACGCCGTCACGCGCGCCCCTCGCCCAGGACCGTCCGAGCGACCCGCCGCGCCAGCGCCATCACGGTCAGCATCGGGTTGACGCCGATCCCGGTCGGGAACAATGAGGTGTCGGCGACGTAGAGGCCGCGGACGACCCGGTCGCGTCGCCCGGTCGAACGCACTCGCCCGAGCGGATCGCAGGCGTGGTCACGTGGCGAGGCCCCCATCCGGATCGTGCCCATCTGGTGCGCCGAGAACACCGCCCCGCGATTCGCCCCGAAGTCCATCATCCCGATGGTGTCGACGAAGCGTTCGAAGGCGGCCTCCTCGGCCGCCGGTGCCGTGCCGACCACGGGCCGGAACCGGACGGCCGGGGTGGCTGCGACGAAGATCTCGCCGGCGCCCGCGGCGCGCGCCAGCCGGGCCATCCGGACCGCTGCATGCCGGAGCGTCGCGCTGCCGGTGCGATCCAGCCGGTAATCGATCCGGACGCGGCCAGCTCGCGTCAGCGACACCCGACCTTCGCCGCCGTCCCGGGTGACGGCCACCAGCGGCAACAGGTAGCGGCTGTCGTGCATCCGGGCCGCATGGGCGTCCGTGCCTTCCCATGGCAGGACCAGCGCCAGCAGGCCGGGATGGCCGGGAGCCGACTCGATGATGTAGCCGTTCCGTCCGGGCTCGTCCGCCTCGAATTCGAGCGAGCGGGCACCCTGCATCGGGCCATTCCACATATCGACGGGCGCCGGCAGACGGCCGGCGACGACCGGTACCGGGTGGATCCGCAGGTTCCGGCCGATCGCGCTGTGGCGGAACCGCGAGGCCTGCAGGATGGCCGGCGAGCGAAGTGCGCCGGCGGCCAGGACGACCTGCGGTGCATGGACGATCAGGCGCCTGATCCGGGGCGTCGCCTCGGTCCCCGGCACGAACGCGTTGCCCTCGACGCCGACGACCTCGCCCGACTCCGTCAGCACCTTCGTGATCCGTACCTGCGCGACGATCCGCGCACCCGCGGCGTGGGCCCGAGCGAGATGGGTCCGGATGCCGGACTGCTTGGTCCCGCGTCGGCAGCCGAACGGACAACTGCCGCAGTCGACGCAATCCGGGCCATCGCGCCGGATCACGGCCGCGTCCCAACCGAGCGTTTCCGCGCCGCGCAGGATCGCCCGGTCCTTGGCGGCGGGCTGGGCCACCGGGCTGACGCCGAGCTCGCGCTCGAGGGCGACGACGTCCTCGGTCCAGTCCTCACCGTCCGCCAGTCCCGGGATGCCGTGGTCGCGGGCCCACGTTTCGCGGACCGACGTCGGCGCCTCGATCGTGGTCATCCAGTTGACCAGCGTGCCGCCACCGACCCCGGATCCCGCGAGCATCGTGATCGACCCGTCCCAGGTCGCGAGCAGCCCGTGGTTCAGGTACAGGCGCGAGAAGGCGTCGAGCTCGTCGCGCGGCATCGTGTCCTCGGCGACGAACGGTCCCGCCTCGATGACGACCACCGATCGACCCGCCTCGGCCAGCGCTGCCGCGACGACGCCGCCACCGGCACCCGATCCGACGATCGCGACATCGGCGTCCAGGACGAGCGGGCTGTCATCGCTCGCCGAGTCGAACGGCAGCGCCTCAGGCAGGATCGTGGTCCGATCGGAGGTGACCGGGGGCGCATCCGGGCGATAGCCGATGACAGCGTGGCGCGGGTTGCCACGCGCGTCGACCCCCGGATCGGCGTACGCCGTGAACGTCATCAGCTTGCGCAGGCTGGCGAAGGCAGACCGGCGAGCCGGGATGGGCGAGCCGGACCACGACAGCAGGTACTTCTCGCGCGCCGCCGGCGACATCGATGACAGGGCCGTCGGCCGCCTCGCCAGCAGCAGGTTGGCCAAGGGCGATTCCATGAGCCGCAGGACGAGCCGCAGCTGGCGCACCTGGGCCGGGTCGGCCGCCCGCTCGACGACCTCGGCGATCAGGCGGGCCCGGCGGACGGCATCGCCGCGAACGAACGTCTCGGCCAGGATGGCGAGCGTCGCGAGTTCGCGCGGCGTCCAGCTCGCGGGCATGTCAGGTCGTCGGACGCTCCCAGCCCTGGGCGGGCCAGGGTTCACAGCGCAACGGGCGGTCCTCTCGGTAGCCGAGGGCATAGTCGGCCTGGATCAGGGTATGGAGCTGGCTGGTCCCTTCGTAGATCACCGCGGCCTTCGAGTTGCGGAGGTACCGCTCGACGGGGAATTCGTTCGAATAGCCGTTCGCGCCGTGGATCTGGATGGCGTCGAGTGCGCTCTGGACCGAGTGCTCCGTCGCATGCCACTTGGCGAGCGACGTCTCGCGCGTGTTGCGCAGGCCCTGGTTCTTGAGCCATGCCGCTCGCCAGACCAGGAGACGCCCGATCTCGGTGCCGGCGACCATCTTGGCGATGAGCTGCTTGACCAGCTGGTGCTCGCCGATCTCCTGGCCGAACGTCCGTCGCTCGTGCGCATAGCGGACGCTGGCATCGATGCAGGCCTGGGCGAGCCCGACGGCCCCGGCGGCGACCGTGAAGCGACCCTGGTCGATCGCGCTCATCGCGATCAGGAACCCCTCCCCTTCCTCGCCGATGCGCTGATCCTCGGGCACGACCACGTCGTCGAAGGAGATCGACCCGGTATTGCCGGCGCGGATGCCCAGCTTGCCGTGGAGCGTGCCGGTCGTGAGACCCGGCGTGCCGCGCTCGACCATGAACGCGGTGACGCCCTTGTGCCGTTTGGCCCGGTCGACCGTGGCGAAGACCAGGAAGTGGTCGGCGATGTCGGCAAGGCTGATCCAGATCTTCTGGCCGTTCAGTCGATACGCTCGGCCGCCGGTTTCGCGCCGAGCCGTGGTCTGCAGGTTGCCGGCATCGGTCCCGACGCCGGGCTCGGTGAGCCCGAACGTGGCCAGCTTCTCGCCGCGGGCCTGTGGGACGAGCCAGCGTCGACGCTGGTCCTCCGTGCCCCACTGCAGCAGGGCCAGCGAGTTGAGCCCGACATGGACGCTCTGGACGACGCGGAACGCGGTATCGGCACGCTCCAACTCCTCGCACAGGATCGCGAAGCTGAGGTAGTCCATCCCACCACCGCCATAGACTTCCGGGATGGGCGCACCGAGGAAGCCCTGCTCGCCCATCGCGGCGAACACCTCGCGGTGGACCTCGCCCTTCTCGTCCCACCCCCGGATGTGCGGCAGGATCTCGGCCTCGGCGAAGGCACGGGCGGCCGTCTGCACGAGCTTGTTCTCATCGCTCAGGCGGAAATCGACCATGACCGCCATCGTACGCGGCGAGGGTCGGCGACGGTGCCCGGTCGCGGTCGACGCGCCGCTACACTCCGGCGATGGACGCCGCGACCCCCGCTCCGCATCTCACTCCCGTCCTCGGCCGATATCTCCAGCGCGAGTGGAGTCACGGCCAGGGCCACCGGTTGTACGACACGGCCGGCACGGCCTACCTCGATTTTGCGAACGGGATCGCGGTCACCGCCCTCGGTCACGTCCATCCACGGGTCACCGCGGCGATCCACGCCCAGGTCGACCGCGTGATCGGGCCGTTGTCGGCGATCGGCTTCGCCGACCCGATCTCGCGCCTGGCGGACGCGCTCGCGGCGACCTTTCCCGCGCCGCTCGATTCGGTCATGTTCCTCAACTCGGGCTCGGAGGCGATCGACGGGGCATTGAAGCTGGCCCGACGGGTCACGGGACGCCAGGGGATCGTGGCGTTCCGCGGCGGGTTCCATGGTCGGACGTGGGGCGCCATGAGCGTCACGAGCTCGGCCATCAACTACCGGACGGGCTACGAGCCACTCGTGCCGGGCGTCCATCTCTCCACGTTCCCGGAGGTCTATCGACGATTCGCCGGCGATGAGGAGGCGGCCGTCGCGGAGGCCATGGCTGACCTGCGGACACTGACGGCGACCTCGATCCCGCCCACCGCCATCGGGTCCATCCTGATCGAGCCGGTCCAGGGCGAAGGTGGCTTCCGACCCGCCCCCGCCGCGTTCCTCCAGGAGCTTCGCGCGTTCTGCGATGAGTTCGGGATCATGCTCATCGCCGACGAGGTCCAATGTGGCTACGGCCGGACCGGCCGCATGTGGGCGTTCGAGCACGCCGGGATCGTGCCCGACGTCGTGGTCGTGGCCAAGGCCATCGCCAACGGCCTGCCCCTGTCGGCGATCGTGTCATCGCGCGCACTCCAGGAGCGCTGGGGACGCGGCGCCCACGGGTCGACGTATGGAGGCAACCCCGTCGCCTGCGCGGCAGGCCTGGCGGTCCTGCAGACGATCGCCGAGGAGGGCCTCATCGACAACGCCGTCGCGCGCGGTGCCGAGCTGCGCGCGGGCCTGGAGCGGATCGCCGCCGAGGACGACCGCATCGGCGATGTCCGCGGACCCGGGCTGATGGTCGGCGTCGAATTCGTGCGCGACAGGATGACGCGCGAACCGGATGGCTCGCTGCCGGACCGGCTGATCGCTGGTTGCGCGGACCGCGGCCTATTGGTGCTCACGTGCGGCTCGCAGCACGAGGTGGTCCGCTACATCCCGCCACTCGACGTGACCGCCGCCGAGATCAGCGAATCGATCGAGATCTTCGGTGAGGCACTGGCCGCGGTCCCGCGCGACTGAGGCGTCGCGGACAGGAAGAAGCGCCCGGGGAGGGACCGGGCGCTGGGGCGAAGCGGGAGGGTGAGGGCCTAGCGGTTCTGGGCCAGGAACTTCATCACGTCGTCGAGGCGGAAGCGGCGATCGCCCCGCTTGCAGACGCGGTAGAACGGCAGCTCCCCGCGGTCACCCAGGCGCTTCACCGTGTTCACATGCAGGTGCAGCATCTCGGCGACCTCGGTCGCGGTGAGCATCGGTCCCAGCTCGTTGACGGCCATCGATGCCATGGGTCAGGTTGCCTCGTTCTGCGCTGTTCTCGGCGACTCCGGTCCCCTGGGGTACTCAGGGGTATGGTCGGGGCCGCTGCGAGGCAGAGAGTAGGGGTGCGCTGCCGGTCCCTCCAAGCCGTACTTTGTGCTGACCGCCAGTACCAGAGGCGGACGAGGCCTACCATCGAGGCGTGCGCTCCTCGCCGTCCGTCTCGATCGGGTCCCGTCGGTTGGCACTGCCGCTACCGAGGTGGCCTGGCACGGCGATCGCGGCTGCGATCACATTGGGCGCTCTCGCCCTCACGACGGCGGCCGTCGCGGCACTCGAATCCGAATCGATCGGCATCGCCGACGCTTCGCCCGTGTATCTCGTTGCCGTCGTCACCGTCGCCGCCTTCGTGGGCACCACTGCCGCCGTGCTCACCGCGATCGCTGCCTTTCTCAGCTATGACGTCCTGTTCACGGAGCCCCGTCTTTCGCTGATCGTGGCTGACCCGAGCGAATGGCTCGACCTCGTGTTGTTCCTGTTCGTCGCGCTTGTGATCGGTCGTCTGGTCGCGATCCAGCATGCCCGCGCAGACGAGGCGGCCCGGCGCGCGGCGGAGGCTAACGCGCTCTTCGCACTTAGCAGATCGCTGGCGACGGCGCCCTCGACCACAGAGGCAGCGAGCGAGATCGCCGCCCGAGTCCGCTTGGCGGCGGGCATGCACCGGGTCTGGATCGTGGCCGGCCCGAAGAGTGCCGAGCGGCTGTTCGCGGATACCGGCAGCGGTCCACCCCCGCCGACCCCGAGCATCTCGTCGTCATTGGTCCGCGCGCCCGGCGACGAGCCTGCCCGCTGGGTCAGGACCCATATCGGTGACCGGCGACCCGGCCCGAGTGCGACCGACGATCCTCAGTTCCGTGTGCGCATCGAGGTCGACAGCGCGCAGCTCGGCACGCTGATCGGGTCGCGCGATCGAGCCGATGGGGAGCCGTCCCCGGTGGAGACGCGGATCCTCGCCCTGGCTGCCGACCAGATGGCGGTCTCGCTTCGGCGCGACCAGCTCAGGCAGGCCTCGACCGAGCTCGAGATCGCGCACCAGACCGACGTACTAAAGACCGCACTGATCGATTCCGTCTCACACGATCTGCGGACCCCGCTTGCCAGTATCCGCGCCACAGCAGGCGGCCTGGCCGATCCCGATCTCGTCTGGACGGACGACGCTCGGCGCGAAGCGGCGTCGCTGATCGATTCCGAAGCCGCGCGCCTCGATCGCCTGGTCAGTGGGGTCCTCGACCTGAGTCGGATCGCGTCCGGGGCCCTGCATCCAGACCTCGAGCCGCATGAGTTGTGGGCGGTCGTCGAGACGACGGTCGACCGGATGCGACCGACCCTCGGGGATCGACCCGTGACCGTCGATGTCCCGGACGACCTGCCGCCGGTGCTTGCCGACGCGGTCCTGCTCGACATCGTGGTCACGAACCTGCTCGACAATATCGCGGCGCATACGCCGGCGACCGCGTCCGTCGACGTGCGAGCCCGACTCGGTGACGACGGGCGTGTCGCGCTGGTGGTCGCCGACAGTGGCGGTGGGGTGCGCCCCGACCAACTGCCGACCCTCTTCGAGCGCTTTCGGAGGGCGGGACCGGGCCGCGGCGGTTCGCGGCGAGGTCTCGGGATCGGATTGAGCGTGGTTCGAGGCCTGGTCGAGGCCATGAGTGGTGAGGTCGGGGCTGCGCTGTCTATGACCGGCGGCCTGGCGATCACGGTGCTGCTGCGGGCCGCTCCGGCGGAACCCGGCGCGTGAGCTCGTTGGCCAGAGTCCTCCTCGTCGAGGACGATGACGCGACGCGCGATGCCGTCGCGCGCAACCTGGAGGGCCACGGATTCCGGGTGACGACGAGCGGCGACGTCGCCTCGGCGTTGCGCCACTGGGACGCCGAACGGCCGGATCTGATCCTACTCGATCTGGGGCTTCCCGATCTGGACGGCTCCGCTCTGGTCCGCCACGTCCGCCGCGAGGCGACGACGCCGATCCTCATCCTCTCGGCGCGGACCGACGAGCGGGTCAAGGTCGCAACCCTCGAGGCCGGTGCCGACGACTACGTCACGAAGCCGTTCGGCATGGACGAGTTGCGGGCACGGATCGGTGCGGTGCTGCGTCGAGCGGCGGGTCCAGCAGCGGATCCGGGCGGCGTCGTACGCCTCGGCCCGGTCGCGCTCGACGTGGCGGCGCGGCGGGTCAGCGTCAACGGGACGCCGGTGGAGCTGACCCCGCGGGAGTATGAGCTCCTCAAGGTGATGATCGCCCAACCTGGTCGTCTGTTGACCAAGGGTCGGCTGTTGCGCGCGGTCTGGGGCACGGCATATGCCGACGAGGGCCACTACCTCCACGTGTACGTCTCGCGCCTGCGTCGGAAGCTCGGCGCCGCCGATCCGAGCGGCGAAGCCGAACGCTTGATCGCGGCCGAACCGGGTATCGGCTATCGCATCGGGGATCCGGCCGCTCGGCATTGAGCGAGGTTTGAGGGGCGGAGACCCTCCCGACGCCCGTTCCTTCTTGGGCCGTGTCCTACGGTTGAGGCATGGACACCGCGGACCTCCTCGTTCTGCCGCGCGCCGACGATCCGCTCGACGTCGATCTCCGTGAGATCGATGTCGCGATCGAGATGGTCGTTCGCGGCGCTGCCGTTCGGGTCCGACTCGTCGGAATGTCCGATCCCGACACCCTCGCTCCGATCGCGCTCGCCCGGGCCCAACTCGCCAGCGTCGAGTTCCAATTCGACCGTGCCGGTACCACGCCCCGCCTGACGTTCGGTCCGTCCTACTAACGGGGCCACGGATGCAGCCCGGGAAGCCGGGTCGGCGACCGGCCGATCGTCGAGTGGCCGTGCGCCGTCCTGGGTCGCGCTATTTCCGGACCGCGGGCGAGGGCGTCGTGGTGGCGCGCAGAGCCGTCTTCGAGCCGAGAGGCGACATCGAGCGTGCGCTCGCCCGCCTGCGGCGGGTCGCCATGGGTCGACCGCTCAGCAACGACGAGGAGTCGACCGAGCGACTGTCGAAGGTCAAGGCCCTCGCGGTCTTCTCGAGCGACAACCTCTCCTCGGTGGCATATGCGACCGATGCCATCATGTTCACGTTGCTTGCCGCTGGCACCGGCACCTTCGGCTTCGCGCTGCCGATCGCGGTGCTGATCACGCTGTTGCTCGGGCTGATCGTCGTGTCGTACCGCCAGACGATCCGGGCCTACCCGAGCGGCGGTGGCAGCTACGTCGTGGCGAAGCAGAACCTGGGCTCCACGGCCGGGCTGATCGCGGCAGCTGCACTTCTGACAGACTACGTCCTGACCGTCGCGGTCTCGGTTGCGGCGGGCATCGCTGCGATCAGCTCGGCGTTCCCGGGGGTCCTTGACGGCGTCCGGGTCGAGGTCGCTGCGCTCAGCATCGTCGCGGTGATGCTCGTGAACCTGCGCGGCGTCCGCGATAGCGGTTCGATCTTCGCGGTGCCGACGTACCTCTTCGTCGCTTCGATGCTCGTGCTGATCGGTGTCGGTGTCGCCCGGGTCGTGCTCGGCATCCCACCGACGGTCGCCGGTGTCCAGGCGGCCGGGGTGCCGGCCCAGAGCCTTGGCGCCCTTCTCCTCATGCGCGCATTCGCCGACGGCTGCACCGCGATCACCGGGGTCGAAGCGGTCTCCAACGGCGTCCCAGCCTTCCAGCACCCCGAAGCGCCGAACGCGCGCCGGACGCTGGCGGCGATGGCGATCCTCGTCGGCGTCATGTTCCTGGGCACGACCTGGCTCGCGGCCGTGGCGGGCGCCGTCCCGAGCGACCGGGAGACGATCCTGTCCGAACTCGGACGCTCGGTCTTCGGCGGCATGGGCGCGCCCTATTACGTGCTCCAACTTTCGACGATGGGCATCCTGATCCTGGCAGCGAACACGGCGTTCGCCGATTTCCCGCGGTTGTCGTCTCTGCTCGCGCGTGACGGATTCATGCCGAGCCGATTCGCGTTCCGCGGCGAACGTCTCGCATTCAGTACCGGCATCGTGGCGCTCGCCGCCCTGGCCATCCTGGTCCTCGCAGCGTTCGGTGGTCGGGTCGAAGCGCTGATTCCGCTCTATGCGGTCGGCGTCTTCACCTCGATCACACTGTCGCAGCTGGGGATGGTCCGCCACTGGTGGCTCGGGCGGCAGCCGGGTTGGCGCGTGAGCATGGTCGTCAACGGTGCGGGCGCCACTGCGACCGCTGTCGTCTCGCTCGTCTTCGCGGTCGCCAAGTTCGCGCTCGGAGCGTGGCTCATCGTCATCGTCATCCCGCTGCTCGTCGTCGGGATGCGGCTCATCGCGTGGCGCTACGGGCGTCGCAGGGTCGAGACCGCGGTCCGGACGGAACTCGTGGTCGGCCCGCCGCACCGCTCGCAACGGGTGATCGTCCCGATCGCCGATATCACGCGGGACGTCATCCACGCGCTGACGTTCGCAAGGACGATGTCCGACGAGGTGATCGCCGTGCACGTCACCGACGACGCCGAGCACGCCGCGGACCTGCGTGCCCGTTTCAAGCGGCAACTCCCCGGCGTGTCGCTGGTCATCGTCGAATCCCCATATCGCGAGCTGGTCGCGCCGCTCGTGCGCTATCTCGAGGACGCCGTCGCGGCGGCGGGAGAGAACGTCGTGATCGTGCTGCTGCCCGAATACGTGCCGCGCAATCGGATCGAACAGTTCCTCTATAACGACAACGGGCGCCGCATCCGCGAGGCGCTCCTTGGCAAGCCGCACGTCCTGGTCGCGGAGGTGCCGTACCGGCGGGCAGCCTGAACCTCGTCCGAACCCACGGCTGATGTTGAGCGATCGTTGAGCGGAGGCCTTGACCGGCATCATGGCGGGGACCCCGCCGACGTGGCACCGTATGGCGGTGCCATCAGCCCAGGCTGGTCCCGCGCGGCCGGCGATCATGACCGCGTCGCGATCGAGCGCGCGACGCCAGCGCCGAACGTGATCGGCGGCAGGCGCCAAATCACCGGTCGTAAGGCCGGCGACCGGCGGGTCCGGATCGAACGTCCTCACGCCCCGTTCTTCCGCTACACCGGGCCAGGCCAGCTGGTCGCGCGCGAAGCAGCCTCGATGCCACGGACCAGGACCGGTCGCGCGCTCGCTCGGGTCCGCGCGGTGGTCTTCGGTCGGCCCCTGTCGAACGAAGCCGAGATGGAGGAGCGCCTGTCCAAGAAGAAGGCGCTCGCGATCTTCAGTTCGGACGCCATCTCGTCCTCGGCCTACGCGACCGAGGAGATCCTGCGAGTGCTGATCCTGGGCGGGGCCGCGGCGATGCTCCTGTCGGTGCAGGTCGCGATGGCCATCGCCGCGCTGCTGGCCGTCGTCGCGCTGTCCTACCGCCAGGTCTGCCGGGCGTATCCGAACGGCGGCGGGGCCTACGTGGTGGCACGGATCAACCTGGCCCCGGTCTTCGGGCTGATCGCGGCGGCCTCACTGCTGATCGACTACGTGATGACCGTCTCGGTGTCGACCGCCTCGGCCATCGCCCAGATCCAATCGGTGGTCCCGGCGGCGTTCGACGTCCGCATCGAGATCGCCTTCGTGTCGATCTCCCTGATCACCGTGGCCAACCTGCGCGGCCTGCGCGAGTCGGGCAACATCTTCGCGGTCCCGACCTACCTGTTCGTCGGTCTGGCGTTGGCGATCGTCGCCATCGGTGGCTGGCACATCGCGACCGGGACGGCGGGCGCGCGGGCGCCGGAGCCGTCCACCCTGCCGCTCGGGACGGAGGCCGTCGGCATCCTGCTGCTGCTGAAGGCGTTCGCCGGCGGCTCCGTCGCGTTGACCGGCGTGGAGGCCATCGCCAATGGCGTGCCGGCGTTCAAGCCGCCCGAGGCGAAGAACGCGGCGAACACCATGACGGTGATGGCCGTCCTGCTGGGCGTCCTGTTCGTGGGCCTGACCATCGTCGCGATCGGGTTCGACCTGCGTCCGACGGCTGAGGGCGGACCCTCGGTGGTGGCCCTGGCTGCTCGCGCCGCGTTCGGCGACACGTCGCCCCTCACCTATCTCTTCGCCGCGAGCACCGCGCTGATCCTGTTCCTCGCCGCCAATACCAGCTTCAACGCCTTTCCCCGGCTGGCTGCGATCCTCGCCGAGGATGGCTACATGCCTCGCCAGTTCGCGTTCCGCGGGGATCGGCTGGCGTATTCGTGGGGCATCGTCCTGCTGGCGGCGATCGCCTTCGGGCTGCTGGCCGCCTTCGGGGGCGACACGCACGCCCTCATCCCGCTGTACTCCGTCGGCGTGTTCCTCTGCTTCACGCTGAGCCAGATCGGGATGGTCCGCCACTGGTTGCGGGGCAAGGACCGTGGCTGGCAGTGGCGCCTCGCGATCAACGCGGGCGGCGCGGTGTTGACTGCCGTCGTCCTTGTGATCGTCGTCAGCGAGAAGTTCGTCGACGGTGCCTATCTGGTCGTGATCCTGGTCCCGACGCTGGTGGCGATGATGCTGTTCATCTCGCGCCAGTACGCACGATCAAAGCGGGAGTTGAGCGTCCGTCGCGACGCGGTCGTGCGCCCACCCATCCGCGAGGAACGCGTCGTCGTGCCGATCCCAGGGCTCGACCGGGCGACCGTCCAGGCCATCAACGTCGCCCGGTCCATCGACGACGACGTCCGTGCCGTCTTCATCTCCGACGATCCCGATGAGGCGAGTCGTGTTCGGGCCGACTTCGAACGACAGATCCCGGGCGTCCCGCTCGTCGTCGTCGAGTCGCCCTATCGGGCGCTGGCGGGCCCCCTGCTGGCCTACCTGGACGTGCTCGACCTCGCCTGGCCACCTGACCGACCCGACCCGATCACGTTCGTCGTGATCCCGGAGTACGTGGCACGGAGCTGGTGGGAGCGACTCCTGTACAACCAGTCGGCCAAACGTCTGCGGTCGATGCTGCTTGGCCGGCCCCACACGGTCATCGTCAACGTGCCCTACCGGCGCGAGGATCCGGAGCCCGGCTGAGCCGACAGCTCGCCTCGGACGATGCGCCGCGCCTTGCTCGTCACGCGCATGAACTCCGTGAAGTGGCGCCACGGGCGGATGTGGCTCGGTTCACCGGCGTAGATCGTGCGGATGGGGACCGAGGCCAGCGGCAGGCCGAGAGCGATGCACCGAGCGATCATCTCGACCTCGAACTCGAAGCCCGACTCCTCGCTGTCGAGGAGCGCGGCCATCAGCGTCCGGCCGACGAGCCGGTAGCCCGACTGGTTGTCGGGCACGGATCGGCCCAGGGCGATCGTCAGCGCGGCCCCGCCGAGGGTGTTGGATATGCGCCGCACGAGCGGCATCGCGCGAAGGTCACGTTGCCCGACGATGAGCTCCGGGTGGCTGGCCCGATACAGCTCGACAAACGACGGGATCTCGTCCGGATCGTGCTGCCCGTCCGCATCGAGCGTCACGACCGCCGCGTACCCGGCGTCGATCGCCGCGCGCATACCCGATCGCAACGCGGCGCCCTTGCCGGCGTTCGGTCGCTGGCGGATGACGGTCGCACCAGCGGCCTCTGCCTGTACCGCCGTGTCGTCGGTCGAGCCGTCGTCGACGACCAGGACGGGGAGGTGTCGAGCCGCAGCGGTCACGACCAGGCCCACGCGCGGCCCTTCTTGGTATGCCGGGATGAGGGCGAGGATCCGGTCTGACGAGGCATCCATCCGCAGCAGTATCGCGGCCTGGGGCATTCTCAGGACCGACTCATGAACCGGGACGACGCTGGCTGTACTCGACGCGCCGATCGATCCCGGGCGCGCGCCAGGAGATGGAACCCATGACATCGAATCCGTCACTCCCGGATCCCTCGCCGAACGAGCCCAGTCCAGCCTCGGAGGGCGGTGCTTCGTTCACCGGTTCCACCGGGGCACCCGGACGACTGCGGGTGGGAATGACCATCATCGGCGCCGGCCTGCTGATCATCGCGGCCGCGGCCACCTCGCTCGCCGCCTCGCCGACTCCCCCGCCATCGACCGGCGACGCGACGACCGATCCGAACGCCGGCGGAGGCATCGGGCCGTTCGGTCTGGGTCGCGGGCATGACGATGGCGATCGCGCCGGACGATTCGGTCAGCGTGACGTCTCGATCACCGCGATCGACGGCGCCACGGTCACACTCGGCACACCCGATGGTTGGCACCGGACGATCACGATCAGCAGCTCGGTCACCCTCACGAAGGGCGGCAAGACGATCGCCTTGGGTGACCTGAGGGTCGGGGACAACGTGGTCTTCCGACAGCAACGCAACAGCGATGGCAGCTACTCGGTGACGGCGCTTGCCGTGGTCGTTCCGTCCATCCAGGGCAAGGCCAGTGCGATCACATCGACGGGGTTCAAGGTCACGACCCGCGACGGGTCCGTCTGGACGGTCACTGTCGACGGCTCGACCACCTATTCGTACGGTCAGGGCGCCGGCAAGCTGTCGGACGTCAAGGATGGTCAGCCGGTGGCCACCAGCGGGACCGTCACGGGCGATAACGCGATGACCGCCACCACCGTTCGGGTCGCGGGCGACCGAGCAGCCGGCACGGTAACGGCGAAGACCGCCGACTCGATCACCATCAAGCGCCGGGATGGCTCGTCACTGACGGTCCACATCGATGCCGACACGACCTATCGGGTCGCCGGCGTCCAGACGGCGAAGCTCAGCGACGTCACGGTCGGCATGGCGCTCGGCGTTGCCGGTCGGGCCCGAGCCGACGGCTCCATCGACGCTGCTGCAGTCATCGCCGGTCAGCTTCGCGGGAACCACCGCGGGCTGGGTGGCGGCAAATTCGGGCCATGGCTGCCGGACGGCACCGTGCCGGGTCTGGTCGTGCCCGGTCAGGACGTGCCGGGCATCGCGCCCGTCGATCCTGCCTCCGGTCCGAGCGCCTGACCCACATCCTTCCCTCGCCCGACCTACTGGACCGGCCTCGTCGACCTGACGGGGCCGTTCCTTCGTCCCATGTCCGACGGTACGAACGGATCGGCCGTGATCGACCAGACCGGGCGTACGGTCGGGCCATGGATGCGCTCATGATCCTGTTCAGCGGTCTGCTCGCCGCCAGTGCGATCACGTTCGCCTGGCTGACCTACCGAGAAGGCCGCATCGCGCTCCCCGTGGCGGCACGGGCAGCCTCGCTCACCGGCCTCCAGCCCAGCACGATCCGACACACGCCCCTGGGCTGATTGGCGTCCCCGGCAGGATTCGGACCTGCGACCTTGCGCTTAGAAGGCGCCTGCTCTGTCCACTGAGCTACGGGGACCCGGCGGCATGGCCGCGGGCCACGATACAACGGCGCCTGCTTCGGGACCCGGGCGGGCATAGCGCGCGTAGCGGGTCATGCCCAGCCACGTCGGGAACGCGCGGACCAGGTCCGGCGATCCATCGAGTTCGATCGCGCCTGACCGCACGGCGTCGTCGAAGCCCAGCCGCCCGAGGATCACCCCGCCGAAGGCATGCTCCTCCAGGCGCACGACAAGATCGATCTCGCGACCAGGATCGTAGTAGCACAGTTCCGGCTGCGGACCGTCGATCACGAGCCAGTAGATCTTGGGCGCGACGCGGAACTCGAAGCGGACGGTGATCGGACCGCCGGGCAACCGTTCAGGGATCAGCAGACTGTGGACGGTCTGCATGAGATAGCCGGGCTCGCAATCCTCGCGCCGGAGCTCCAGCCAGTGCTGCGCCCACATCGCAAGTCCGTCCAGGACGGGTTCGAGCTCGCGCCCCGCCTGCGTCGGGTGGTACTCCCAGGTGTGACCGGGGGTGGGGCGCCGTCGCACGATCACGCCGGCGCGTTCGAGCGAGCGCAGTCGTGCGGTCAGGATGCTCTGGGAGATGCGGCCCACACCGCGCTGGATCTCGTTGAATCGATGTCGATCGAAGAGCACGATCTCGCGCAGGATCAGCGGCGTCCAGCGCTCGGCGATGACCTCGCTGGCGAGCGAGACGGGGCAGACCTGCTCATATCGCATCCGGCAGAGTATGGCCCTTGTCCGTCGCGGCACAAGTGCAGAAATCGCACTGGCGCGGCACGCGTACCGAGCGCACGGTGCGAGCAGGTCGACCCACCAAGGATCGACCGGATCGGAGGCCAGCGAGCAAACATGGAACCCATCGTCCGAGGCATGACCTGGCCGGTCATCGCCCTCCTGATCGTCGGGGCAAGCCACCTGGGCGCCGAGGCCATCCGGCCGGACCTAAGGGAATCACTGACACCATCGGCCCTGATCCCGTTCTACCTCGCCGTCGGCGCCTGGACGGGCGACGCGACGATCCGGGCCGGCGGGAGCTTCGTCCATGGCATCGTCGCCGGGGCCCTGCTCGGCCTCCTGCCCGTCATCCTGCAGGTCGTCGGCTTCGGCCTTCTGCTCGGCCGCCCGGTGGACGCGGTCACCTCGGCCGCGTTCGTCGGAGCCTTCGCCATCTTCTGGGGTGGCGTCGTCGGCAGCGGCTTCGGCCAGGGTCGGACGACGACGCCGGCGCGTTGACCGGCGCCAAGCGATAGGTATTCCGCCGTATTCCCGTACGGACGTTCGCTTTCATAGGCTGTTGACAGACCCGGCTCGCTCTTCCCCCTGGCGATCCGGGTCTGCTGATTCCCGATGTTCCTGTAGCTACCGCCGTCCGAAGCGCGAGGGCGACGAGATGGGATCGAGCGATCGTGCCGGATCGGGTCCGGGTGGCGTACCCTATCGAACAGGTCCGAGGCAACGCGGAACCGGGCGAGTGCCCGGAGGCCAGGGAGACGATCTCGGTCGACTCGGTGGCCCCCGGTCGTAGTCCGGCCCCGTCCCCACCGTCCGGCTTCGCCGGCGAAGGGGCCACCTCGGGCCTTTTCCATGCCCGGACGAATGTCCTGCTGGAACGGCCTCGACCAGGTGCTATGCTCCGCGCCCATCGCGCCGGCCGGGACCGGCGTGGATACGGACAAGGACCGTTGTGCCCATGACGGCCGGACCGACTCGAGCGCGCACGCCCACCGCCGCGCAACAGCTGGCCCTGGACCTGCCGGTCTCGCTACCGGCGATCGCGATCGACCCCGGATGGAAGGCCCAGCAACGCCTGTGGGGCCACTCGTTCCATCCGATGTGCTCGTATCTCGCGAGTTTTCCAGCAGCCCTCGCTCACGCCTTCATCGCCCGCTACTCACGGCCGGGTGACGTCGTCCTCGACCCCTTCTCGGGCCGCGGCACCACACCGCTCCAGGCCTGCGCCGAGGGACGCATCGGGGTCGGCAACGACCTGAACCCATTCGCCCACCTGCTGACGGCGTCGAAGACCGATCCGGCCAGTCGGGCAGCGGCCACGACGCGGCTGACCCAGCTACGCCTCGCCTGGCACACATCCGCCGGTGACTGGCTCGACGTGGCCGAGCGCGTCCAGGCGCGACCCGACGACGCGCTCGTCCCGGCTGCCGGGGGGGCATCGCTGGTCGCGGGTCCGGCGGAGCCGGTCCCGGTCGAGGTCGCGCTGGCGTTCCACCCTGAGACGCTGGCCCAGCTGCTGTACGTCCGGACCATGCTCCGCCTCGACGACCGGACCGACCGGTTCCTTGCCGCGGCGATCACGGGCATCCTCCATGGCAAGAGCGCGAGCTACCTGTCAGAGCTCATGCCCAACACGTTCTCCATGGCGCCCCGCTACGTGCGGGAGTTCGCCACCCGGACCGGGTTCCGGTCGCCCCGGCGCGACGTGTTCGATGGGCTCGCCGCCAAGCTCGATCGCCTGTATCGCCAACCGGCGCCGTCGACCCAGGGGGTGGCGCTCCTGGGCGACGCTCGCGACGTGGCGCCCCGGGCACAGGCCGCCCTGCGTGCGCGCGGACGACCGGACCGGGCTCGGCTCGTCGTGACCTCGCCGCCGTATCTGCGGGTGGTGAAGTACGGCTACTACAACTGGTTGCGCACGTGGTTCCTGGGCTTCGATGCCCGTGCCATCGACGCGACCCTCGATGACGCCCACCACCGCGAGCCGTATCTCGCGTTCCTTCGCGATGTGCTGGCCGGATTGCGCCCGATCCTGACCGACGACGCCGTGATCGTCCTCGTGATCGGCGATGTCGAGACGGATCGCGGCCGACGCATCCGGGGTGGTGTGGGACTCGCCGAGCGTGCCTGGGAGCAGGCCGCCGAACCGGAGGGCTATCGACTCGCCGGCGTCGCGCTCGACGATGTCGCGGCGGTCCGCAAGATGACGAAGCTGTGGGGTGACGAGGCGGGCCGGGCGACGAAGACCGACCGCATCCTGGTCCTTGGCGCGACCGAGTCGGGTCGTCGCCGGGCGCTCGCGGGCGCGTCCCTCGATGTCGACTGGTCGTGGCCGCCGAGGACGCTGCGGGCCCTCTGAGACGCGACCGGGAAGCGTCGCCACCCGGCCTGACCGCCTCGACTAGGATGAGGCCGTGACCCGATCGACGCCCAGCGCTCGCCGCCGGTGGGGGCTGGCCCTTGGCATCGTCCTGGCGCTGGTGGCTTCGCCGATGGTCCGCGCCGAGGACGTGATGCGCCTCGCGGGCCCGGTCACCGACACGGCCGGCGTCCTCGACGGTCGGACCGACGAGATCGTCGCGTCGATCGACGCCACCTTGTCGACGCATCGGGTCCAGGTCTTCGTGCTCTTCGTGCGCACGACCGGCGACCTGACGGCCGAGGACTATGCGAGCGAGACCGCGGCCAAGAACTCCCTCGGCGGCGACGACGCCCTGGTCCTGGTCGCGATGGACGATCGCACGGATTTCCTGTGGGTATCGGACGGCCTCACCGCCATCACCGACGGCGAGCTCGACGAGATCATCACCACGCGGCTCGAGCCGGCGCTCCGCGACGGCGACCCGGCCGGGGCTGCCATCGCCGCTGTCCAGGGGCTCGGCGAGGCCGACGACTCGGCCGCGCCGACCGACGCTCCCATCGTCCCGGGACCCGTCATCCCGGGACCCACCGCCGCGCCCGGCGACGAGGCCACCGGGAGCACCGGCGGGGCCGGGGGGATCATCGGCGTGGTCCTGGTGGTCGCGGGTGGCATCCTCGTGGCCTGGTGGTGGCGTCGCCGCCGTGGCCTGGCTTCGCCCGGAGCGGTGACCGCAGGCGCAGCGCCCGTCCTGAGCGGGCCCGAACTGCGACGACAGGCGAATGCGCTGCTCATCGCCACCGACGAGCGGATCCGGGATGCCCAGCAGGAAGTCGACTTCGCGGAGGCGCAGTACGGCCCTGAAGCGGTCCGCGACCTTCGGGCCGCCGTGGCTGCTGCCCAGGCGGAGCTGGCGGCCTCGTTCACGCTGCGCCAGCAACTCGACGACGACGTGCCGGAGGACGAGTCCACCCGGGAGGCGATGATGCGCGAGATCGTCGATCGGACGACGAGGGCGCAGGCGAGCCTCGATGCCGAAACGGGCCATATCCGAGAGCTGCGCGACCTCGAACGCGATGCTCCCCAGACGCTCTCCGGACTGCCGCCGCGCATCGAAGCCGTCGAGGACCGCCTGCCGACCGCGCGAGCAGCGGTCGAGCAGCTGTCGCGCTATGCCCCATCGGCGTGGCAGCCTGTTGCCGGGCACGTGGAGGAGGCGGAGAAGGGCCTGGCCGGCGCGCGGACGGCAGTGACCGTGGCCACGACCGCGATGGGCCACGACGACCGCTCGCACGTCGCGGTCGCGACCCGGGAGGCGCTCGAGGGTGTGACCGGATCGACCGAGCTGCTCGACGCCATCGACCGACTGGGCACCGCCATCGCCGACGCCGAGCGCCGGCTCCCCGATGAGCTGGCCGCAGCCGACACGGACCTGACCGACGTACGCACCGCGATCGCGGAAGCGGGCACGGTCGATCCGAGTCTCACGACCCGTGTCGATGAGGTCGCCCGCCACCTCGACGAGGCGCATGCCGCCGCAGCCGCCCGACCGCGCGACCCGATCGATGCCCTGCGTCGCGCGACCGAAGCGCACCGCGAGGCGGACGCCGCCCTGGTCGCCGCCCGGGATGCGGCGACCGCGCGCGATCGGCTCGAAGCCACCGCGACCTCGACACTCCAGATGGCCCGCGCGGAATTCGACCGGGCGGCCACGTTCATCGCCTCCCGCCGGCCGGGGGTCGGCGAACGAGCGAGGACCCGCCTCGCCGAGGCGCAGCGCAACCTCGACACGGCCTCCGGCCTTGTCGCATCGGACCCGTCCGCGGGTATCGAGGCCGCGCGTCGCGCCCAGCAGCTCGCCGCCGAGGCGTACCGACTCGCTTCGTCGGACTTCTCCGACTGGGACCAGGGCGGACCGGGTTGGGGGCAACGGCGCGGAACGGGTGACGGCGACGCCACGGCCGCCATCCTCGGCCAGATCCTAGGCGGCGTCATCGGCGGGGTGATCCGCTCGGGCGGTGGCGCCGGTTGGGGCGGCTCGCCGTGGGGTGGTCGGGGCTCGTCGTCGGGCGGCGGCGGGTTCCCGGATCTCGGTGGCGGCTGGGGTCGGGGCGGCGGCTTCGGCACTGGCGGCTTCGGCGGTGGCGGCGGTGGCGGCGGTGGCGGCGGTGGCCACGGCCGGGGCGGGCGGTGGTAGAGACGACTTTGCGCGGCCCCGGTCGGCGGACGTACCGTATCGATGACACGACCGCACTCGCCGAACGTTCTTGGGGAGACCACCGATGGCACAGAGTTCCATCCTCGGGCGCATCGCGCAGCTGATCCGAGCCAACGTCAACTCGATCCTCGACAGTGCCGAGGATCCCGAGAAGATGCTCGATCAGCTCGTCCGTGATTTCACTGACAACATCGCCGAAGCGGAAGAGGCGGTCGCGCAGACGATCGGCAATCTGCGGTTGCTCGAGGACGATGCCAAGGAGGCGCGGGCCGCCGCCGCCGAGTGGCTCGACAAGGCCAAGGCCGCGTCCCGTCGCGCCGATGAACTGCGCGCCGCCGGGAACACCGGCGAGGCGGACCGCTTCGACGACCTCGCCAAGCTCGCCATCCGGCGCCAGGTCAGCTACGAGAGCCAGACCCAGACGCTCGATACCCAGGTCACCGCCCAGTCCGAGCTTGCAGCGAAGCTCAAGGACGGCCTGAACAAGCTGCGCGTCAAGCGCGAGGAGCTCGTCCAGAAACGCGACGAGCTGGTCGCCCGGGCCAAGATGGCCCAGGCGCAATCACAGGTGCAGGAATCGCTCCAGAGCGTCTCGGTCCTGGACCCGACGAGCGAGCTGTCCCGGTTCGAGGAGAAGGTCCGCCGCCAGGAGGCACAGGTCCGTGGTCGCGAGGAGGTAGCCGCTTCCTCGATCGAGGAGCAGTTCAGAGCGCTCGAATCCTCCGAGGAAGAGCTCGACGTCCAGGCTCGCCTGGCGGAGCTCAAGTCGGGCGGCTGACGGCCCCGGACCGTCGACCGCTGCTATCACGCTCCGCTGAGCGAATCAACGCCGCGAGGACCCTCGATGCAGCAGATGTACCACCCGTCGGACCTGGCCTCGATGGATCCGCTCGTGCTCATGAAGAATCTCGACCACGTCCGGATGACGAGCCGCCGACTGTCGTACATCCTCCAGCAGCAGGTCCACCTCTACACCCCGGAGGCGAACCAGATCCGCGAGCAGATCGACCGGTATGTCGAGGCGGAGCGACAGATCGAGGGCGAGATGGCGAGGCGCCGGATCCGGGCCTGATCGCCCGTCTTCCCGACACGCAGAAGCCCCGCCGGATGGCGGGGCTTCGTCGCAGATGAGAGAGCGGCGGTCAGGCGCCGGCTGGCACCGGGATGAAGCGGACGGCGCGCGATTGCCCGTCCGAGAGGTCGGAGACGGGCGTGGCGGCGATCGCCGAGCCGACGTCCTCGCTGGATCCGGTCGGGATCGGGTCGCGTGCGATCGGCGCGGACCCTTCCACCGCACTCAGGGTCTCCGGCGCGATCACGACCGCCATGGGCCGGCGGAGGGCCTGTTCTTCGGCCACGATGCCCGAGGACATCGCGGCGAGGGCCGGCATGTCGAACAGCCCGAACGCGATCCCGTGCGCCGCCAGCTCGTCCGCTCCCAGACCCCGAAAGAGGCCCCGGGCAGCCACCGCGCACATCTCGTCATAGAGCTCCGGCCACCCCACGCGACGGCGCCGATAGCAGAATCGGATGAATTCGGCCGCATCCGGGTCGGGGACTCGCGTGGCAGCGCTCCGGGGCTCCATCGATGTGCGTGCCCTCCCTTCAGGCAGGCGCGCAACGGCCCGGACGGGGACGCGGCGCGCGCTCGGCGTGATCGGCAATACGAACCCCGACCGACGGACTGGTCGTGCCGTTGACGGACCGTCGGGTCGCGGTTCCCGGGGTATCCGGCGCCGCCTGCTGGGGTCGCGGCGTCCGTGAGGGCACATGGTAGGCCCGGCCCGGAGGCCCGGGGAAGAGGGCTTGTCCACGACTTCGTCCACGAACTTGTCCACACCCGTGGACGGGCCATAGAACACGCGTGCGGAACGTGCGCGATCCCTTCAGCCGACCCGTCGAGTCAGCCCAAGCCCAGGACCATCGGCGAGTCGCCAGCGCTTGTCGGGTTCGAGCACGAGTCCTTCGAACGGGTCGTCGGCGAGCAACAGGTTGCCGTCGAGGTCGACCCAATCCGCGAGCGACGCCACCACGGCCGAAGCGGCGATCCCGACCGACGTCTCCTCCATACAGCCGAGGAACGTCCGGAAGCCGGCCTCCCGGGCCATCGCGAGCATCCGGTAGGCGGGCCCGATGCCGCCACATTTCGCCAGCTTGACGTTGACGCCCGCGACGACGCCCGCCAGGGCCGTGAGGTCCTCGGGCAACACGCACGATTCATCGGCCACGATCGGCAGCGGCGAGCGGTCCTGCAGCCACGCCAGGTCGGCGTAGGCCCGCGCCCGGAACGGCTGTTCGATCAGCTCGACGCCGAGATCGATCAATGCCGGCAGGAGGGTCTCGGCGTCGGCCCGGGTCCAGCCGGTGTTCGCGTCGACCCGGATCGCACCGCCGTAGACCCCGCGCACCGCCTCGAGGGTGGCAAGATCGGAGGATCCGCCGACCTTGATCTTGAGGGCCGGGAAGTCAGCCGCTCCCTGCGCGCGTCGTGCGACGACGTCCGGCGCATCGATGCCGATGGTGAAGTCGGTCGGTGGCAGGTCCGGCGACAATCCGCGCAGGACGTGGACCGGGACGCCGGCGACCTTGCCGACGAGATCGTGGAGCGCGATGTCGATCGCGCAGCGCGCGGCGCCATGACCCCGGATCGCGCCCTCCATGCGATGGTCCGCCGCGATGATGCCGGCCTCATCGAGGTCGATCTCCCCGATGGCGTCGAGCAGCATCGGAACGATGGCGGCCATGGTCACCGGCGTCTCGCCGTAGAAGGGGTCGGGAAAGCCCTCGCCGATCCCGACGAGATCCGGATAGCGCGGGTCGCGCAGCTCGACCAGCACGGTGGTGACCCGCGTCCCTTCCCCGTGTTCGCTCCGGGCGATCCGGAATGGGTCGCGCAGCGCGAGCGACAGGACCTCGTGGCGGAGGGTCAGACCCACGGCAGGTCGTCGACGGCCGTTCGGATCGCTGGCCACAGCTGGTCCGCCCCGAAGCGGACCGGATCGTCGGTCGGGAGACCGGTCTCCGCAGCGATCCGGGCGATCACGTCACGCGCGTCATCGTCGTCAGCCACCAACGAGGTGTTCAGCGCGATCGCCACGATCCGCGATGGGGCCACCATCCCGGCGATCCGCTCGTGGAGCTCGATGAACGGCACCAGGTCGGCGATCGGGAATGATGCCTCCGGCAGGTGATCGAACTCGTGCTCCCGCTGGCCGGGTTTGTGGACCAGGACCATCGCGTGCGGCGTGGCGCCGTGGATCAGGCCCATCGTCACCGCGCTGTACGCGGGATGGTCGATCGAGCCCTGGCCCTCGACGAAGACCCAATCGCCGCGCGCCTCGCCCTGCTCCACGAGCCACTCGACCGTCCCGTTGGTGAAGTCGCTGATGACCCGATCGACCGCCACGCCCCAGCCTTCGATCATCATCCCGGTCTGGCCGGTGGGGACCATCACCGCGGGTGCGCCATCTCGGCGGGCCGCGGCGACGATCTCGAGGGCGACAGACATCTTGCCGATCGCGCAGTCGGTACCGACCGTCAGGATGACCCGCTTGCCCGGCTCGTGGCGCCGGCCGACCGCTGTCTCCATCCGATCCGGAGCGCGTCGGTAGTCGACGATGTCGACCCCGGCCGCGGCAGCGGCAGCGGCGAACTCAGCGTCGTCGCCGAGGAACTGGTGGAGCCCTGAGTGAACGTCGAGCCCGGCGCCGATCGCAGCCAGGATCGTGGCTCGCCAGGCATCGGGCAGTCTCCCTCCCGTCGGGGCGATCCCGATCAGCAGGGTATCGGCCGAGCTCGGTAGCGCGAGCGCCTCGTCGAGGCTGGCGACGATCGGCGCATGTCGACCCGGCACGACATCGGCGACGTCGCCCCCCGCCCGCGTCGAATCCAGCACGGCGACGATCTCGTCGCGGCCATACCGGATCACGCCGACCGCCGTCTTTGCCGCATGCGACGAGAACTGGCCCTCGGCCAGGATGACGAGACGTCGCGGCGCGGTCGGCAGCATCCGGGGAAGTCTACGAAACAGGGACGCCCCCGGGGCGCGGTCCGGGGGCGTCGGGAGATGCGAGCGTCTGGTACCGCATACCGGATTCGAACCGGTGATCTCCGCCTTGAGAGGGCGGTGTCCTGGGCCTCTAGACGAATGCGGCGCCGATGGGACGTCGACGACATATCCGCCGGCGACGGTCGTCAGGATACCAGCGACCGGTCGACAGCCTCAACACCGCAGCAGCCCTCGACATCGCCCCTAGAGCCGGTGGGTCTCCAGGAACAGTCGAACGGCCTCGGCGACCTGCTGATAGCCCTGCTCGCCCTGGATCAGCCCGTAGTGCGAGTGGGCCCCGAACGGCTCGAACTCGGCGTCGAGCCACTGCGCGAGCCGCTCGGCATCGTCGAGGGGCACCGACCTGTCCAGACCGCCCCCGATGACCAGCCGCGGGACCTCGGCGACGGCTCGCCGATCGACCGGGATCCCCGCCAGCATCTGACGCCGCGCGGCCCCGGACTCATGTGGTTTCTGACCGAGCAGGTGCTGGATGCGCAACACATCGGCCAGGGTCAGGTCGCGATCGTCACGCAGCAGGCGCTCGGGCAGCGTCTCCCAGCCGATCACGCTCCGCCCGAAGACCTCGGGGATCTCCCGCAGCTCGTATGGCCGGACCGGCGGTCGGATGTCACGGGGCAGCTGTGCCGCGATCAGCACCAAGCCGGAGATGGCCACCCGCTCCGCGGCCTTGAGCGCCAGCAGGCCGCCCATCCCGTGGCCGACGGCCACGGTCGTTGGCCCGAGCCGGTCCAACGCCGCAACGACGTCCTCCAGGTACGTGTCGAACGACAAGGTCGTCGGATCCGCGGTCTGCGACCAGTAGTGGTTGCGCAGGTTGAGGGCATGGCCCTCCCAACCACGGCCTGCGAAGTACCCGAGGAAGCGCTCCCACAGCCACGAGCCGGTCAGCTCACCGTGGACGAACAGGAGCGGCTTCCGGCGCGAGCGGCGCTCCGGCAGCCATGACTCGATGTAGATGCCACGGTCGTGCAGCTCGATCTCATCCTTTCGGACGGGCCGGCCGTTCGACGGCGGCACGTGCGCTCGGGAAAGGATCGGCTCCGGGATCAGGTCGGGCATCGGATCACCATTCGTGCGGGTTGATGACGAGGCCGGTCAGGGCCTTGGGATAGATGTAGGTCGACTTCTGGGGCATGACGTCGCCGTCGCGGGCGACCGCCTCGATCGCGGCGACGGGCGTGCCCTCCAGCAGGAACGCGACATCAGCGGACCCGCGCGCCACAGCATCGAATGCGTCGGTCGCCGACTTGGTGTAGTCGATCGCCCCGCCCGCGACCGCGTCCGCGTCGAGTCCGGCCAACCGCTCGAGCGCCACCCCGAGCAGCGTCACGTCGAGGCCGCGTACCGCGGCGCCTCCGACCGGAAGATACGGCTCGAAGGCCGACCGACGCGCCGTGAGCAGCGCTCCACCGGCTGCGGTCCGCAGGCCGAACCGGCCGCGGCCCCCGGCTCCCGGCGGTGAGCCCTCGAATGCCGCGATGAGGTCGCGATCGGTGACGTCCCCGCGGACCTCGAAGAGCTCATCAGCACCGTCCACCACGCGCCGCGCCCCCTCGGGTCCGATGCCACGCAGCAGCCGATGGGTCGGCAGCACGGTCAGCGTCTCGTCCGAAGCCTCGAGCAACAGGGCGAGCAGATAGTCGAACGGGGGATCCTCCTCGCAGGATCGACTCATCCGCCGCTCGTCCCGGTAGCGCAGCGCCGTCTCGTAGCGATGATGACCGTCCGCGATGGTGACGGGACCCGCGGATGCATGGGCCAGCAGATCGGCGACGACCCGGGCCGAAGGACCATCGCCATCGGCCACCACCGGCCACAACCGGTGGCGGACTCGGTCGTCGTCGAGGAGATCGACATCCGCCGGTCCGGCGGCCACGGCGGCCAAGGCCCGCCGGGTGTGGCCGGTCGGGTCGTCGAAGAGCGCGACGACCGGGCTGGTGTTGACCCCGGTCGCCCGAAGGAGCTTGTAGCGGTCCTCCTTCGGTGCCTCGAGGGTCCGCTCGTGGCGCAAGACGCCGGCCTCGGGGCCGAAGGCCTCGAGCCGAAGCCGAGCGAAGAAGCCGCGCTGGGTGCGCTCCTCGGTCGTGCCTGGGCGCCGATACGTCTGCTCGTACACGTAGATCGAAGGATGCGGATCCTTGCGCAGCGTCCCGTCGGATCGCCAGGCCGCCAGCGTCCGGGCGGCCCGCCGATACCGATCATCCGGCTGGTCACCCTGCTCCTCGACCGGCAGGTCGAGCCGGACCACATTGGCCGGATGGCGGCCCATCAGCCGTCGACGGAGCGCCTCGTCGATCACGTCATACGGCGGGGCGACGACCGCCCCGAGATCGCCCGCGCGGGACGGGTCGATGCGAAGGGCACGGAAGGGGCGGAGGGTGGGCACGGACCTCTCGGGTGACGGCCGACGGCCGGTGTTCAGCGGGACGAGCGCATCGTACACTCGCGCCGGCCATCCCCTGCCCGGCGCTCCGGGCGGCCGGCATGGCGCCTCGAGATGCAACTTTCACGGGGGGCCAGGCGTCCATGCTCCGACCATCCCCGACTGACGGCAGATCCGGAGTCCGCGTGCGCCATCGACCCGGTCCAGCAGCCTCGCCGACCCTGCGCGACCTTCCCCGGGAAGCGGGCCGGGTCCGGGCGGCCATCGCGCTCCTGGTGTTCGCATCGCTCACCCTCGGCGCACCAAGCCTCGCATCGGCCGCGGTCGCGCCGCCGAGCGGGCTGACGATGACCGCGTCCGTCCTGCTCGCCGGACATGTCCGGGTCGGCGCATGGATGGCCATCGACGTCCATCTCAAGAACGACGGGCCGCCGATCAGCGGCGAACTCCGGATGGCCGGCGGGACCCAGGGCCGGACGCGCTTCGGGACCGTCGTCGACGTGCCGACCCAGTCGGAGAAGACGTACCGCCTCTACGCCCAGCCGCCGGGCTTCGGTCGAGAGCTCGAGATCAGCCTGGTCGATGGGGAGACGACCGTCGCCACGACCAAGGCCGCGTTCACCCTGCACGACGGCGCCCAGATGGTGGTCGGCATCGTCGCCGAGCGACCCGGCGACATCATCGCCGACCTCGACCTGCTGCCGAACGTGAACAACGTCAAGCCACTGACGCTCGGCCTGGCCACCGCCGACCTGCCGGACCGGGTCGAGGCCTGGGGGGCACTCGATCGACTGATCTGGCAGGACACCGATTCCGCATCGCTGGATGTCCACCAGGCGGATGCCCTGCGCGGCTGGGTCGCGGGCGGTGGACGGTTCGTCATCGTGGGTGGGACGACGGGCCCGTCGAGCCTGTCGGCGTTCCCGGACACCCTCCTCCCGTACCGCCCGACGAGCACGGTCGACGTCGCCCCGTCGTCGCTCGTGTCGCTGCTCGGCGACACCCCGCGGTCGACGGCCGACGTGCCGGCCCTTGGTGGCCCGCTGATCGACGGCCGATCGATGGCCGCGGTCGGCGGCCAGGTCGTCGCGGCCGAGCGACCCTACGGCAGCGGGCTGGTGACGATCGTGGGATTCGACCCGACCGCCGGATGGCTGAAAGGCACGAGCCTGGCCGAAGGCCTCTGGCGCCGGCTCATCCCGACCCGATCGAGCGGCGGCCCGGTCATCGGCGACGACAGCCAGATCGTCCAGGCCGCGTCGCAGTTGCCGTCCCTGGCGCTGCCGCCCGTCGGCGGCCTGGTGGCCCTGCTCGGCGGCTACATCCTGCTCATCGGCCCGGTCAACTACCTGGTCCTGCGCCGCCTGGACAAGCGCGAATGGGCGTGGGTCACCATGCCCGCGCTGATCGTGGCCTTCGCGGTCGGCGCCTACGCGTTCGGCACGCTCCTGCGCGGCAGCGACCTGATCGTCAACGAGGTCGCCATCGTCCGCGGCGCCCCGGGTGCGACGGAGGGGATGGCCCAGGCCTATCTCGGCGTCTTCTCACCGACGCGCGGGTCCTACCAGCTCCGCGTGCCGGGCGGAGCCTTGCTGTCGTCGCCGACGAGTGGCGATTTCTTCGGGGCGAACGGCCAGACGACGGCCGCCCTCGACGTCCTCCAGGGCGACCCATCGCGGATCCGCGACCTCGGGGTCGGATTCGGCTCCCTACGCACCATCCGTGCCGAATCGGCGGTCGCCGTGCCGCTCGTTCGCGCCGACCTGCGCCTCGAGGACGGGCGGCTGCGCGGGACGGTCACCAACGCATCGAGCGAGACGCTCCTTGCGCCGGCGGTCGTCCTGGGCGGCACGGTCGCACGACTGCAGGATCTCGCGCCGGGCGCCAGCGGCAGCGTCGACACAGCCATCCAGCCGGCGCAGATGGGTCAACAGCTCTCGGACAAGGTCGTCGGCCCGGTCTTCGGCGATCCCCGCCAGGTCGGCGAGGATGCCGCCCGCAAGTACGCACGGCACACGATGATCGACCAGCTCACCTTCGACCCGAACTTCGGGTTCACCGGGACCCTCCCGGCGGACGGCGCGGTGGTGATGGCCTGGGCGGACCGCGACCTGCTCCCGGTCGAGATCGAGGGCGCCGCGCCGCGCCGCACCGGTAACGTGCTGTGGTTCCTGCCGAGCGACATCGCGGTGAAGGGCAAGACCACGTTCCGCCAGGACCTCATCCGCAACACGGTCATCTCGACCGACGCGGCGTTCTTCAACAAGGACCCGTTCAACATGAACTTCGGCCGCGGCAAGGCCGACCTCTCGTTCCGACCGATCGCCTTCCAGGGCTCGATCGACCCGAGCCAGCTGACCATCGCCCTCAACTTCGGCGATATCACGCTCGGGGTCGAGCCCAAGCCGGTCTCCCCCCTGGCGAGCGCGCCCCCGACCTGCGGCAACCCACCAGCCCCCGGCTGCGTCCAGCCGATCCTCGATGGCCTGCCCGAGGTCGAGCTCTACGACCTCGACGCGGCCGCCTGGCGGCGCCTGCCCCATCTGGCCGGAGGCACGCGCTACGCCGTCGACGAACCGAAGCGCTATGTCGACCGGTCGACCGGGACGGTCCTCGTGCGCTTCGTCAACGACAATGCCGACGGGGTGGGATTCAGCCTCGACCTGTCGATCACGGGAGTCGTCGAGTGACCGACATCGTGCGCACGGAGGGCCTCGTCAAGCGCTACGACGGGACGCTGGCCGTCGCCGGCGTCGACCTCGTCGTGCAGCAGGGCGAGATCTTCGGGCTGGTCGGTCCCAACGGCGCGGGCAAGACGACCACGCTGCGCATCCTGGCCACGCTCCTAGAGCCATCGGCGGGTACGGCCGAGATCGCCGGACTGTCGGTGACGAGGAACCCCGACCAGGTGCGTCGCGTCCTCGGCTTCATGCCCGACGCGTTCGGCGTGTACGACGACATGAAGGTCTGGGAGTACCTGGACTTCTTCGCCCGCTGCTATGCCATCCCGCCCGCCGCGCGGCGACGCGTGATCGGCGACCTGCTCGAGCTGGTCGACCTGGCCGACAAGCGCGAGGCGTACGTGCAGACCCTGTCGCGCGGCATGCAGCAACGGTTGTGCCTGGCCCACGCCCTGGTCCACGACCCCCAGGTCCTGCTGCTCGACGAGCCGGCATCGGGCCTCGACCCGCGAGCCCGAGTCGAGCTTCGCGAGCTGCTCCGCGAGCTGCGCAGCATGGGCAAGACCATCCTGATCAGCAGCCACATCCTGCCCGAGCTCGAAGAACTGTGTACGAGTGTCGCGATCGTCGATCGAGGCCAGGTACTCGCCCAGGGACGAGTGGCCGAGATCGAGCGCCGGCTTCGCTTCGGGGCGGTGCTGCGCGTGCGGCTGTTGCTCGAGGGAGCCGACCTCGAGTCGGCCCGAGATCGATTCGCGGGGGATCCGGATGTCGCCTCCGCGGCATTGCTGGAGGACGGCACGATCGAGCTCGGGTTCCGGGGCGACGACGCCGCATCGGCGCGCCTGCTGGCTGCGTCGGTCGCCGCCGGCTTGCCCATCGTGAGCTTCGCGCGAGCCGCGAGCGATCTCGAAGAACTGTTCCTGCAGGTGACGTCCGGCGACCGCGAACCGGTCGCGACCGCATCGGAGGGAGCCCCGAGATGGCCGAGCTGACCGCGACCCCCGTCCTGCCGCCCGTCCGGCGGTTCTCGATGTTCGCGCGCACCGTCGGGGGTGTCGCGGCCATCGGGGTCAAGGAGCTGCGCGGACGGATGCGTGGCCGGCGGGCGTTCATCATCCTGACGATCTACCTGTTGCTGCTTGGCGGCTTCGCGCTCATGGTCGAGAAGATCGTCGAAGCCAACTACCAGTTCGGGTTCGGCGGCGTGCAGGCGCAGGCCAGTCCGGCCATCGGTCAGGCCATCTTCACCGCGCTCCTGATGCTGATGACACTCCAGGTGGTGTTCCTCGCGCCCTCTTCGACGGCCGGCGCGATCAGCCTCGAGCGCGAGAAGCAGACCCTGGAGCTGCTCGTCACGACTCCCATCAGCTCGCTCGCCATCGTGATCGGCAAGCTGTTGTCGGCGTTGATCTACGTCTTCCTGCTCATCGCCGCGTCGGTCCCGCTGATGGCAGCCGTGTTCGTGTTCGGCGGGGTGGCCCCCGAAGACGTCATCCGCGGGTACGTCGTGCTGATCGTCACGGCCATCGGGCTCGGCTCGTTCGGGCTGCTGTGCTCGAGCGTGGTGAAGCGCACCACCGCCGCGACCGCGATCACGATCTTCGGGGTCCTGGCCATCAGCATCGGGACGATCTTCGTGCTCGCCTTCTGGCAGGCGATGGCGTCGTTCGACCAGAACGGCAATCGCCGGCCCGGTCCGCTCGGCATCCGCGCGCCGACGCCGGTCGCCTGGATCAACCCCTTCATGGCCCAGGCCGACGTCCTGTGCGGGATCGGGTCGGACGCAAGCTTCGGGGGCATGTGGTGCTCGCTGATCTCGGGCCTCGTTCCCAGCAATGACGGGGTCATCGTCACCGATGGTGGGCCGGTGCCGATCCCCGGGCCCATCCTGCAGCCGGTTCCCGCTGTCCCGGAGAAGGGCGTGCTGCAGTTCGGCCGAGGGATCGCCGCCGCGGACGTCGCGGCCGTGCCGCCCCAGCCCTTCGGGGTGCCGCGTGACGGGTTGTGGACCCGGAGCGTGGCCCTGTGGCTCGGCCTGTCCGCGCTGTTCCTGATCCTATCGGTCCAAGCGGTCTCGCCGACCCGGCGCTGGCGGCTGCGCCGAGGCCGTCGAACGACGCCGAGCGTCGGCCCATGATGGTCTCGACCGTCCGGACGCGTCTGTCGTCCACGCGCATCCGCTGGCGATCGGATCCGCCGGTGATCCCGCCCGACCCGAAGCGCATCCTGTCCGGGCCGATCGACCCGACCCTGGAGCGGATCCGGGCCTCCCTCGCCCCGCATCGACGACGCCTCTGGCTGCGCCGGATCGTGCGCCGCGCGTGGCTCGCGCTTGCGATCGTGGCGCTCGGCGAGGTCGCGCTCTGGTCGCTCGCCCGCGTCGTCCCGATCGCGACGGCCCCCCTTATGGCGGCCACCATCCCCGTGCTCGTCGGCCTGCTGTTGCTGCTGGCCGCGGTCCGATCGCGACCCTCGCTCGGCGAGACCGCCCTGGCGGTCGACGTCGAAGGGCGCCTCGGCGACCGGGTCTCGTCCGCCCTCGAGCTTGCGGTCGCCTTCCCGGCGAGCGCCACCCCACCGGGCGAGTCGACCGACCGCGCTCTCGGGGCCGCGGACGCCGACGAGGCCGCGGAGACCGATCGCTTCGTTCGTCGTCAACGAGGCGATGCCCTTCGGGCCCTCGGGACGGTTCCCGGCCTGTTCATGCCACGCGTCTCGCGACGACCGGCCCTCATCGCGACGGTCGCGGTGGCCTTGCTCGTGCCGGTCGTCGTGCTACCCAATCCACAGGACGCGGTCATCGCCCGGCAACGAGACGTTCGGGTGGCGGCCGACCGACAGGCGGACCGACTGGAGGGCCTTGCCAGGGACCTCGAGTCCAAGGGTCGCAACGCGGATGACCCGAGGTCCCGACTGGCCGAGGAACTGCGGCAGCTCGCTCGACAGCTGCGCGAACGGCCCGATGACCTGGCCGCCAACCTCCGCCAGTTGGGTGCGGTCGAGAGCGACGTTCGAGCGCGGATCGACCCGGGCACGGAGCAACATGCCTCGGCCATGACGTCGTTGGCGCGCGCGCTCTCCCGTGCGGCGACGGCCAGCGCGGACGCGAATCGGGATGGCGATCCCGACAGGACACGGCAAGACCTGCGCGACCTGGCCGACAAGCTCGATGGGATGACCGACGCCCAGCGACGCGACCTGGCGCGCCAGCTGGCAGAGCTGCGCTCGACCGCCTCGAGCGCCGATGGCGGGGCAGCGACCGCGTTGCAGGATGCCGCCCAAAGTCTGGCCCAGGGCGACACCGCGGGCGCGCGCTCGGCGCTCGATCGCCTGGGCGCGGCGCTCGGTGGGGCCCAGGCGACCATCCAGACCAATCGCGATCTCAGCGGAGCCGCGTCCCGGCTGCAGGATGCTCG
>DASSMQ010000116.1:0-3352 GCA_035688805.1 Candidatus Limnocylindrales bacterium
GCGCCTGGTCGGCTGAGGACGAACCCGAGCGGTCGGCCCGTGAAGCCAGACGCGCTCTTTTCGCTCGACCGCTGCGCGACCGTGCTCAGCCCGTACGTGGCTCATCGGTGGCCTCCATCGCCGTGGAACGGCGGCACAGCGCCGTCGGTGGCGAACAGCGGGTCAGGCGAGCTTGGGAACCGCACCCTCGACAGGGCATGAGGCAGCCTGAATGCGCGTCGCTGATAGGTCAGTAGCGCCGCCGCCACGGACAGGAACGTGCCAACGCCGACCGCCACTGCGGCCATGACCGGTAGCCCGGAACCGATCGCCACCATGGCTGCCGCGCTCGCGCCGACGATGGCGTCAACGATGGCGACGATCCCCGGTGTCGTCACCGCCACGTGGTGGTACCAGCCATGCGTGCCAGACGACGCACCAAGCGTCGTCATCACGCCGGCCTCGTCATCGTGCCATCCCGCCACGAGATAGGGCTCAAGGTCGGGGGCGAGTTCCAGGTAGGCGTGCCGGATCCGATTCATGCCCTGGACCCAGAGCATGTCCTCGCGGTTGACGGCAACCAGACGAGCGAAGGTCGCGAGTCCAAGGAAGAATGTCACCGGGAGCACGACAAGGGCGAACCCGATCGAGACCGGCCCGAACGAGCTTGCCTGCGCCACGAGTGCCAGCGCGATGAGCGTCCCCGACACGGTCGTAAGGAAGATGCTCGAGCGGCTGAACGACTCGTTCCACGTCAAGGCACGTGTCGCGAGCAGGCTCCAATGCTCGGTCGAGAGCATCTGGATGCGGGCCGCGACGGGGATGGCCTCCGGCGCGGAGACCGACGCCAGTCGACCGAGTTCCCTCGGCATCTTCGGCTCAAGCGTTCGATCCCGCCGGCTATCGACGCCCGTGGTTGCCACGTCTCGGCCCACCGTCAGGCAGCCGCTGCCGCCGACGTCACGACCGCCACACGGTCAGTCCGGCCGACAGGCGCATTCCTGGCTCGTCGTCCCCGGATCATCCGCAGACACTGGGTCACGCACGTCTTGACGGCGATCGCCGCGGCGAACAACCCGAATCCGATCGCGATCCGACGGATGAACCTCATGGCCCTGGTCCTCCTTTCTAACGGCTCGAAATGGAACTCGCATGCACCCTGGAGCGTGGGGCGTAGCCGCTCGTGCGCACGATGCAGGGAGTCGATGCGGGCAAGGGCGCGTGCGTCTGTCTCCTGGTGAGATCCTCGGCCCGCACGGGGTCGCGGACCATCGCCACCAGGTGACGGCGAACCAACGGACGGTACTCGGCGAGCTGCGTCCGGGGATCGACGACTGGTTCCTCGGTCTCGGCCATCGGTGACTCTCGTCGGACACGGAAGGGTCGCCCCGGGTCATCGCCCGCCGCTAGTGCCGATCGGCCTGTTTCGCGCCGCGGCTGGACTCACCTGGGCGACCCATGACCTGGGCGAGTCGGCGGAATCGACGTGAAAGCCCCACAGATTCGGGGTAGCGTGCACGAGCTGACGGCAACCGGGGCCCATCCGGAGAGAACGACCATGGCGCGACTGCAGCGGCGGCGCTTCAACGAGCCGGACGACGTTCGCGTCATGCCGAACGGGCGCGTCGATATCGTGCAGCTCGACGACCGCGTGGTCGGCCGGATGACCTACGAGGCGGGCTGGCGATGGTCGGTCGACGTGAAACCGATCGCGGCGACGGAATCGTGCCAGTTCCACCACGTCGGCGTGACGATCAGCGGGCGACTCCGGGTCCAGATGCACGACGGCGTGGAGCTGGAGATCGGGCCGGGTGACGTGTTCGAGATCCCACCGGGGCACGATGCCTGGGTCGTCGGAGACGTGCCGTGGATCTCGGTCGACTTCGAAGCCATGCGTCTCTATGCCCGCTCGGGCCCGACCGGCGGCCGCCGCGCGGTCTACACGATCCTCTTCACCGACATCGTCGACTCGACGGCGCAGGCCGTGGCCCGCGGCCCCGCCGAATGGCGGGACCTCGTCAGCCGTCACAACGAAGCGGCCGAGAAGGTCATCGGCCAGTACGGCGGGCAGCTGGTCAAGACGACCGGTGATGGCGTGATCGGACTGTTCGACAGCGCAGAGCGGGGCGTCCGTGCTGCTGCCGCCATGGGCGACGTGGTTCGCGGACTCGGGATCAGTATCCGCGCGGGCGTTCATACCGGCGAGGTCGAATTGGGTCAGGGCGATGTTCGCGGCCTGACGGTCCACGCTGCGGCGCGGATCATGTCCATCGCCGACGCCGACGACGTCATCGCCTCGAGCACGGTCAGGGACCTCGTCGACGGTTCCTCGCTTCGGTTCGAGGACTATGGGCTGCACGAGCTCAAAGGTCTGCCTGGGCCGCGGCAGCTCTACCGCCTGGTCCGCACCGAAGAGCGTGCCGCGCCCTGACGCGCCCGTCGCCAGCTGCCGCCAACCTGTACCGCCGCCTTTCGGACGCAGGTGTATCTAGCGCCGGCGATGTGACGAGGTTAGGTCTGACGGTTCACGTAGGGTCTGCCGCGCCACTGCAGCCAGCGATCGCACGAGATCGGGAGCCGCGTTGAGGGACTCGATGCGCGCGAAGGCCAGTCCCCGACGCTCGGCCTGCTCGCGGGCTCCGACATCGATGTCGTACAGGGTCTCCAGGTGGTCGGCGAGGAACTGGACGGGAACCACCAGGACGGAACGTCCGCCAGACGCGACGATCTCAGGCATCAGATCCGCGAAGTCCGGTTTCATCCATTCGCCTGGTTCGTGACCAGCGCTCTGCCAGCAGAAGGTCCAGGCGTCGTCCGGCAATCCCGCCTGTGCCGCCACGGCATCGGCGGTATCGCGCAGCTGGGCAAGGTAATCCGGCTCGCGCTCGGCCACCTGCCGCGGGAGGCTGTGCGCGGTCATCAGCACGTGGACGGCCAGACGCTCGTCTGGCGACAGCCCATCGAGCGCATCGGCGACTCGCCGGGCGAGGGCGGCCACGAACGTTCCTTCACGATGCCAGGCGTCCGCAATGACGACCTCGGGGGCCCGCGCCCCGAGCGCTGCCTTACCGTCGTCGATGGCCTGGGCGTAGCCACCCATGAGCAGCGGCGAGTACTGCGGTGAGAGCACGATCGCGATGACCTGCCTGACCCCGGCCTCCATCAGCCTCGTCAGCCCGGCCAGGATCGTCGGCTCCGAGAAACGCATGCCGACCTCCACGGGCCAGCCGAGCGAATCGGCGAGGGCAACAGCCTGGGCGCGAGTGATGTCGATGAGTGGGGATCCGCCGATGACTCGGTACCGGCGGGTGAACTCGTCGACGAGTTCGGCATCGGGCTCGCGGCCGCCACGGACCCTCGCCAGGTAGACGCG
>DASSMQ010000117.1:0-3813 GCA_035688805.1 Candidatus Limnocylindrales bacterium
GGCGTCGTGCTCGACGTCCAGCCGCCGCGTGGCATCTCCCGTCGCCGGCAGACCGCGGACCGGGTCGCCGCGGTCGCGACCCGCGGGCAAGCGGCTCGGCTGGATCTGCATGGCGCCATCGAGGGGCGATTGGCCGACGACGTTCGAGCCGCGGCCGAGGAAGCCGCCCTTGACGCTGTCGCACCCGCTGCCGCGACCGCCGACGTCCGCTCCTCGACCGCCGCCGCCCTCCGACGCATCGTGTCGCTTCGACGGGACGAGGCCGCCTCGACGGCTGCCGCCGTGATCGACGGCCTGGTCGCCGCCGGTCGGCTGGTGCAACACGGGGGCCAGGTCAGACGGCCGGGCACGGACGCTCCGGCACCGGATCCCGCCCTCATCGAGGCGATGGATCGGCTCGTGGCGGCCCTCGCCGTCCCCGCCCCGCCGGCGCTGGCGGAAGCCGCCCGGACCGCTGGTTGCCCCCCGGCGGCGGTCCGGGACCTCGAGCGCTCAGGCCGGATCGTCGTGCTGGGGCCCGAGCTTGCGTACGAAGCGTCGACGTACCGCGACCT
The DNA here is from genome assembly GCA_035688805.1 of Candidatus Limnocylindrales bacterium. Taxonomy (GTDB): domain Bacteria; phylum Chloroflexota; class Limnocylindria; order Limnocylindrales; family CSP1-4; genus SPCO01. The sequence continues at coordinate 555 of DASSMQ010000117.1, forward strand.
CGCGGCCCGGGCCGTCGCGATGGCCGAGGCAGCGTCGCTCACCCCAGCGGCATTCCGGGACGCCACCGGGACCAGTCGGAAGTACGTGATGGCCATCCTCGAGGATCTCGATCGCCGGGCGATCCTGCGGCGCACGTCGGACGGCCATGTCCCAGGCCCCAGGGCGCCGACCGCCATCCTGCGATGACGCCGCATGTCGAGCGGATCGGCGCGATCGTGCTGGCCGGCGGGCGATCGGCGCGCTTCGGTCGGGACAAGCTCGCCGAGCCCATCGATGGCCGGCCGATGCTCCATCACGTGATCGACATCGTCCGAGGGATCGCGTCCGAGGTGGTCGTCGTCGCTGCTCCGGGTGTGACGCCTGCGCTGCCCATGGGCGTCCGGCTCGCCAATGACACGCAGGCGTTCGAGGGTCCCCTTGCCGGCCTCGCGGCGGGACTCGCCGCGATGGACGCCTCCGTCGAGCGCGTCATCGTCGTCGGCGGAGACATGCCGACGTTGGTGCCCGCGGTCCTGGAGCGACTGCTGTCCGGTCTCGCGACACACGAAGTGGTGCTCCTCGCGGACCACGACGGCCCCAGGCCGCTGCCGCTGGCCGCCCGTCGATCGCGCGTCGGAGCTGCCGCTGACCGACTCACCTCGGGCGGCGAACGCCGACTCCGCGCGCTCGTGTCCGACCTTGACGCGTCAGTCATCCCGCCAGCGGTCTGGCAGGCCGACGACCCCGAGGGCGCCACCCTGCGGGATGTCGACGTTCCGGCAGACCTACCGAGTTGACGCAGACATGCAACGACCCCCGTTGGAGGACGGGGGTCGTTGCTGGTGCTGGACGAAGCTGCGAGGAGGAGGCCGCAGCCCCGTGGTGAGGTTGTCCTGAGCGTCCGGTGTCTCGCTAGGAGGCGAAGGCCGTTCGGTGGCTGATCGCCATCCGAAGGGTCGACAGCGCGGAGGTGATCCGCGATGTCAGCGACGGCCGGAAGGTGCGGGTTGCCCGGTCGTTCGCCGCCTCGTCGAGCAGCTCCTGAAGGTGCTGGTTGACGTACAGGATCGCGAGTGCGTTCATCGTCAGATCGCTCCTTTCTGCGTCCCCGGTCTGTCCGGTGCGCAAAAGGAGCATCGCTCGCTGGCCCACCCAGGACCACCGACGTCCGGCGTCAATCCGACATCGTCATCCGTCCATACGCCATGGACGGGGCGTCAGCCGGGCAACGAACCCTCGAAGACGGACGTGCCGTCGACGAATGTCCCGAGGACGCGGGTGTCGCCGATCGGGCCGGCGCCGCGATCGAACAGGTCGCGATCGAGGATCGCGAAGTCGGCGAGCTTGCCGACCTCGAGCGAGCCGGTCTCGCGCTCGAGGTGGTTGACGTAGGCCGAGCCGTTGGTGAACGCCGCGAGCGCGTCGATCAGGTCGAGCCGCTCGTCGGGCAGGAAGACGTCCCGACCTGGCAGATAGCGCTTGTGTCGCCGCTCGACGGCGACGTGCATCTCGAGCAGGGGATCCGGTGAGGAGACGCCCCAGTCGGAGCCCATCGCGAGAACCGCGCCTGCCGCCCGCAGCGATCGGTACGGGTACTGCCAGATCCAGCGGTCGCCGAGGAAGGGGATCGTCAGGATATCCATCTGGCCTTCGTGGAGGGCCCACAGCGGCTGCGCGTTCGCGACGACATCGAGCGCACGGAAACGGGCGATGTCGTCCGGGTGGATGACCTGGATGTGGGCGATGTGCGGCCGGGTGTCGGACGGGCCGTTGGCGGACCTGGCCGCTTCGACGGCGTCGAGAGAGGCGCGGACTGCCCGGTCGCCAATGGCATGGAAGTGGGGCTGGAACCCGAGCGCATCGAGGCGCGGCAGCCACTCGGCGAGGCCGCCGGGGTCGATCTGGAGAAGGCCACGGTTGTCAGTCGTCCCGCCGTGCCCGTCGCCATAGGGCTCGAGCATCGCACCGGTGAAGTTCTCCAGGACGCCGTCCATCATCAGCTTGACGGTGGTGGCCTGGTACCGACCGCCCGAGGTACCCCGACGGCGCTCGACGAATCCGTCGATCTGCTCGCCGCCGCGATGGCGGTCCCACCACATCGCCCCGACGACGCGTGCCGTCAGGCCGCCCCGCCCGACCGCCCTGACGTAGGCGCCCTCCACGTCCGCCGTCACGATGGCGTCCTGCCAGGCGGTGATGCCGAGCGAGTGCAGGTATGCCTGGCCCACCTGGAGGCCCATGTCGTAGTCCTCGTCGGTGGTCGGCGGCACGAACCGCTCGACGAGCGCCATGGCACCTTCGTGGAGCGTGCCACTCGGGCTGCCGTCGGCGTCGCGTTCGATCCGCCCATCGGCCGGGTCGCCGGTCTGGGCGGTCACCCCAGCCAGTTCCAGCGCTCGGGTGTTGACCCACGCTCCGTGGCCGTCGCGGTTGGGGAAGAAGGCGGGTCGGTCCGGGACGACGCGGTCGAGGGCATCCCGTCGCGGCGTGCCGCTCTCGTAGTCGGCCATCGACCAGCCGCTGCCGATGATCCACGGCAGCTCGGGATGACTCGCGGCATACGTCGCGATCGTGTCGAGGTCGGCCCTGGCACCCTCGCTCTCGCGAAGGTCGCAGCGCGACCGATCGATGCCCGCCTCGACCGGATGGACATGCGCGTCCTGGAACCCGGGGGTGACCGTTTCGCCGCGCAGCTCGATGACGCGGGTGCGTGGTCCGATGTGGGGCCTGATCGAGCGGTCCGGTCCGACGGCCACGATCCGGCCCTCGCGAACGGCCATGGCGGTAGCCCAGGATCGGGCAGTGTCCATCGTGGCGATGCTCGCGCCGACGATGGCGAGGTCGGCGGGGCGGTCGATGTCGGTGGTCATCGGTCGAGTGTCGCGCTCGAGTCCGCGTTGTCGACTGCCATCCCGCAGCGCGCGACGAATGACCCCTGACCGATGGGGGATGGTGCCGCGAGGCACCGCCCCGCGAGGATCGGGCCCATGCGTGCCATCGCCACCATGTTGCTCGCTGCGCTCGTCGCGGCGTGTGCATCGCCCGTTCCGGCGGTGCCAACGGTGGGGCCGGGCGCATCGTCGCCGGTCGGCCCATCGCCCGCAGCCTCCGGGTCGGCGCCGGCCGTGGCGTCCCGGCCGTCGACGCGTCCCGGCCCGACGACCGCTCCCGGTCTGGCACGACTGCAGCCGCCGAGCGGGGCGTATTTCGGGTTGAACCTCGACTGGGGCCGCGAGACCGCGGCTGAGGCGTCCGCCAGTCTCGGCCGGACCCCCGCGG
>DASSMQ010000118.1:0-3462 GCA_035688805.1 Candidatus Limnocylindrales bacterium
GACGGCCGCGCGACCCCGTGGTATGCGTCGGCCAGACCGTACCGACCGATGAGCTCGTGGAGATACGGGAGGTCGCCATCGACCACGGCGGCATAGTCGGTGTTCTCGAGGACGATGATCCAGACATGGGAGAACGCCGGCACGGGCGCGGCCGGGCGCGGCGACTGGCTCGCGAGCGGTCCGAGGCCGCCGCCGGGGCGCGTGGCGAAGAACCAGGCGAGGACGAGGACCGCGACGACGAGGGCGCCGAGGCCGATGGCGGCCCGCGGCGTGGCCCGGAGCTTCAGCGTCGGCGGCCGCCGCCGAACAACGTGCCGAATACGCCCCGGATGATGTCCTGGCCGAGCCGAGACGTCACGACCCGACTCCCGGTCCGCAACGCGGTGTTGATCGTCCGCTGTCGCTCGCGGGCTGCAGCGGCGGCGGCCTTTTCTTCGGCACGTCGCTGGCGCTCCGCCTCGCGCGCCGCCCGCTGCTGCGCTTGCTGTTGCTGGCGGGGGGTCATGCCGCCGTACGAATCGGCTGACGCTCGGTCGAGCCCGGCCTGCGTCGCCGCCTGTTGCGCGGCCGCGGCGGCGGCCTCGCGTGCGGCGGTGAGCTTGGCGGTGATCCGCTCGTACGCCGAGTCGCGATCGATCGTCGCCCCGTACTTGGCCTGCAGCGGACTCGCGGCCACGGCCTGCTGGAACGTGGCTGCATCGACGGGAGCCATCAGCGAGTCGGGAGCGAGGAGCCGGGTGGCGGCGAGCGGCGTCGGCACGCCCTTGCCCGAGAGCACGGTGACGAGCGCCTCGCCGGTCCCGAGCGAGGTCAGGGTCTTCTCGACGTCGTAGAACGTGGTGGTCGGGAAGGTGCGCGCCGCCTTGTGCAGGTTGTCGGCGTCCTCCGGCGTGAACGCCCGCAAGGCGTGCTGGATCCGGTTGCCGAGTTGCGCCAGCACCGAGCTCGGGACGTCGGCCGGGACCTGGGTCACGAAGTAGACGCCGACGCTCTTCGAGCGGATGAGCCGGGCCGTTCGCTCGATCTGCTCCATCAGCGCGTCGGACGCGTCGTGGAACAACAGGTGCGCCTCGTCGAAGAAGAAGCACAACTTGGGTTTGGGCAGGTCGCCGACCTCGGGCAGCCCTTCGTACAGCTGGGCAAGCATCCAGAGCATGAAGGTCGAGAACAGGCGCGGCTTGTCCATGACATCCGACAGCTCGAGGATGGAGATGATCCCCTGGCCGTCCGAGGTGGTCCGGATCAGGTCATGGACGTCGAACTCGGGCTCGCCGAAGAACACATCCGCGCCCTCCTGCTCGAGGACCACCAGGCTGCGGAGGAGCACGCCGACCGAGGCCGAGGACATCCCGCCGTAGTCGGCGAGGATCGGCTTGCCCTCGTCCGACGAGAGGTACTTGAGCGTGGCGGCGAGGTCCTTGAGATCGAGCAGCGGCAGGTCGTTGTCGTCGCAATACTTGAAGACGAGGGCCAGGATGCTGGTCTGGGTCTCATTGAGGTCCAGGACCTTGCCGAGTAGCAGCGGTCCGAACGAGTGGACCGTCGCTCGGACCTGCGCGCCGAGCTTGCCCGTCAGCGACAGGTACTCGACCGGATGGCCGGACGCGACGAAGGTCCAGCCGAGCGACGCGGCCCGCTCCACGATCTTGGGGTTCGACGCATCGCCCGGAGCCGCCAGACCGGTCAGGTCGCCCTTGATGTCGGCCACGAACACCGGCACGCCGGCCTTCGAGAGCTGCCCCGCCAGGAGTTGGAGCGTCTTGGTCTTGCCGGTGCCGGTCGCGCCGGCGACCAGGCCGTGCCGATTGAGGATGGACATCGGCATCTGGACGCGGACGTCGTTGAACAACTCATCGCCCAGCATCGCGCTGCCGATGACCAGCGTCGGCTCGTTGAAGGTGTAGCCGGCGGTGATGGCGTCGCGGAATGCCTGGTCCATGGGTCCTCCGACTGGCCGGATCGGGAACGAGCTGCGGTCGGCCGCGCGGCGCGTCGGCCGCGTGGCGCGTCGGCGGCGGGCGGCGGTGGCGTCGGTGGGCAAGGGTATCATCGGGGTTCGAGCGGCCGAACCCGGCCGCGGCCCGACGGAGGATCACGAGCATGCGGATCGAAGACGTCGAGGGCATCGGCAAGGCGCACGCGGCCAAGCTGCAGGCAGCGGGCGTCAACAGCACCGAGGACCTGCTGGAGCGCGGCGCCAAGCCGAAGGGGCGCACCTCGCTGGAACAGGCGACCGGGATCTCCCACGCGCAGATCCTCGAATGGGTCAATCACGTCGACCTGATGCGCATCAAGGGCGTGGGCTCCGAATATTCTGACCTGCTCGAGGAAGCCGGCGTCGATTCGCCCGCCGAGCTGGCCCAACGCAACGCGGCCAACCTCGCCTCGAAGATCGGCGAGGTCATGAACGCGCAGCCCCACATCGTGCGCAGGGTCCCGAGCGAGTCCGAGCTCCAGGACTGGATCGATCAGTCGAAGGCGCTGCCGAAGGTCGTCGAGCACTGAGACTCGTCTGGGCGACCGCTCATCCGCTTCGGAGGATCCCGCATGCTCGGTGAGTTCAAGGGGTTCCTGCTCAAGACGAACGCGCTCGCGTTGGCGATCGGTGTGATCATCGGCGGCGCACTGGGCACCGTGGTGAACTCGCTCGTCAACGACATCATCATGCCGCCCATCGGGCTCGCCCTCGGCGGCGTCGACTTCTCATCGCTCAAGATCGTCCTCAAGACCGCGGCCGGCGGCGATCCGGCGACCGAGGTCGCGATCCGGTGGGGCGCGTTCGTGAACGCGGTGATCGCGTTCATCATCATCGCCTTCGTCGTCTGGCAGATCTCCAAGATGTTCATGAAGCCCGAGCCAGAGGTCCAGGTGAAGACCTGCCCGTTCTGCAAGGAACCGAACGCCGTCGATGCCACCAAGTGCAAGGCGTGCGCCAGCGCGATCTAGGCAGACACGGCAACGCGACGGCCCGCCGGGGACGGCGGGCCGTTTCAATTCCGGGACCACGGTGCGACCCGCGCTCACCGGGTGGTCGCCTGCTTGACCCTACGGTGCGAGGTCGATCACCCCGTCGATGGGCTCCATGACGCTCATGAACGCAGCATCCCCCACGTCGGGGATGGTTTCGAGGAACGCCTGGCAGGTGGCCTTGGCTGGGTCCGGGCCCTCCGTGTGGATGACTGCCCTGACCGGCGACCCAGGCTGGAGGACGATCGCAACGCGGCCACCCTTGGGCTCCGAGTCGATCGTCGACTCGGTGACCGGGCCACCGATCGCGACGAGGCCGCCAGCCGTGGTTCGGGCGCACTCGAGGCTGACGACGAACCGGTCGGCACTGTTTGCCGTGTCGATGTAGCTCATCGTGCCCGTCACGCTTGCGCCGCCGCCAGTCGCATCAAGCAGGATCCGCCCGCCGTGGGACAGGAAGGTGCCCTCGGCGAGCGGTGACGGCGGCCCTCCCGT
>DASSMQ010000119.1:0-6614 GCA_035688805.1 Candidatus Limnocylindrales bacterium
CCGCCCCGGCGTCGCCGAACGTCGCGCGACCGGCTGGTCGGTAGGTCTGGAGCATCACGCCGGACGGGAGTGCGCGGGAGTCGACGAGCTCCAGGTTGTGCGTCTGGCCATGCTCTGGAAACAACCGGAGCCCGTCGCCGACGATGACCGGGTAGATTCGCAGGTTGAGCTCATCGACCAGGTCGCGCTCGAGGAGCCATCGCAGCAGCTCGCCGCTGCCGTGGACCTGGAGCTCGCGCCCGGGCGTCGCCTTCAGCTCGCGGACCGCGGCCTCGACGTCGCCGCCGATGACGTGGGTGTTCTGCCACGTCGGGTCCTTGAGCGTGGTCGAGGGCACGTACTTCGGCAGGACGTTGATGCCGTGGGAGACCGGATCGCCACCGTCGTGGTGCGGCCAGTACGGCTCCCAGATCTCCCAGGTCTTGCGCCCGAGCAATAACGCATCAGCGCGCTCGAACCACGCGGTCAGGAACGGCCATCCCTCCGGGTCGGCGTACGCCGCCGTCCATCCACCACGCTCGAACCCGCCGCGTCGGTCCTCGTCAGGGCCTCCAGGGCCCTGGTACACGCCATCCAGGGTCAGCATCATCGATGCGGTCAGCTTCATGGTCATCGCTCCCTATCCGTGATCGTCGAAGGGTAGACCACGGTCCGTGCGACTACGGGTCGCCTTCCCGTCCGCTGATCGCCGACACCAGCGCCGTCACGAACCTGCTGATGGACGCGCCCTCGGCGTCGGCGTGGTCGGGGTTGATCTCGGTCACGACCAGTCCCCCGAACCGCGGGCTGGCCACGAAGACCCGAAGGCTGGCCATCGCGTCCGACAGGCTCATCCCGTGTTCGTAGTGCGGCACGTCGGCGAGTGGGCAGTCGATGAAGTCGAGCACGTCGACGTCGAAATGGATCAGGAACGGGCTCCCGTGGGACTCGATCGCCGCACGGGCCTCGAATGCCGCTTCGCTCGCCCGACCGTCCACCTCGTCCAGCGCGAACGCCCGCATGCCGTGTGCCGCGAAGACGCGCGTTTCGGCCTCCTCGGTGTGCTGCAGGCACGGCCCGTAGTAGAGCACCCGACTGGGGTCGAGCAGCGGAACGCGCGGCCCGATCCGGCTCAGCTCGGGCGCGGCCTCGCGCACGCCGATCATGTGGGCGACGCCCATCGAGTCGAGGTGGCCTTCGGGTTGGGTCTGCGGGACGTAGAGGTCGACTCCCCCGTCGAAGTACAGCAGGCTCGGGTCCTGACCGGCTCGCACCAGACCCGCCACCGCACCGACGGTGACGGTGCAGTCGCCGCCGATGATCAGCGGGAGCTGCCCAGCGCCGGCGATCGCCTCGACCCGGTCCGCGACAGCCGTCGCTACCTCCGCGACGAGCCCCAGGTTCTGTGCCCGACGGTGTTCCGGATCGGGACGCGAGCGCACGAGCGGCAAGTCGCCGTAGTCGGTCACGACCGATCCAGCGGCCTGGAGCTGCTCGAGCAGGCCCGCATCCCGAAGGGCCCGCGCGGCCTTCTCCTGGCCCGGTGTATGAGCGCCGGCGCTGGACTGGACGCCGAGCAGGCCGACGTGGGTCATCGACGAGATGATGCCGCGTGACTGCCCATCGCTGTCGGCGCACCGCGTGAGCGGCCGGCCCCGCGGCTAGACTCCCGAACATGCCCGGTGAGGCGCTCCTGCTCGAGATCGCGGCGCTCGCCGTGGTGGTCGCCGGGTTCACCGCCGTGACGGCAGCGTTGGTGCCGCCGGACGGCTCGTGGCACCCGGCGATGCGGATCCGGCAGCGGGCCGTCGTCTCGACGAGCTTCAACGTGATGTTCGAGGCACTCGTGCCGTCGATCGCGTTCGCCTGGCTCGGCGACGAGCGAGCCGCGCTGGTGTGGGCCAGCGCCGGTGTCGGCGCGTACGCGACGGCGATCGTGACGTGGCGCGGGCGCCAGTTCATGCGGGCGGGTGGCAACCGGACGGGAACGGCACTCGTGCTCTTCGCCCTCGGACCGACCGCGACGCTCTTGTTCTGGGCGAATGCGCTCGTGTTCGCGTCGGTGGCCATCTACGCGCTCGCCTTGTGCATCCAGCTCGCCGTGGCGGCCGTCAGCTTCTATTCGCTCGTGTCGGCCGCGCAGAGCTAGCATCGTGCGGGTTCGATGACCACGCGGTATCGCCCGGGCGTGTTGAGTCGCTTCCTCGCCTGGGTCGACGACCTGCCCTACCACGGCTGGTGGTTGTTCCCACTCCTGTACGTGCTCCTGTTCGTCTGGTCGCACGGGATCGTCTGGGCGACCGGACAGGTCCCGTTCGGCTCGATCCATCCGGTCCTCGCGGTCGGCCACTTCTATGCCCCGTACACGCTTGCGGCGATCGCACTCATCAATCGAGCCTCGGAGCGAGCGCTCTCGGCGTTCTGGCCGGCGACCGGCTGGCCGGATGAGGAGCGGGAGACGTGGCGCTTCTGGTTCGTGAACTCGCGGGCGGGGTACGGGCTCGCGACACTCGTGGTCGCAGCCGTCGTCACGGTGGTCGCGTTCCTCGAGGCGGCACCCGAGGCGATCGGCCCTGGCGCGAACCGCACAGTCCTCTTCGCCGCGTACGTCCCGAGCGCATTCCTCGGTTACTGGGTCGTGCTGCTGGCGTTTCTCCACACCCTGCACCAGCTGCGGCTCGTGGCGCGGATCCACCGAGAGGCGACAGCCATCGATCCATTCGATCGGGTGTCCGTGTACGCCTTCTCGTACGTGACGGCCATGACAGGCGTCGCCTATGTCATCAGCGGGTACTACACGTTGACCCTCAATTCGGCATTCCAGGCGGGCAACCCGATCGCGATCGCCGTCCTCGCCGGGGTGTTCGTCATCGGGATCGCCTGCTTCTTCCTGCCCCTGTGGGGCATCCATGAGCGGCTCGTCCAGGAGAAACAGATCCTCGTGCGCGACGTCGAGCTTCGCCTCAAGCGCCTGAGCCAGGAGATGTATCGAAGGATCGACGCGGGCGAGTTCGACGGCACGAAGGTCGTCAGCGATGCCCTCGCCGGGGTATCGGACGCCCGGAAGCGGATCTTCGAGGTGCCGACCTGGCCATGGCGGCCCCAGGTGTTGAGCGGCTTCCTCTCGGCGCTGCTCTTGCCGGTCGCCGTCTATCTGCTCACGCGGACGATCGGGAGTCAGCTCGGACCCTAGCAAGGGCCATCGAGGTCACGGCGCGATGTTGTGGTTCAGGCGAAAGACATTCGCCGGATCCCAGGCACGCTTCAGGGCCCGCAGGCGCTCGAGCTTGGCGTCGCCGTAGCTTGCCTGCGTCACCTCTGGGCCGGCATCGGACAGCTCGTTGATGTAGCGGCCAGGCAGGCGATCCCGCTCGACGATCGCCATCGCCTGGCGGACCCATGTCAGATTGGCCTCGTCGAGGTCCGGATCCGTCCAGCCCGTGTCCGGGCTGACGTCGAAGGGGTGCCCGCGACCGGTGAAGGCCGCCGCATCGTCGGCCAGGCGGTCGATCGCGCCGCCCATCATCGTCACCGAGATGGACGCGTCGCCCGGGACCTGGTCGACCTGGGCGACGAATGCGTCCAGGACGGCCGGTGAGCAGTCCGGGACGAAGCCGCCGAGGATCGCTGTCCGAGAACCCCAAGCGAGCGTGAGGTCACTCGAGCGCTGGACATCCAGGTACCGCTCGGTGGACGTGGTCACCGACGCCGGCTTCGGACCGGCCAGCAGCGGCGCGATGTCGCGCTCGACGTCCTCCCCTGCCCCGCTGTGGTTGTACGAGATGACGACGATCGGCCGACCCGCGACAGCGTCCGGATAGTCCTGGGCCGGCTGGGCGAGCGCGACCGTGAAGATGGCGGCGATCGTGTCGGGCGCGCCCGCCGCGAAGGCGCGGAAGAGCTCCCAGACCTCGTGGATATCCGTCGCGGGATGGACGTGCACCCCGCGGAACAGCGTCCCCGAGAAGGGATGGAGCTCGAGCTCCAGGCTCGTCGCGACCCCGAAGTTCGCGCCCGCGCCGCGCAGGCCCCAGAACAGCTCCGGTTCCTCGTCAGCGCTCGCCCGGGCGACGCGCCCGTCGGCGGTCACGAGCTCGACGGCACGCAGGCTGTCGATGGTCAGCCCGAAGCGTCGTTGTAGACGACCCACGCCGCCGCCGAGCGTGAGCCCGGCAACCCCGGTATGGCCGACGACCCCGACCGGGCAGACGAGCCCATGTTCCTGGGCCGCGACATCGAGCTGGCCGAGTAGCGCCCCACCACCGGTCCGTGCGAGCCGTCGGGTGGGGTCGACGCTCACCGCGTTCATCCGGCCCATGTCGATGACCAGGCCGCCGTCGGTCGTCGAATGCCCGACGGCGCTGTGCCCGCCACCGCGGACGGCGATCTCGAGGTCGCGCTCGCGCCCGAACCGGATCGCGGCGATGACATCGTCGACGCTCGCGGGCCGGACGATCAGCGCCGGATGACGATCGAAGACGGCATTCCAGACCCGTCGAGCGTCGTCGTAGCCGGTCGCATCGGGCGTGACGATCTCACCCGCGAAGGCGCGGCGGAATCGGTCGATCTGGGCGGCCGTCGGCGAGGGGTGGCCGGGAGCGGTCATCCCTGGAGCCTAGTCCATCGTTGCCGCGGTCCGCGGATGGTTTCCGATCGCCCGCGTTCAGGTCGTGAACAGCTCGAAGACCGGGCGCTTCCTCGCTGCAATCGACGGATCGGTCAGGATGTCCGGCGCCACACGCCGGAACACGGCCCGGACCAGGACCTGCAGGATCCGCGGCACGCGAGCCAGATAGGGCCCGACGATGTCTCGATAGAACTGCTCCGCCTGGGCCGTGTCGAGCTCGACCGCGCTGATCTTCGTCGGATGACCGTCGAGCACGATCTCCCCTCCCCCGGCGGCCCGCAGGTTGCGGACCCAATGGACGTCGCCATATGCGCCGATCACGAAGCGCCGGCCCTCCGCTTCGGTCACGGCGACGGGAACGGTCCTCGGCTGCCCGGACGTTCGGCCGCGGACCGTGAGCAGGGTGTTCGGGCCCATCGGCATGCCAAGGCGTAGCAAGCCGCGGACCAGGGAGTTGGGAGCTCGGACGTAGGCCGGGGCCACAGCCGGGCCGTTCGTGCGTGGCTGCTGCGTGTCCATCTCGTACCTCGCGGTCACATCGTTCGGAGGTTGGGGGTCATGCTCTTGACACCGCCACCGAAGGAGATGTGACCGGATGGCCGGACCCGCCTGGCTCACCGAGGAATTCGAGCACGCACGGCCTCGACTTGCCAGCGTCGCGTATCGATTGCTGGGTTCGCAGGCCGAAGCCGACGACGCTCTGCAGGAGGCCTGGCTGCGCGTCGATCGCGCCGGCGCCGAGGGCGTCGAGAACGTCGGCGGGTGGCTGACCACGATCGTTGCGCGGGTCTGCCTCAACATGCTCCGATCGCGGCGGACGCATCGCGAGGCGTCGCTGGAAGATCACCTCCCCGACCCGATCGTCAGCGCCGACCCGGGCACGGATCCAGAATCGGAGGCCATCCTCGCCGACTCGGTCGGCATCGCGCTCATCGTCGTGCTCGACACCCTGTCGCCGGCGGAGCGGCTCGCCTTCGTCCTCCACGACGTCTTCGGGCTGCCATTCGCCGAGGTCGGGCGTGCGATCGACCGAACCCCTGCGGCCGCCCGCCAACTGGCCAGTCGAGCTCGACGGCGGGTACGCGGGGCCGAGGGCGACGTCGATCGGGACCGGGACCGCCAACGCGCGTTGGTCGATGCGTTCTTCGCGGCCGCGCGCGGCGGCGACCTGGAAGCGCTGGTGCGGCTGCTCGATCCCGAGGTCGTCGTCCGGGCCGACTTCGGCGGGCGCCGCGGGCTGGTCCGGGTCGAGGGGGCGCACGCGGTCGCCGAGTCCGCAACGATGTTCCGTCACCTGGCGGGCTATGGGCGCAAGGTCCTCGTCGATGGGCGTCCCGGCCTGGTGGTCGTCCCGCCGCGCGGTGTATACGCGGTGATGGGCTTCCGCTTCGACGGCGACCGGATCACCGGACTCGACGTCCTCGTCGACCCCGCGCGGCTCGCTCGTCTGCCGCTCCCCGATCCCGCGGCCTGACGAACGCCCCATCCCCGCTCGCGCGCGCCGACTAGTCTTGGACCGTGAAGCTCGTCGTGACCGCGTTCGTCACCGTCGACGGGATCATCGAAGCGCCCGGCTTCGACGAACACCGAAGTGGCCGTAACGCGTGGGCGCTGCGTGTCCAGACCGACGAAGATCAGGTCTACAACAAGGCCCTGGCCATGTCGGCCGACGCGCTCCTGCTCGGGCGTCGGACCTGGCAGATCTGGGCCGCATTCTGGCCGACCCAGGACGCCGGCGACCCCGAGCTGACCGCGTGGATGAACACGGTCCCGAAATTCGTGGTCTCGAACACGCTCAAGCGGGCCGACTGGAACAACACGACGATCATCTCGGGCGACGTGGCCAAACAGGTCGCCGACCTGAAAGCGCGGCCGGGTGGCGACTTGATCGTCTACGGCAGCCCGGACCTGGTCGACGAGCTCCTCCGACACGACCTCGTCGACGAGTACCGACTGGCGGTCTACCCGGTGGTCCTCGGGAGTGGCAAGCGGATGTTCCGCGACCGCA
>DASSMQ010000120.1:0-32216 GCA_035688805.1 Candidatus Limnocylindrales bacterium
GAGGCGCGGTTCTCGCCCTCCGACCGTCCGTCCGGGCCGGTGGCTTCGTCGGCGCCGTGGACCTGATCGTGGTCGATCCCGACCATGACGCGGACCGCGTCACGGACGCGCTGCTGGAGGAGCTCCTCCGCTCGGCACGCAACAAGGGCTGCAGCATCGTCGAGGCAGCCCTCTCCGACGACCCGACGGAGCGGACCCGTCTGGAGCGTCACGGATTCGTCGAAGCCGGTCCGCGTGTCGAGTGCCGAGTGGCCACGGTCGGAGCCGCCGGAGCACGAACCAGGACCTGACCGGGACCGTCAGGCAGCGCAATCGCGCCGACGGCCCCAGCATCATCACAAGGAGTCAAGGTGGGCAAGAACGTCGCTGTCTTCGTGGACGTGGCGAACATCTTCTATGCGGCCAAGGCCGCCGGCGTGGACATCGATTACGTCACGCTCCTCAAGTCGGCCGGCGCCGGGCGGGATCTCGTCCGCGCATACGCCTACACCGGGCTTGACCCGGACAACGAGAACCAGCGCAACTTCCATGACTTCCTGCGCCGTCACGGCTACAAGGTCGTCAGCAAGGACATCCGCAAGTACGGCGACGGCAAGGTCAAGGCGAACCTCGACATCGAGCTCGTCGTCGACATGATGAAGACGGCCAGGAACCTCGATATCGCCATCGTGGTCTCGGGCGACGGCGACTTCGCCCCGGCCATCCGTGCGGTCCAGGAGATGGGCGTCCGGGTCGAGGTCATCAGTTTCCGAGGTAACACCAGCTCGGACCTGATCGAGGTGGCCGACCTGTTCACCGACATCACCCAGCTCGCGCGCGTGGAAAAAGGGTCGCGGTCCGGCCGTCGAGTGGCCGGCGATGACGCCGACCTGTCGATGACCGAAGTGCCCGACAAGCAGACCGAAGGCACCGGTGCCGGGCGTGGTCGCGGTCGGACGACCCGTGGCCGCGGTCGCGCGACCGATAGCGAACCGGCGGCGACCGGGTCCCGAGGTCGTGGTCGATCGCGTCCCTCGACCGAGACGGCGGCGGTGAACGGCAACGGCTCGGGCCTGGTGGCCCTGCCCGGCGAGCGACTGTCGCGCCGAGCGGGTGCCTATGACGAGGCCGATCTCGCGGCCGCCGAGGTCTTCACGCTCGACGCCGTCGACGCGGACGCTGAGGGCGGCCCAGAGCCCGGCGACGTCGAAGCCGGCGAGGGCGGTGGCGACGGGCGTCGGCGCCGTCGGCGCGGCGGCCGAGGCCGAGGCCGAGGTCGCGGTCGCGAGGAAGGTGCCGCAGCACCGGTCGACGCGACGAGTGCGAGCCAGACCTTCGAGGACCTCGACGAGGAGGACGAGCCGGTCGAGGCGCCGCGACCGCCGCGTAGCACGCCCTTCGGGTCGGTCTGGGATTCCCAGATCGGTACACCGACCGTGCCGCGCACGACGGGGCTCACGCCGCTGGCGGCCGACGATGAGGACTTCGACGAGCCCGAGATCCCGGAATACCTGATCGCGGAACAGCGTCGCGACGCGCGCGGCCGGGGCCCGGGCCAGGGCCAGCGCGGCCCACGCGGCGGTCGGTCGGCCTACCAGTCGGCCATCGCGCGCGAACGGTTCGGGACCGGATCTCGCAGCGGCGGGATCAATCGGTATCCCGACGTCAGCGGTCGGACCGCCGAGCGCGACCGCGGTCCGCGAGACGATCGCGGCCGGGGACGCCCGGATGACCGCGGGCGGGGCGTCGCGCCGCGCTCGTCGTCGGCGGAACCGTGGAGCGAGGTGCCGCCAGAGCTCGAGGCGATGCTGCGAGCGCAGGTCGGGTCGAAGCCATCGATCCGCGGTCCCGAGGCCGCACCGACGTCGTCCGGAGACACGCTCGAAGCGATCGCCGGGTCGCCGCCCGAGGATGCCACGACGCCCGCGGCCGCACCGAAGCGTCGGGCGACCCGGAAGTCCCCCGCGGTGACGGCCGACTCCACCGCGGCGCAGACCGCGGACGATCCCGGCAACGCGACCGCTCCCGCGGCTGCGCCGAAGCGTCGCACCACGCGAAAGACGGCTGCGACGACCGAGGATGCCGCGCCGGCGAGGTCGGAGGGAGCGGACGACGTGACGTCGACCGCGACCCCCAAGCGTCGGACGACACGCCGGCCCGCGGCAGCGACGTCCGGTGAGGGCGCTGATCCCGCCCTGCCCGAAGCCGCGCCGGCGCCCAAGCGCCGTACGATCCGGCGGACGACCTCCAAGGCCGACCCCGCCTGATTCCGATGGATGGTGCCCGGACGCGCGGCCATCCGGCCGCGCTCGCCGCCATCTCGGCGATGATCCGCGGCAATGCATCGGGCGCGGTCCTGCTCGTGGGCCCGGAGGGGATCGGCAAGACCACCCTCGCCACGGACCTCGCGGCCGGTCTGCTGTGCACGGAGCCGGATCTGGGGCGCCGGCCCTGTGGTACGTGCCGAGCCTGCCGCTTGGCGTTCTCGGGAACGCACCCGGACCTCCACCGACTCGGACCGGAGGGCCCGGGCCGGCAGGTCGTGATCGGTGGGCCGGGATCCAAGGTGCGCGGGGTGCGTGACCTGATCTCGGAGCTCTCGCTCCTCCCGGTGGAAGGCGGTGCCCGGGTCGCCATCATCGAGGCGGCGCACCGTCTCAACGAGGACGCTCAGGCGGCGCTGCTCAAGACGCTCGAGGAACCGCCAGCGGGGACGACGATCGTGCTCTGTGCGGCCGCCGAGGAGCCACTCCTGCCGACCATCCGGTCGCGATCGGCTCGCCTGCGCCTCGGGCCTGTCGGTGTGCGTGAGATCGAGGCGATCCTCGCCGACCACGGCGCCGCCGATCCGCCGACCGCCGCGCGGATCGCGCGGTTCGTCGACGGGCGGCCAGGACTCGCTCTTGCCTGGGCTCAGGATCCCGAAGCGCTTCGCGAACGCGATGCAGTCGGCCGGGCGCTGCTCGACCTGCTAGGTGCCGGAGCGGGCGCCTCCTTGACGGCCATCCGCGCGCTGGCCGCCCCGTCGACCGTCCTTGCCGCGGTCGCGATCTCGAACACGCCAGTGACGCCGACCGATCGCACCCAGACCGCAGCGGCGCCCGCGGGTCAGCGGACCGACGACGACGAGTCGATCGACCGGGTGGAGCCCGCCCGCGTCCCCGCCACCGAACGACGCCGAGCCGCCGAGGCGCTGATCGCAGTCTGGTCGGACGTCGCTCGGGATCTCGCGCTCTGCCAGCGCGGGCTGGTCGGATCGGTCCGCGACATCGCCCGACTCGATGAGTCGGTCGAGGCGGCCGCGCGGTCGGACCCGGGTGCGGTACGCGATCTCCTCGACCGGATCGGGCACGCCGCCGTGCTGATCGCCGGCAACGTGTCACCGGAGCTCGTCCTCGACGACCTGGCACTCGCCTGGGGTCGCCTCGAGGCTCGAGCTGCCGCATGACGACAGCCCGCCTGGACGCCACCGTCCACGGCCGGGTCCAGGGCGTCGGGTTCCGCTACTACGTGCTGCGGGTGGCCATGGGTTCGGACCTGACCGGCTGGGTCGCGAATGCCCAGGATGGATCGGTGCGCTGCGTCGCCGAGGGCGCTCGTGCGGACCTCGAACGGCTGCTGGCGGCCCTCGAGGCCGGGCCGGCTGGGGCCCTGGTCGACCACGTCACGACCGCCTGGTCGGTGCCGTCAGGCACCTTCCACTCGTTCGAGATCCGGAGTGGGGGTCACCCCGGCGACTGACGGCTGGTCCGTTCGTCGGTCCCGCGACGGGACCCACAGGCTATTCCCTCGGGCTGTCTCGTCCCCGAAGGTGTGGAGGATGGAGTCGAACTCTCCCGCCGAGGAGCTCCCTGCGCTGTACCGCGCGATCCTGGATCAGGTCGCGGAGATGGAGGCGTCCGGGGAGCGCGGCGCCGCGGCCACACTTCGGGCCGCCGCGACCGCCGCCTACTCGCGAGCCTGGGACGAGCGAGCTCGGCGCCGACTCGAGTCCTTGTTGCGCGGGGCGACGCGCCCCGGCAGTCGCACCGGCGATCCGGTCCGTCGGCCGCTGGCCCGACCGGGGCTTGCTCACAAGCTGCCGGCTGCCAGCCGACCCCCCCTCGCCGCCCGGGAGCGCTGACGCCTCGATCCGTGCGCGTCCGCCCGCGCGGTACCCTTCCCGCCGATGGACAGCCCGTCGGCCCGCCAGCTCGATCAGACGATCGCCGTCGCGCTCGATGCCTACGACGGACTCGCGGCGCTCGGCGAGGAGATCGAGGACGAATGGACCTACGTGGCCGACCTCACGCTCGCCTGGCGCGCGCGACTCGAGGCCGTGGCCGACGCCCGTGGGGATGAGACGACCGATCCGCTCGTGGCGGCGGCGATCGATGGTGCCATCGCCGAGATCGGCCTGATCTCCGACCCGCATCGCGCCATCGATTGGCTGTCCACGTTCCCGCAGGTCGTCCTCCTGGCCCTCGGCGAGCCCGGATGAGATTCCAGGACGCCGCCCGCGACGGACGGGCGATCGTCTATGCCGGCATCCAGGCGGATCCATCCGTCGCCCGAGCTGCCGCGTTGCTCCTTGATGCCACGGAAGGGCAACGCGTGCTTGCCCGGGCGGTCATGAACGGGACGTCGACCGATCCCTCGGTCTGGCTGACGATGTTCCCGACGCTGTTCGGCCCCACGGTGTCGGCCGCCGATCGCCGACGATCCGAAGCGGTGCTGGCGGTCAGCCTCGAGGTCGCCGAGCGCGGGGAGCAGATCCGCAGCCAGTTCCGCGGTGCGATCGTCGAAGCGCTCACGGCCGGGCTGTTGGCGCGACGGGTCGAACCGGGCATCGTCCGGCGCGAGCGGCGGATCCTGTTCGACGGGGTCCGAGCCGAGATCCACCCATACGACGTGACCGTGGAGCGCGACGGATCGGCGGAGGCGTACGACTGCAAATGGGGTGCCCGCGGGATCGGCGACGACGTCCTGCACCAGCTCGACGACGCGCAGCGCCACGCGGCGGACGAGGATGCCACCCTGTCGGTGGCGCTGGTCGTCTTCGATGCGGAACGGTCGTGTCGGGTGCGCCTCGACCGGCTCACAGCGCCCCATGACCGGATTCGCGTCGTCAGCCTCGGATCGCTCGACACGTTGTCGGGAGCGGTGTGAGCGGATCCGCCGTCGACCGGGTCCCGGACCGCTGTTCGGCGCCCTATCGAGTCAGGTTCGACGAGGCGGCGCCCGATGGGCTGCTACGGACCTCGGCGCTGCTGCGCTATGCCCAGGACCTGGCGTGGTTCCACTCCTCGCAGCGCGGGTTCACCCGTGAGTGGTACCGGTTGCGTGGCCTGACCTGGCTCGCCCGTGCCGCGGAAGTGGTGGTCCGCGCGCCCGTGCGAGTCGGTGATGCGCTCGTCGGAACGACGCTGGTCACCGGCTGGCGCCGGGTCTGGGCACGCCGCCGAACGGAGTTCGTCGACGACGCCGGGACCACGGTGGCGTGGACCCACGTCGACTGGGTCCTGCTCGACGCCCGAGGCGCGCCGACCCGCGTCCCGAAGGAGTTCGACGGCGTGTTCTGGGCGCCCCATGCGACCTTCCCGCTGGCGCGGGTCGTCCTGGGCGATCCCCCCGACGATCGCGGGCGTCGGCGGTTCGCGGTTCGTCCCCAGGAGCTCGACCCCATGGACCACGTCAACAACGCTGTCTACGCCGACTGGCTCGACGAGGCGGTCATCGCGGCAGGTGGAGCGTCGACCGTGCGGGCGGTCCCGCGCGTCGCCCGACTCGAGTACGCACGGGCAGCCGAGGCGGGCGCGACCGTCGAGGTCGAAGCCTGGTCGAAACGTCCCGACGCCTGGTCCTGCCGGGCCCTGCGCCCCGACGGCGTCGAAATGCTGCGGGCCCGCCTGGATGCCGGCGATCCCGAGGATCCGGGAGGACCGAACGGATCGGGCGCGTCGCTGGGTGTAAGAGGATGAGCACCCGAACCGGCCCGTCCCTTGCCGTCCCTTGTGCAAGTAGATATTCGCTTTAGAATATAGCCATGTCACGCCAGCCCCTCGCCACGCCGCCAGCCACATCCACCACCACGAGCGATATCGACGCCATCGCCCTGCTCGACGAGCCCGTCCGACGAGCGCTGTACGACTGGGTCGTCGCCCAGGGTCGCCCGGTCGGGCGCGATGAGGTCGCGGCGGCCGTGAACGTGACCCGGTCATTGGCGGCCTTCCACCTCGACCGTCTGGCCGAGGCCGAGTTACTGTCAGTCAGCTATCGCCGCCTGTCGGGCCGAACGGGTCCTGGTGCCGGTCGACCCGCCAAGTTGTACGCGCGCGGCGATCGCGAGATGCGGGTGTCGCTGCCCGAGCGGCGCTACGACGTCGCTGCCTCGATCATGGCCGACACGCTCGAGGCGATGAGCAGCCAGCTCCCGCCGGACGCGCTGCGGGCGGCGGCCCACCACGTCGGTGAGGACGTCGGCGCAGCCGCCCGCGCGGCGGCAGGTCCACGCTCGTCGCGCGCCCGACGGCGCCAGGGCCTGCTGGAGGCGCTCGGCGGCCGCGGCTATGAGCCACGCGAGATCGACGGTGAGATCCGGTTCGGGAACTGCCCGTTCCATGCCCTGGTCGCGAACCATCGGGACCTCGTGTGCGGGATGAACCTGGCCCTCGCGGAAGGGGTCCTCGACGGGCTCGGCGATGACGCGGCCACGGCCCGGCTCGACCAGCAGCCAGGACTCTGCTGCGTCGCGATCGACCTGCCCTGACGGTCGCGTGACCCACGTCCGCGACGTCGTCATCGTCGGTGGCGGGGTCATGGGCAGCGCGATCGGTCGGTTCCTGACCGCGGACCCGGCCTTCGACGGGTCGGTCACCATCGTGGAGCGCGACCCGACCTTCGAGCGCGCCTCGTCGGCGCTCTCCGCGGCCTCGATCCGCCAGCAGTTCTCCACCCCCGAGAACATCCGGATGTCCCGGTTCTCCTTCGAGTGGCTCCAGCAGCAGCCAGGCATCGACCTGCACGAGGCCGGCTACCTCTACCTGGCCGGACCATCCGGCATCGACACGCTCCGTCACAACCACGCGGTCCAACGCGCCGAGGGCGTCGACGTCGTACTGCTGTCGCCAGATGAACTCGCCGGACGTTTCCCGTGGCTCGCGGTCGACGGCATCGCGGCCGGGTCGCTCGGACGGTCCGGCGAGGGCTGGTTCGACGGATATGCGCTGCTTCGGACGCTCCGTTCCGCTGCCCGCGAAGGCGGGGCTGACCTCGTGACCGGCGAGGTCGTCGCGCTGGGCCAGCGCGGTGACCGCCTGACCAGCGTCGAGTTGGGGGACGGCAGCTCGATCCCCTGCGGGACGGTGGTGGATGCTGCCGGACCTTGGGCCGCGGAGGTCGCCGCGATGGCCGGCGTGGTACTCCCGGTCGAGGCTCGGCGCCGATCGGTCTTCGTGTTCGATGTCGCGTCGGACCTACCGGGCTGCCCACTCGTCATCGACCCCTCCGGCGCGTGGTTCCGGCCAGATGGCGGCTCATTCATCGCGGCGATCGCACCGCCCGAGGCAGAGGATCTTCCGGGCTTGCCACTCGAGGTCGATCACCGCGACTTCGCGGACCGACTGTGGCCCGCGCTCGCCGCGCGGGTGCCGGCGTTCGATGCGATCCGCCTGCTCCGCGCGTGGGCCGGCTACTACGAGGTCGACACCTGGGATCACAACGCGATCCTCGGCCGCCACCCCGAGATCGCGAACCTGCTGTTCGCCAACGGTTTCAGCGGCCACGGCATCCAGCAGGCCCCCGCCGTCGGCCGGGCGATCGCCGAATTGATCGTCCACGGTCGCTTCGTCACGCTCGATCTTGGGGTGTTCGGGTTCGAGCGGATCGCGGCCGGCCGACGCGTCGTGGAGCGCAACGTCATCGGCTGAACGTCTGAGGGGGGCCCTCGTGGCGTCCGTGCGGCGGCCGTGTTCCCCGCCTGTCTGCATGTAACGACATCGGCTCTTCGGCGTCATCTAGGCAGAGGGGGTCCCGGGCCTATGAAGCCGGCGTCGATGCGACTGGATGAGCCGCTCGGAGTTGACGAGCCATGGATGTGATCGACCACGCGCGGGCCCGCGCGTTGATCGCGACCTCGATCGACGCCGATCTCGAACCCGACGAGCAGACGAGCCTCGATGCCCATCTCGCCGCGTGCGCGGATTGCCGGTCTGCGGCCGAGACCCGGTGGGCCGACGCGCCGGTCCTCGGACCGGTCCCAGACAGCCCGATGCGCGACCCGCTGGGTGACCCGGACCGCGTCGCTTCGAGCGCATCTCATGTCGAACCGAAGCGACGGGCATCGCTCCCGGCGAGCGCACGCCTCCCCGTTCTCGCGACCGGCGGCCTGGCCGTCCTCGTCATCGTGATCGCCATCGTGAGCGGGACCCTCGACTGGCAGTCCGCACCGGCCTCCCCGGGGCTGATCGCCGACGGAAGCCCCGCCCCGACGGCGGACGTCGCACCAGCCTCGCCCGCCCCGACGGGAAGTCCGAGCGTGGCCACGGGCGATCGCCTCGCGGAGCTCGTGGCTGAGGGGACCGGGAACGTGGTGAGCGTGCAGGCGGGTTTCCGCCTCACCGCCCTAGGCGACGTCCGACCCGAGACCCTTGCGACCCAGCTCACGGTCGAGCCCGCCGTCGAGCTCGCGGTGCAACCAGGGGCGGATGCCACGAGCGTGCGGCTGCTGCCGAAGGCCCCGCTCGAACCCGGCATCGTCTATCGATTCACCTTACGCAGCCCGGCCGGCGCGCTGCTCGACCGATGGGCGTTCCAGACGCAGGCTCCGGTCCGCGTCGTGTCGACGGTCCCGGGCGATCGGGCCAGCGGCGTGCCCCTCGATACCGGGATCGAGGTCACCTTCGACCAGGACGGGGTCGAGGATGCCGCGGGGCATGTGTCGATCGCACCGGCCACGAAGGGCCGGTTCGAGCAGCGCGGCCGGACGCTCGTCTTCCTGCCGGCGCGGCCGCTCCAGGCCAGGACCCTCTATACGGTCACGGTCGCGCGCGGGATCCGGGTCCGCGGCACGGACGAGACCATGGCATCGACCGTGCGCTTCCGCTTCGAAACGGCGGCTTCGGGAAGGGATCGGCCGTCCGGGACCCTCCAGTTCGGCGATGCGATGACGGACTGGCCGACCGGCTCGGCACCCGAGTTGTCCGTCTGGTGGTTCGCCGACGAGGTCAAGCCACCGTCGAGGACATCGATCGATGTGTATCGCCTGGCCGATCGTGACGCGGCCATCAGCGCATTCGAACGCCTCCGATCCGCGACGGTCTGGACCCGGTTCTCGACCTCCGAACTGGTCTCCACCCGCGGTCTGCCGCGGGTGCTCTCCGCCAAGGTGCGGCTCCGGGGCACGGCGGGGACCCTGACCTTCCAGCTCCCGAAGCGCCTGCCGTCGGGGTGGTACGTCGTCCAGCAGCCGTCTCGGACCCGACCGATCCAAACCCTGCTGCAGGTGACGGATCTGGCGGGCTACGTGGCCGTCTCGAGGACGACGACACTCGTCTGGTTGAACGACCTCGCGTCGGGCCGGCCGGTCGGCGGCGCATCGGTGCAGCGGGCCGGTGCCACCATCGGCCGCACCGGCAACGACGGGTTGATGGTCGTCGACACCCCGCCCGAGCTCCGGACCGACGGCCAGGGAGCGACGCGTGGGGTCCTGTCCGTCGTCGACCGGACCGGACGATCGGTCTTCCTGCCGGTCGACAGCGAAGACTGGGCCGCTGCCGAAGGATCCGGCGATGACTGGTCCTTCGACTGTTGCGCACCGGCCGGATCCGAGCAGTACTGGCGGGTGTTGGCCACCGATCGCGACGTCTATCGTCCGACCGATGCGGTGGATGCGTGGGGCACGATCCGCGACCGCGACAGCGGGGCGGTGCCCGCGATCGTCACGCTGACCCTCACGATCAGCGGCTCGCCCGACCGGACGCAGCCGATCGTCAGCCGCGACCTCGCCCCCGATCCGACCGGGACCTTCTCTGGCTCGCTCCCGTTCGCGTCATTGCCCTTCGGTGACTACGAGGTCGTGCTCCGCGTCGGCTCCGAGGTCGTCACGTCGACCAGCGTATCCATCGCCCCCATCCGCAAACCGGCCTATCGGGTCGATCTGCGGACGGGCCATCGGGTCTATGTCGCAGGCGACCGGGTCAGGGTCACGGCCCGGACGACCTTCTTCGACGGGACGCCGGTCCCGGGCGTCCGCCTTCGCATCGGTGACGAGCCAGCACGATTCCTGACGACGGGTGCCGATGGGTCCGCGACCTACCGCTTCACCGCGGCCTCCACGGAGCATCCATTCGGGGTCGCGGAGCTGTCGGCGAGCCCGGCGCGGGCCGAGGAAGGTGACATCGACGGCGTGTCACGCGGCATCATGATCTTTCCCAGCACCCGGCTCGTCACGGTCGACGCCACGTTGCGCGGTGGTCGTGTCAACGTCCATGGGGCGGTCGATGCGCTCGATCGCGATCGCCTCGAGCACGACCTGGCGAGTGGCGCGGAGATCTGGTCCGTAGATCCGAATGGGGCGCCGCTGGCGGGCGCGAGGGTCGCGGTCCACGCCGTCCGACGGACCTACTACCAGGTGCAGGTCGGCACGACATACGACGAGATCGAGAAGAAGGTGGTGCCGGAGTACGACTACCGAGTCCGGGTCCACGATCTCGGCACCGTCCGGGTCACGACCCGGGCCGACGGGACATACGACGCGAGCTTCCCCGCGATCGCCTCTCGCGACGACTACCAGGTCGACGTGCGGACCGCCGACAGCGACGGGCTCCTGGCGAGGAGTTCGACCGACGCGAGGAGGGACGGCGAGGGCGATGACGGCGAGCTCGATGGGCTCGGGCTCACGATCCCGGTCGACAGCCCGTCATTCGACACGGGCGACCCTGTCGACCTGACCATGCGGGAGCCGACCGGGCGCCCGCGACGCCCCGACGATCGGTACCTCTTCCTGACCGCCCAGCGTGGGCTTCGCACCCAGATCATCCAGCCCACGCCGCGCTATCGCTTCGCGTTCCCCGACTGGGGGCCGCCGAACGTCGAGGTCTCGGCGATCCATTTCACGGGCTATCGATACGAGGACGGCGGGACCTTCGACGCCGTGTTCCGCACGGCCGAACGGGACCTGCGGGTCGACATCACGCCGGATGCCCCCGTCTACCGCCCTGGCGGGACGGTGAATCTCGCGATCCGCACCCGTGACACCGCGGGGCGCCCCGTTTCGGCGACCGTCGTGGTGCGCTCGGTCGATGCCAAGCTCCATGCGACCGGCTTGGCCCACCACGAGGATCCGCTCGGCCAGCTCTACGAGCCGGTCTCGGGCGGCATCCTCGCGACCTACCTGTCGCACGCGACCGCCCACGAGCCGGTCCCGCCCGGGGGCGACGGTTCCGACACGACCGGCGGCGGTGGAGAGGAAACGCGCAGCGACTTCCGGGACGTCCTCTCACTCACGGTCGTCCGGACCGGACAGGACGGACGGGCGACGACGGCGATCCGTCTATCCGATGACCTGACCGACTGGGTCATCAGCGCCGCCGCGTTCGCGGACGGCCTGCGGTCGGGCCGGGCGAACGCGGACGTTCCGGTGGGGCTCCCGTTCTTCGCCGACGCGACGATCGCCCCCGTGTATCTCCGGAGCGACCGACCCTCGATCGTCGTACGCGCCTACGGCTCAGCCCTCGCCACGGGCGCGCCGGTCACGATGTCCGTCCGCTCCGACGAGCTGGATTGGACGAGCGGCGACGTGCGAGGGACCGCCTTCCGCGACGTGCGCATCGCCCTTCCCCCGCTTCGGACCGGGACCATCAAGCTGACCATCACGGCGCGATCGGGCAGCGGGGCCGCCGCCAAGGTCGATCGACTGACGCGAGCGGTCGAGGTGCTCGACTCGAGGCTCGAGCGACCCGTTACCGCGTACCTCGAGACGGAGGCGAGGACGTCCGTCGAGGGGGGCGCCGGTCTGACGACGGTGCTGATCAGCGACGCTGGGGCAGGACGGTATCTGCCGATCCTCCAGTCCATCGCCGGACAGGACAGCTCCCGCATGGAACGGGTCCTTGCTCGCTCGCTCGCGTCCGACCTCCTGCACGACCGCTTCGGCGTCGGCCCCCAGACGGATCCGAACCTGGGTTCCGGCATCGAGCACTTCCTGACGGAAGACGGTGGGTTGGCGCTCGTGCCCTACAGTGCCCCCGATCTCGAAGGATCGGTCATCGCTGCACTCGCCGCACCCGATCGGTTCGTGGACGGCCGGATGGCCGGATATCTCGATGCGATCGCTCAGCGCCCGAAGGAGACCCGCGAGCGCCGCCTCTACGCGTTGGCCGGGCTCGCGGCTCTCGGACGGCCGGTCCTGCCGGAGATCCGCCAGGCAGCGGCCCAGGACGCACTCACCGTGCGCGAGCGACTCATCGTCGGCCTGGGCGCTGCGGCGCTGGGCGACAACCAGACGGCGACCCGCATCGCCCGGCTGTTCACCACCACCCGTGTCGAGCAGATCGGGGACCAGGCCCGCTTCCGTGCCGGGGCTGACCTCGAGGACGTCACCGGCGCCACGGCGCTCCTTGCCATGCTGACCGCTGCGACCGGGGATCCGCTGGCCCCCCGGTTGTCGAATTACGTCGAGGCCAACCCGAGCGAACGACGGCCGTACGAGTTACACGCCGTCGCCGTGATCGGGTCGATCATCGATCGGTTGCCGACGGCAGGCGCCCGATTCGCGTATTCCATCGACGGACGCCGTACGGTGATCGATCTGCGCCCTGGGACGGTCTTCGCGCTCGACCTGACCGCGCCCCAGCTGCGAAGCCTCGTGGTCGAACCGACCGGCGGGCGGCTCGGCATCGCCTCGACCTGGCGAGCGCCGTTCGACCCGGCATCGGCGACGACGGATCCGGACCTCGCGATCCGCCGGACGATCACCCCCGCGAGTGGCCGGATCCGAACGGGCGACCTGGTTCGGGTCGACGTATCGGTGTCGTTCGGCGCACGGGCGCCCCTCGGCTGCTACGAGGTCACGGACATGGCCCCGTCCGGGCTGCTACCGACCGGCCGTTTCGACAGCGGGAGCGCGACTGTCGTCGGGCCATTCGAGCAAGTCGGCCAACGCGTCAGCTTCTGCGCCGAGCCGACGAAGAAGGCGCGGACGGTCCGGCTGCGGTACTTCGCTCGGGTGGTGACGCCTGGATCGTATCGCTGGGAACCGACCGTCGTCGGCTCACGGACCAACACGAACAGCATCGCCCGAACCGCGTCCGCGACGGTGACGATCCGCTGACCCATCGGGTCAGCCGCCCGGGCGGAGCTCCCACAGGTGCCCGTCCTGGCACATGGCGCCATGGTCGGTGAACCGTTCCGGCGCCGCCGCCGCGTACCGTGCCAGGTCGCCGGAACCGCGCGTCGCGAGCCACGTCGCGCCCTGCGCCCGCATCGCCGCCACCAGGTCGTCGGGGCCCGAGATCGTCCTCAGTGGATCGGTGAGGATCCGATCGAGATCTGGCCCGATCGCCGCGTGCAGGAGGTTGAATCCTCCCGGCGCGACCCGGGAACCCGGCGGGATGACCGCGAACCCGGCGCACTCGCCACGCAGACTGATGTTGGCTCGCTCGGCATCCGAACCCACGAGGATGAAGCGCAGGTATTGCAGGGGCGACGGCGTCCCGGACAACGCCGGACGCAGACTGACGTTCGGGATCACCGTCGCGAACACCATGGAGATGGCGGCGATGCCGACGAGCGCGGCGCCACCCACCGCCGCGACCGACCGGTTCCGGAGGCTCGACAGCGCCACTCCGACCAGGGGCAACGCGACGCCCGGCAGGAACAGGGTCAGTCGGGCGTACCACGGCATCGGCATGACCAGCAACGTCACGACCGCCGGCGCGACGACGAGCCCGAGCGCCGCCCATCGGCGTCGCCACACCAGGAGTCCGGCACCGAGGAGCGCGACCGCCAGTTCGATCGGCCAGGCTCGTCCGAGACCGCCGGGACGGATGTTGTAGGCGTAGCGGGTCAGGTGCCAGTCGGCCGTCCACGACGTTACGAGCTGCTGCACCGTTCCCTGGCCCGCCAGTTCCGGTGGGGACAGGGAGAAGTCGGCAAGGGTGGTCACGCCGGGTAGCGGGCCCATCGAGAACGGGTACAGGGGGTTGCCGAAGACCAGCACGTTCTTGACGTACCACGACAGGCCGATGAGCAGGACCGGTGCACCGAGGGCGACCATGGGCACGAGGCGGCCCAGCCAGTGGCGGGCGTCGTCGCGCATCAGTGCGTCGCGAAGCAG
This sequence comes from Candidatus Limnocylindrales bacterium, assembly GCA_035688805.1. GTDB lineage: Bacteria > Chloroflexota > Limnocylindria > Limnocylindrales > CSP1-4 > SPCO01. The sequence goes on from DASSMQ010000120.1 coordinate 14,294, forward strand.
GATCAGGCCGGCCACGCCGAGGATCGGCGCAACCAGCAGGACGTTCGTCCCCTTCGATCCGAGCGCCAACCCGCCGGCGATCCCCAGCAGCAGCACCGTCGACACACCACGCTCGCCGCCGAGGACTCGCACCCCGAGCCACCACGTCGCGACGATGGCGGCGAGGGAGGCAGTATCGATATAGCTCGTGCCGGCGAGGGCGACGACGGCTGGCGTCATCCCCATCAGGAGGCCGCCGAGCAGCGACTGCCGGCGGTCCGCCCCGAACGATCGCGCCAGGCCGGCGGTGGCCACGACGACGACCGGGATCGGCAGCACCGAGGTCATGCCCGCCAGCGCGTCGGAACGGCTGAACGCCATCAGCCAGGTCGTCATGAGCTCGATCACCCCGGGGTAGCCGGCGGTCCACGGTCGCTGCAGGACGAGCACGAGTCGGTCGTGTTGGAGCCAGACGTCCCCGAAGATCAGGTGATACGACCAGCCGTCGTAATCGATCATCGGCAGCCGAAGCGCGAGGATGACCCGCCACGCGAAGCTCCCGACGATGAGGAGCATTGCGATGGCCACTGGGGGATACGCGACAACGGGCCGGATGGCCGTGACGGCGGCGTCCAGCCGGGTCCGCCAGGGACCGGATCGGCGGCCGAGTCGCCTGACCGCCAGGATCGCGATCGCCAGCCAGACCGCGGCCCCGACCGTGAGAGCGGCTCCCGAGAGCGTGCCGAGGACGATGCCCGCCACGCCCATCGTGACGACCACCATCGCCTGCCCGAAGAGGGCTACCGCGACGAGGAACGACAACGACCCTCGGGCGGGCAGGCACAGGGCGAACAGCGTCGCTGCGACGACGATCGACGCGGTCGCGAGCGCGAGGAGGATCACGGTCCCCGAGGATACCCGGTAGCCACGGGCCGAAGGCGGGCCCCGGCATCGGGAGGGCGCGCCGTCCTAGATCGGCAGCGCCGCCACGAGGACGCCGGCCACGGCCCCGATCGCCGTGCTGGCGGCGATGACCCCCCAGGCGCGCCGTCGATCCCGAGCGAGGTCCACCGGATCCTCGATGTGTGCGACCTCGCCGATCTGCCCGAAGTTGGCCACCCCGCGGGACCCGAATGCGGCGCAGAACCGCAGCCAGGCCTGCAAGTAGCCCGCCGCGGCCATGGCCGCCGGAAGGGCGACGAGCAGCCTGACCGGCGGCGGAGCTCCGATCGCGATGAAGGCCAGCGCTGTCCCGATGGCCACCACCGTGCCGGCATGCCCGACCCGCCGACGCCGCGCGATCTCGGCCGGGCCGATGTTGCAGGCGCCGGCCTGGTAGTCCGTGACCGAGAGCGGCGTGCCCGTCGGTCTGCTGGCGGCGAAGAGCGCGATGGTCATGAACGATCCCGTCGTGTGCTTCGCGTGGTCGGGCCGATCGTACCCTCTGACGGGGATCGGACCGTCATACGCGCGGGTCATGGAGGGCGGACCGGTCCGTCAGGAGCGGATCGCCGGCCGACCGTGGCGATAGGCGTTCACCGTGAGGATCACGCCCACGATCCCGACGATCCCGGCCGACACGATCGTGGTCGGGGTGTTCTCCGCAGCCCGTTGGACACCAGGGAAGAACATGCGGAAGAGACCGCCGATCACCCCGACCCAACCTGTCGCGGTCAGCAGCATCGGCCAGCCACGCCGCCGACTCCGGTAGCCACGGAGGATCGCCAGACCCGACACGAACAGCAGGACGCCATCGAGGTAGATGAGCGGGTCGATGTTGGATCGCCAGATCTCGCGCGTGACGATCTCGGACGCACCGATGGCCACCATCGTCGGACCGACGATCGATGCGATGGCGGCCGCTCTCGCCTGGTCACTCGCGTCGATGGTCATGGCGATCCGCCCGGCCGCACGTGGCGCAGCATCTCGCCGGTCGCGAGGTAGTGATTCATCGATCGCTCCCACCAGGCGACCGAGTCGAGGAGCTCCGGCTGGTCGTAGCGAACCGCCGCGTAGGCCTCGCCCTCGGGGCTGGTCGGCACGACCGCGTAGTGGACGGACACCGCACTCGTTCCATCGCGGCGCCCGTCGATCTTGACCCGCAGCGTGCTGGCGACCAGCCCTGGCGTCACTCGTGCGAACGTGACAGCCCCACGATCGGGGTCGTGCTCGGTGATGATCCAGATCGTCGCGGGCCGAGACGGCTCGATCGTCTGGAACACGCACCCAGGCTCCGCAACGCCCGACGCCGACCAGATCATCTTGCAGCTCTCTGACCAGCCCTCGAGCCAGTCGCCCTCCCGGACCGGACAGATCAACGGGAAGACGACCGAGGGCGCCGCCTCGATGTGCTGGAGGTAGGAGCGGAGCACGGGTGCGTGTCTCCGCCCCTGCCTTTCGGCGCTGGTCATGTCGCCCGTGACGCAGCCAGATCGACGGCGCTCGCGACCGAACGGCCCCAGGCCTCGGCTCGCTCGATCTCGCCGGACTCCAGGGTCTGGCTCTCGAGCGGCCCGCCTCGTGCCATGAAGAAGCTCTGCGGAGGAGCCACCAGTCGACCCACCGCACCGCGGATCCGCTTCGCCGCCTCGGCCGCCGCCGAGCCCATGAGGAACGTCGCCCCGCGGTAGCGGGTATCGAAAGTCGCGGCCGGGACGCCGCGCAGCCCGGTCGGCAGCGCATCGACCAGGGCCCGCAGCGCCGGACTCATCGTGCGGCGCTGGGTCGGTCCGCCGATCAGCAGCAGGTCGGGACGAGCCGACAGCGCCTGTCCGGCGGTAGTCGTGTCGGCGAGCTCGACCGGGCCCCGCGTTTCGATGCCGCGCGCGATGGCCTCGGCGATCCGCTCGGTATTGCCGAATTTCGAGTCATAGACGATGACCGTGAACACGTCAGGCTCCCTTCGTTCCGTAGCGCAATGAGAAGGCACCGGCCAGACCTAGACCGGTGAACACGAGTGGCGCGAGCGGTGGCCGAGGCCGGGGGTCGACCGAGCCCGGACCGATGGCGGCCCGGTGGTCGTTGTAGCCGCCGAAGCCGAAGAAGGCGACGAGCAGCCACAGCCCGATCAGGAGGATCCGGACGACGCGTGATCGCCCACGCGTAGACAGGACGACGAGGCTCATCGCCGCCACGGCCGACGCGACCGCCGCCGTAACGGGTCCCCAGATCTGCTCCCCGTTGGTGTGACCCACCACCAGCAGGTCCACGAGCAGGGCGACGGACGCGACACCGAAGGCCGCCGTCGCGATGATCGCGCGACGACGACGCCGGTCGATGTCGGCGCTCAGGCGTTCGGGCGAGGGACGGATCGCCACCCCTCCGGTAGCGGTCTGTGGTCGGCTGGTCATGGTGTGCTCCGTTGCTGTGGATGCCGTCCGATCGACGATGCCTCGGGAAGCCCGCCGGACCATCCGGAGATCCACGGATGGCCCTACCGATTTCGACGTCGGCAGAACGGGCCGAACGGCACTCGGCGAACCGGGGCGTGGCGCGTAGCCTCGTCCGCCGAAACCGCCGCGGACAGGACGGATGCAGGCCCTCGTCGAACCCCTCAGCGGATCACCGTCTCCGCCGACCTCCTTCGTCGGACGACGAGAGGAGTTGGAGCAGCTGCGCCGACTCCTGTCGACGACCCGGCACGTGACGATCGTCGGGGCGGGCGGGAGCGGCAAGACGCGGCTCGCCGAAGAGCTCGCACGCCAGGTCGCCCGGTCCTTCGGCGACGGCCTGGCGGTCGCCTATCTGGCCGGTGCCACCACGGAGGCCGACGTCGGCCACATCGTGGCCGGGGCCGTCGGTCTGCGCGATCGGGGCGGTCGCCTCGAGGCGCTTGTCGACTACCTCCGTCCGCGCCGCTACCTGTTGGTGCTGGACAACTGTGAGCACCTCAACGACGCGGTGGCCGTCCTCGCGACGAGACTCGTCGCCGCGTGTCCCCGACTCACTGTGGTCGCGACGAGCCGACGTCTCCTACGAGTGCCCGGCGAGCAAGCGTTCCCGGTCGAAGGGCTGACTCCCGAAGCGGCGCTGACGCTGTTCAGCCAGCGTGTCCGACTCGTGCACCCATCCTTCGTCCTTCCCGACGACGAGCGAGGGCTCGTGGTCGATCTCTGCGCGCGCCTCGACCGTATGCCGTTGGCCGTCGAGCTTGCCGCCGCGGGCCTGCGCCACCTCGGTCTCGATGAGCTCGTCAGGCGGGTCGTACGACACCTGCCCGACCTCGGATCGAGCGATCCGGCCATGCCGGCCCGGCAACGGACATTGCGCGAGACGATCGACTGGAGTCACGGCCTCCTGAGCGGCGAGCAGCAGGCTCTGTGGCGCAGGCTCAGCATCTTCGCCGGTGCGTTCGACCTCGACGCGGCCGAAGCCGTCGGATCGATCGCGCCCCTCCAGCGCGACGAGATCAGCACGATCCTGGGCGAACTCGTCGATCGGTCGATGGTGGCCTTCGACCTGGCCAGCGGCCGATACCGGATCATCGAGGCGATGCGGGCCTACGGCCGGGAGCGGCTGGTGGACGCGGATGAGATCGCCGAGACGACGGCGCGCCACCGCGCGTGGATCGTCGCCGAAGCCGAGGACCTCGACCGCCGGTGGTGGGGTCCGGACCAGGCGTCGGGACTCGATCGGTTGGCCGCCGCCGGCGCCGACCTGCGAGTCGCCCTCGAAGCGTGCCGGATGGATGGCGAGGACGTCGCCGGCATGCGGATCGCGACGGCCAGCCTCTGGTACTGGGTGACTCGAGCCAGTCTGGGCGAAGCGGCCGAGTGGTTCGCAGCGTTCCAGGCTGCTCCAGCCGATCCGTCCCTCCGCGCGCGGGCGTCATGGCGCGCAGGCTACGTCGCCGTCCTGCGCGGTCGCTTCGAGGACGCGCGCCGGCTGCTCGCGGACGCCGAGCGTTTGGCCGACGAGGCGAACGAGCCGGGGGTGCGGGCCTACGCCCGGATCATCACCTGTCTCCGGGTCATGTACGAGGTCGGGGGCGATGCCGCGATGCCGCTCCTCCACGATGCCCTGGATGATCCGGCGGCGGACGACATGACCCGATGCTGGGGCCACATCGGGGTGAGCCTGATCTCCTTCCTGCAAGGCGATTGGCAGGATTGCCAGGCAGCGAGCCTGGCCGGGCTCGAGATGTGCCAGGCCGTTGGGGAGCGCTGGAGTCGAGAGATCCTGCTCCGGTCACTGGCCTATGCCGAGTGGCGGCTCGGCGACCTCGCCGCGGCCGAGCAGGCCCTGCTCGACGCGCTCCGGATCGACCGCCAGTTGGATGACCTCTGGCACCTGGCCTGGACGACCGAGGTGCTCGCCTGGGTCACTGCCGACCAGGGCCGGTGGGAGCGGGCCGCCCGCCTGCTGGGGATCGCCGCGTCGTTCTGGGCACGCACCGGGTCGGGGCCTCCGGGCGCCTGGCGTACGCTCCACGACGCAGCCGAGGCCCAGCTCCGCCGTCGATCTGGCGATGAACGGTTCGATCGCGCGCTCGACGCCGGCCGCGCGCTCGATCAGGCTCGGGCGTTGTCCGAGGCGCTCGATGAGGGGAGGCCGGCTCGTCCAGCCCAAGGCCCCGGCCCACGCATCAGCCAGCGCGAGCTCGAGGTCGCACGCCTCGTCGCGGAAGGGTATGCGAACCGGGTGATCGCCGAGCGGCTCTTCCTCTCGCCGCGGACCGTGGAGACGCATGTCCAGCACCTGATGGACAAACTCGGGGTCGGCTCGAGGGCGCAGATCGCCGCGTGGCATGCGACGGCGATGTCCGATCCGGCTGGGACCGCGACCGACGCGTGATGGGCTTCCGCCGCGGATGCCGTAGCGTTGCGTCGTGAGCCGCGACGTCGAGGACCTCAACCGCCGGCTGTTGCGGGCGCGTGATGCCATGGATCGCGCGTACGCCGAGCCACTCGATGTCCCAGGGGTGGCAGCGATCGCCCATATCTCGTCGGCGCATTTCATCCGGAGTTTTCGCGCCGTGTTCGGGGAGACACCGCACCGCTACCTGCAGCGGCGCCGGGTGGAGCGCTCGATGTTCCTGCTCCGCGAGACCGACCGAAGCGTCACCGATATCTGCCTCGACGTCGGCTTCACCAGCCTTGGGACCTTCAGCCGAACGTTCCGCGAGATCGTCGGCGAGACGCCATCCGCCTACCGCGCGGGGCATGCCCCGATGGTGGCACCGAACTGCTTCCAGCTGGCGGCGACGCGGCCCTGGTGAGGGGCCAGCCGCACGAGAGCAGTTTCGGAGAAGCTACCGCGGCCCCCGGTACCTAGGATGAGGTCATCGCCACCACCACACGACAGCGAGGAACCCACATGAGCGCAGCACAGAAGTCCACCGCCCGCACGTCCGTCGACCGATCGAGTGATTCGTTCAGCGCCGAAGAGAAGGCCGCGATGCGCGAGCGCGCTCGCGAGCTGAAGGCCGAGGCGAAGTCGCGGGACGCCCGGGCGGAGGGGGAACGCGACCTGCTCGCCAAGATCGCCGAGATGCCCGCGCCAGACCGGGCCATGGCCGAGCGGCTCCACGAACTCATCAGCGCGGCAGCGCCCGGGCTTGCCCCGAAGACCTGGTACGGCATGCCCGCCTACGCCCGGGACGGCAAGCTCGTGTGCTTCTTCAAGGCGGCGGCGAAGTTCAATTCGCGCTACGCCACCTTCGGCTTCGAGGAGGAGGCCAGGATCGACGACGGCTCGATGTGGCCGACGTCCTACGCCCTGACCAAGCTGACGCGCGCCGACGAGGAGCGGATCACCGAACTCGTCAAGCGAGCAGTGCGCTGACGCGATCCGATATCCCGAAGGGTCAACGGAGGACGTTTCCCGTGATCAGCAGGCTCAACGTCACCTCGATCAAGGTGCTCGACCAGGACGAGGCGCTCGACTTCTACGTCAACAAGCTCGGACTCGAGGTGGCCCAGGACTTCCAGCAGGGTCCCGTTCGCTGGCTGACGGTCCGCGTCCCGGGCGACGTCGGCACCGAGATCTACCTCGAACGCCCCGGTCCGCCGATGCACGATGAGGCCACCGCTGAACAGCTCCGCGAGCTGGTCTCGAAGGGCGCGATGAGCTTCATCGCGTTCGAGACCGACGATGCCCGGGCCTTGTACGAAACGCTCAAGGACCGTGGCGTCACGGACTTCACGCAGGAGCCCACCGACCATTTCTATGGGACCGACATGGGCGTCCGCGATCCCTTCGGCAACCCCATCCGGATCCTGCAGCCGGCAACGGCGGCCCGGGCCTAGGTCGTCGATCGGGCCGGTCTACGGTCGCCGTTCATGGCCCCGTCGGGGCCATCGAAGGCGGTGTCGCCTGGGCCGTCCACAGGCGGAGCGAGTGGGTCACGATCCCGACGGCGAGCGACAACCCGAGCACCGGGGTGATGAACTTGAACGCGTCCTGCGCATTCGCCAGGATGGCCACGAGGAACGCCGCGACCGCGATGTTCATGCCCCAGAACAGCACCTCGTCCGCCCAGGGCCAGCGCCGGCGGTCGACATCCAGGTCATACAGCAGCCCGAACAGGATGTTCGTCACCATACCGACGAATAGCGGATGCTCGGTCGCTGGGATGAGGTTCGGCGGCACGTCGGCGAAGGTCGGCCAGATCTTGAGGACCGCGAACCCGACGATCAGGTAGATGAAGATCACCAGGTAGACGAGCGCGAACGGGATCGCGATGGCGTAGTGACGGGCCGACCCGGCGGTCGACCAGCCCGGGCTCAGGACTCGCCGCCAGGTCAGCGTCAGCAGCAGCACGAACGCCGTGATGTCGAGCGGGACATACAGGATCGTGAGTGGCAGGACGTTCGCCAGGAGCGCGACCGCGACGAACACGGCCCCGATGAAGAACAGCCAGACCATCCACGTCCCGCGAGCGGTGCGATCGTCACCGTGGAGCCGCCAGTAGGCGATCGACATCGCCAGCAGCACCAGGTAGCCCGTGATCTGTGTCTCCGCGTGAGCACCTACTGTGCCTTCCGGCAGGAAGGTCGCTGCCGACGCGAATTGGATCTGGAGCGCGACGCCCAAGGTCGAGCCGACGACGAGCGTCAGGAAGCCCACGACAGCGCCCAGCCGAGGTGTCGTCAGGTTCGCGTATCCGATCCGTGCGGCCGCTCGTGCGAGCCAGACAGCGAAGAGCAGGATCCCGAGGAGGACGAAGGCCCCGGCGATCGCTCGGAACGGCAGGCTGCCGGTCCACCAGGCGACGATGTAGATAGGGACCGATACGACGAGCACCAGGGCTGTCCAGGTGACGTATCGCTCGTTCGAGCTGCGCGGGGTCGTGCCTCCGTAGACCCACAGGACCGTCGCGACCATGCCGAGCGTGATCCAGCCGATGACGCCCGAGTGCAGGTGGGTCAGGAACTGGTTCCGGTCAGCGAAGTCGATCAGGCCGAGTCCGCGGGCCATCCCGAGCGCGATCGTGATGAGGAAGAGCAGCAGGGCAGCCTGGTACAGCCACCGGATCTCCTGCTCATAGCGAAGTCGGTCCATGGTGCCTCCCGCCCTCCGGCCGATCGCCGCGTCAGTCCGTCGCCTTCGCGTGGTCCGACCAGACCGATTCTCCCGCGCCGGTCAACGGGCGATGGCTCCCGAGGCGGCCGGGGCGGTCATTCGATGGTCGCAGACGGTACGCGCTGCGTGTCGCCTCACGATCGAGCACGGTGCGCAGGCGCCGGAAGTCACCGGCGAGGAACCAGGCGAGGATCGGCGTCGGAACCCAAGCCAGCAATCGAAGCCGTCCGGCGACGTCACCCTCGTAGCGCGCTCGCACGCGCGTCCCGGCGTCGACCGGCTCGCAGTCATACGCGGTGATCGCGTTCCACGGCGACGACGACGACCACACGACGCGCCGATCGAGCACGTGTTCGACGAGTTCGTCGACGAACTGGACCCTGATGGGGCCGATCTGATCGATCGCGGTCCATCGCGACCCGATCCCTCGAGGTCCGCCGCCGATCTGTCGACGGAAGGCCACAGCGGGCGCGAATTCGTGCCACCTCCCAGGATCAGCCAGATAGGCGAAGACCCGCTCGACCGGATGGTCGAGGATGACGTCGACATCGACCCGTCGGCGCACGATCGCAGTCCCTCCCATACCCGCGGTCGCCATATCGACCGCTGCCGCAATCTGGCCGTACGCCGCGCCCAGCGTCATGGGGCACTGGTCCCACGGGGGTCAGGAACCGCGGCGGGCGATGGCGGATCACGCGACGGAGGCATCGATATGCTGGGATGGGCGCTGGACCGCCAGGAGGGGACATGTATCAGCTGCTGTTGTTCGTCCATATCGTCTGCGCGGTGATCTGGGTGGGTGGCGCGGCCTACGCCCAGCTCCTCGCGATCCGGGTCGGCCGCTCCGACGACCCGACCGAGTTGCCGCGGCTCGGTCGGCATTTCGAGTTCATCGGCCAGCGTGTCTTCGTTCCGGCGGCGGTCGTGCTGTTCCTGGCGGGTGCCGCGCTGACGGTGATGCGCTGGCAATTCACCCAGGGCTGGATCGCTGTCGCGATCGGTCTCTGGCTCGTGTCGGCGCTCGCAGGCTCGCTCTATCTCGGCCCACGGTCCAAGTTGGCTGCCGAGCTGTTCGAACGCGAGGGGCCGACGTCGGTCGCCGGCCGACGCTTGCTCGAGCGCCTGTTCTTCGTGTCCCGGCTGGAGCTCGGCAGTTTCGCCGTGATCATCGGGTTGATGGTGTTCAAGCCCGGAAGTTGAACGCCCGGCCGGCGGGTCGCTGGACTTCGTGTCGGACGGACGGCCGATCCAGAGGCCATCCGCCGAGGCCGTCAGGCGACGTCCACCGGCTGGCGGATGATGGTCCGGAGCTTCTCGGGAGCCGCGCGACGCGGGTCGCCGAGGTAGATCTCGTGGTGCTTCTCGCGACGGCCGTCGAACGAGAAGCCTCGCTCATGGATGAACGCGTGCAGCCGCTCGATCGTCGGGCCCTCATCGCGATACGGCCCGATGTGCAGCACCTGACCGGCGAGCCCTTCCTCGAACCGAGCCAGACGGATACGATCAGTCGCGGCGAGCGGCCGCTTGCGCCGCAGTCCCTCGATCGCGCGCGCGAGCCGGTCCAGGGTAACGGTGTCGGGTTGGGCGATCATCGCGGTCCAGTGCCAGTCGTCCTTCCGCGCCGCGGAGAAGTCGGCCATGTCGTCGGACCACCACAGGCCTTCGAGCGGGCCGACTCGGTACGACGATCCGATCTCCTTCTTGATCGCGAACTTCAAGGTGTACGACAGCCCGTACAGCACCTGGATGGCCGCTCGGTACTCGTCCGAGTCGTTCGGATCGCCATGACCGTCCACCATCAGGAACGACAAGCTCGGGACCCGGACGATCTCGGGCGTGCGAGTCGCGTCATAGAGATGATCGGCGATCGATGGCCAGGTCCGGAGGTCCATCGTCGCCGGCGACGTGGTCATCTCGCCACCTCCTGCTGCGGGCTCAGCTGGTCCGTTGACGATGGCCCTCCGAGCCGCCGCCAACGGCTCGCCCGTGGCGCCATGGCGCGGGCGTCTTCGGCTCGTGCCTTGACCCCTTTGAGCATGCCCGTCTCCATGTAGTGGTGGAGCAGCTCCAGAGGCCAGCGGTCGATCAGCCCGGCCACGGGCGCGATCACGGATCCGACCACCGGGATGCGACCGCTCAGCGGTTCGAGCCACCCGCCCCGCGTGCGGGCGAGCAGTCGCGTGCCCGCTCCGCCATCGAGCGGCTCGAGCACGAGCCACTCCCCGGCGACCAGGACGCGCGGGCGCTCGACCAGTGTGACCTCCACGCTGTTGAACCGGGAGTACGGCACTCGATCGCCGACCGCGATCGTCTGCCATTCCGGATGGATGCGCGTCGCGGAATGACCGTCGGCGTAGGTGATGAAGAGCAGCCGCTCGACCCACTCGTGGGTATAGAAGCCGCCGCGGCCGGAGCCCATCTGGACGAGCCATGGCCACACCTCATCGGGCGGGGCATCGATGGAGATCGCGCGCGTCGAGACTCGCCGATCCCCGTACGGGGCCGGAAGCTCGTCGCCCGGCAGCGGTCGTCTGACCTCCTCGTCCGTCGCGCCCCATCGGCTGGTTCGGGGCCTCACGACCAGCGCGCAGAACGCGCCGCTGACGCCATAGGCGGCGGCCAGTCCGATGATCGCCCGTCCGAGCCCCTTCATGATCGTGCGCCATCCGGGTCGGGGCGCTGCTCGCCCGCGATCGGCTCCATCCGAAAGACGGGGTGCGCGCGGACGTCCGTGATCTCTGCGAAGTACGCGTCGACGCTGTGACCGAGCTTGCGACGATACGCATCGACGATGCGATCGTGCTCGTCGCCCGACACCTCGGTCGCCCGGAATTCCTTCGTGGTGCCGTGCGACCGGAACGCGCCCCGACCCGCAGTCCGCAGGTTACGGACCCAGTGGGTCTCGCCGCGGCCGGAGACCAGATACCGCCGTCCGCCGAAGTCGAGCGGCTCGCCCATCGGCACCGTCAGGGAGCGACCGCTTCGTCGGCCGCGAACGATCAGCGCGGGCGTGTTCCGCAACCGACGCATGATCGGGTTGGCGACCCGTGCGATCAGGAAGCCGGGCCGGATGTAGGTCGTCATCGTGTCGCCTCCTTCCGCATCCCCGAGGCTCTCGCCTCGCACCAGGACTGCGGAAACCGCTCCAACGTCCATTTGCAGCGGCAGGGCGACGGCCGACAAGTGCCATCCATCCCGTTCCAGCCCGGAGGATGGGCTGCGACCGACGCCCATGTTGCGCACCGGGCAGCCGGGCGCACCGGCCAGCCGGGCATGACGGGCACCCCGGGCAGGACGGGCACGCCCGGCACGCCGGGGATGCGCCGCCTGATCTCAGGCGATTCCGCGCCCCTTTTCGAGGACGATCTGCTGGTCCTGGGTCAGGCCGGTCGCGAAGCCAGCTTCGCTGATCGACAGGTAGAAGTCCCACATCCGGATGAAGCGCTCGTCGAAGCCCAGCGCCCTGACGTCGTCGAGACGGGCGAGGAATGCCGTCCGCCAGGCCTGCAAGGTCCTGACGTACGACGCGGCGATATCGTCAGCTCGCCGCACCAGTAGCTGGGTGCCATGGAGGGAGCGCTCGATCTCGGCCAGCGACGGCAGCAGGCCGCCCGGAAAGATGTACGTCTGGATCCAGTTCGCTCCTCGACGCTGTGGCTCGTACGAGACGTCCGGGAAGGTGATGACCTGGAGGCTCATCCGGCCACCTGGACGGAGCGCCCGGTCGCAGGCCTCGAAGAACGTCGTGAAGTATTCGGCACCGACCGCCTCGAGCATCTCGATCGACACGATCGCGTCGTACGTGCCCTCGATCTCGCGGTAGTCGCGCAGCTCGATGCGTACCCGGTCCGCCAACCCGGCATCGCGGACACGCCGGTTTGCCAGCCGGTGTTGCTCCGGCGACACCGTGATCGACGTGACCCGGCAGCCGAGCTCGCCCGCGGCGTACAACGCGAAGCCGCCCCAGCCCGAGCCGATCTCGAGCACATGGTCGCCGCGTCGCAGGCCAGCACGTTCCGCGATGACGCGGTACTTGTTCCGCTGGGCGTCGGCGAGGGATTGGTCCGGTGACGTGAAGACGGCGCTCGAGTATGTCAGCGTCTCGTCGAGGAACAGCCGGTAGAAGTCATTGCCGAGGTCGTAATGGGCCTCGATGTTGCGGCGGCTGCCCGCGATGGTGTTACGGCGCGTCCTATGGGCGATCGTCTTCTGGAGCTGCATCGGCAGGCGCCACCACCCCTTGGGCAGCGACAGGGCTTCCCGGTTGAGCGCCGCGACCCGGAGCAGCGCGGGCAGATCAGGACTCGACCAGAGGCCGTCCATGTACGCCTCGCCGGCACCGATCTCTCCGCCGAATAGCATGCGGACCGCGGCGGCATCGTCGTGGACGCGGATCTCGCCGAGATGTGCCGACGCCGGGTCGCCGTAGACGCGCCGGCTGCCGTCGGGCAACACCACCGCGAGGCGGCCCACCCCGATCCTGCGAGCGGCCCCGAGCATCACACGTCGTGCCGTCGCCTCGAGGATCCGGTCGGGGACGACCGATGTGCGGCCGACCACCGTTCTGGCGGTCATCGGGCAGCCACCCGGTCCCGGGCCCAGGCTCCGTGGCGGAAGAACGGCGCTCCCCGCAACCAGAGCCGCAGACCATGCCAGTGGATCAGCCCGATGGTCTTGTGCGTGACCAGCGGGTGTCGCAGAAGGAGCCGCAGCAGCATCCGGTCGGTGAGCGGGCGCCGTCGGAGCACCAGGCTCGTGCTGAGAAAGGACCGGCCGTCCCGGCGCAGGTCGATCGCCAGCCGGAGCCCATCCTGGCCGTCGCGGACGTGGACCGCATAGTTCCCATCCATGCTGATGAACGGCGAGACGAAGAAGTCCTTGGCCATCGAAGCGACGAAGGGGTCGCCCTCCGTCCGAGGGGCGTTCGGCCAGGGCCGGAGCGTGTACACGTGCCGATCGCGGAAGGTGTTGTGCACTTCGATCACGACCACGCGCAGGGCGCCCGCTTCGTCACGGCAGAGGAAGAAGCTTGCGGGATTGAACACGTAGCCCAGGACCCGCAGGTTGGTCACCAGCGTGATCTGCCAGTCGTCGGGCGCCTCGCCCTCCGACCGGAGGAGCGCCCGGATCCCGGTCGCCACGTCGCGGGCCGGTTCCGGCAGGTGGTCCACGTCCCGGAACTCGGTCACGCCTCGGCAGTTACGCCCGAACAGCCGCAGACGGCCGGCGACCGCGTCAAGCTCGTCGACGTCGAGCGCTCCATACCAGACGTCGTGCTCGAGGGCGTAGGTGAATGGCTGTGCTCGCCGATGTCGGACCTTGCCCACGAGCAGCGTGGACCTCATGCCACTGCCTCCAGCTCGGCGTCGCGCACCATGTCCGCGACCTCGAATCCTGAGCGGCACCCGTCCTCGTGGAACCCATAGCCGAGGTGCGCCCCAGCGAACCAGGTCCTACGGCGGCCCTGCAGGTCGCGGATGCCACCCTGGGCCGCCAGGGTGGCGAAGGTATACATCGGATGGCGGAACGAACGGGTCAGGATCACCTGGTCCGGCGCGATCCGATCGCCCGGATTGAGCGACACCGCGTACTCGATGGGGCCGGGAAGCGACTGCAAGCGGTTCATGTGGTACGTCATGGTGAGCGCGTCGCCGGGCTGCCGGCAATCCGGCAGGTGGACGTTCCACGATGCCCACGCACGCCGGTCGGCCGGCAGGACCGCGGCGTCCGTGTGCAGCACGACCTGGTTGTCGGAGTATTCGAAGCGGCCGAGCACCCGCCGCTCGCTGGCGTCCGCGTCGCCGAGCAACCGGAGGGCCTCGTCGGCGTGGGTGGCTAGCACGACCGCGTCGAACCGCTCCGCCGGCTGCCCCTCCGCGCGGACCGTGACCCCGAACCCGTCGCGCCGCACCTCGACGACGGGACTGCCGGTCCGCACAGCGCCCCCGGGCAGGGCAGCGATCAGCCGCGCGACGTACGCCTTCGATCCGCCGTCGATGACCCGCCACTGTGGCGCGTTGCCGTAGCCGATCAGGCCGTGGTTGTCGAGGAAATGAAGCAGGTAGTCGACCGGGAACTCGAGCACCCGGTCGGCCGCCGTGGACCACACGGCCGACGTGATCGGGACGATGAAATGGTCGCGAAAACCGTGGCCGTAGCCGCGCGCATCCAGCCATCCACCGAGGGTCGCTCGGCTCCGCTGGGGTGCGTCCAACGTCTCGCGGGCGTGGCGATAGAAACGAGCGATGTCGGCCAGCATCCGCCAATGGGATGGCCGCGCCAGCGTCCGCAGATCGGGGAAGAAGCCTCGGGCGCCGCGCGAGCTGTAGGCGATCCCGCACGAGTCGCAGGCTGCACCGAACGACATGTCGCTGGCTTGCGTCTCCACGCCGAGCTCGGCGAGCAGCCCGGCGAAGCGCGGATACGTCCGTTCGTTGTAGACGATGAAGCCGGTATCCACCTCGACGGCGCCGTCCGGTGCGTCGACCGTCACGGTGGCGACATGGCCACCCGGAGTCTTGTCCCGCTCGAACAGCGTGACGTCGTGCTCGTCCCGGAGGGCGTAGGCGGCCGTGAGGCCGCTCACGCCCGACCCGATGATCGCGATGTCCATCGGGGTCCGTCAGGCTGCCGCGGCGCGGCGATCGAGCTCGCGCTGCATGCCGTCGCGCGCATCGCGGGCGATCCGCGCGAGGGCTCCAGCCGCGAACGGAGTCGCCAGGCGCATGACGCCGCGCAGCCGGATGTCGGCCGTGTAGTCGATGCGCGTCCCCGTCGGGGTGGCCTCGAACACGATCTCGTCTTCGGCGTCGACACCCGACCCTCGGCCCGCCAGAACCACCCGGCGCAGCGGCTCGAACGCGGTCACGAGGTAGTCCATCGGCGCGACCCGACCACCGATCCTGATGCCGAGCCGGTACCTGGCGCCGACGCCGAGCGGGCCGGCGTCCATCCGCTCGGCGGATGCGACGCCGGGGTCCCAATGCGCCGAGTTGGCGAAGTCGGCGACGAAGGCGAACGCGTCGTCGAGAGGGAGAACGGTCTCGATCCGTTCCCGGAGGATGGCCATGGGAGTTCACCGCCTGTCTAGACTTGGTGCAATGTCTGTGCCACAATACGTGGGACAGACGAGCCACGTCAAGAGGTGATGCACATACTTTGTCTAAACTTGTGACGACGCGTCGCGTGGGGGACGCTGCCCTCGACCTACGGGCGGCCGCCGACGCGCTCCTCGAGCTGACGGTGGTCGGGAGCTTCAGCCGCGTCGGTCCGGCGATCCGTCGGCGCCTCTTCGGTTGGAGGGAACCGCGCGCGAACGCGCTGGTCGGGCGGACGGTCCTCGTCACGGGACCCACGTCCGGTCTGGGACGGGCGGCGACCGACGCGCTCGCTGCACTCGGCGCGCGGGTGATCCTGGTCGGCCGCAGCGAGGACCGCCTGGAGCGAACCCGCGACGAGCTCGCTGCACGACACGGCGTGGATCGGTTCCCGGTCGTGGTCGCGGACATGGGCTCGCTCGAGTCGGTCCGGGACGCGGCTGCACGGATCGTCGCCACGGAGTCCCGCCTCGACGTGGTCGTCGACAATGCGGGCGCGATCTACTCCAGGCGGTTCGATGGCCCCGACGGCATCGAGGCGACGTTCGCTGTCCTGGTCGCCGGGCCGTTCGCGCTCGTCACTGGGCTGCTGCCGCTACTGCGCCGCACCCCCGGCGCGCGCGTCGTTGCCGTCACCTCTGGCGGGATGTACACCCAACAGCTCGACCTCGATGACGTGGAGTCGCGGCGCGGCGCGTTCTCCGGGCCGCGGGCCTATGCGCGAGCCAAGCGGGCACAGACCGCGCTCATGCGGGAGTGGGCCCGGCGACTGCGCGCGGACGGGATCTCGTCGATGGCGATGCACCCAGGTTGGGCGGACACCCCGGGTCTGGCTGAGGCGCTGCCCGGCTTCCATCGCCTCATGCGGCCGCTCCTGCGGACGCCGGACGAGGGCGCCGACACCATCGGATGGCTGGCCACGCTGCCCGACCCGACGATGGTGAGTGGCCGCCTTTTCCTGGACCGGCGGCCCCGACCGTTCGATCGGGTGCCGGGCACACGACTGACGGCCGAGGCTCGCAAACGCCTGTGGGACCGTGTCGTGGAGCTGACGGGCGGTATCGACCCCGCGCCCAGCACGTGACTCGGCGCATGACCCGACCCGTCGGCACGCTCCGCCAGCTGCAGGCCGATCACCGCCATCGGGACGATGATGTCATGACCTCTCGCCAGCGGCCACGGTGACGAGGAGCTCGTCGAGCTGCTCGAGCGTCTCCGGCATCCCGTCCAGGCTCCCGGACCCCTCATCGGCAGCTTCCTTCGAGGGATAGAGGTCGTGGATGACGAGCAGTGTCTGGCCGCCCTTCTCCTCGAACGTCACCGTGGTGATGGCTCCACCCTCACCACCTTCGTCATTGGTCCAGACGATGCGTGAGTGCGGGGTCACGTCGATGTACCGACCGAAGAACTCCATCTGCGTTGACGCGTCGTCGCCGAACACGAGACGGTACGTGCCCCCGGTACGAGCATCCAGCTCGCAGGAATGCAGGGACACGCCGAGCGACTTCGGTACCCACCACCGTCTGAACAACTCGGGCTTGGTCCACGCCTCGAACACCATGCGTGCCGGAGCATCGAAGGTTCGCCTGACGACGAGCTCACGATCGGACGTTCGTTCCGTTGTCGTGCGGTGCTTCGCGGGGGTGGTCTGAGTCTCACTTGTGGCGTTCATCGAGGATCTCCCTTCGCTTCAGCTCTTCGACGATCTTGTCCAACTCGTCGAACCGTGAGGCCCAGAGCAGTCGGTACCGCTCGATCCACGCCGTCTCTTCGTCCAGCCTGCGCGGGCCGAGCTTGCAGGTCCGAACGCGCCCGACCTTCTCCGTCGTGACCAGACCAGCCTGTTCCAGGACGCCGACGTGTTTCCTCATGCCCGTGATGGTCATGTGGAAGCGTTCGGCCAGGTCGGTGATCGAAGCATCGGCACGTCCGAGCCGCTCCAGGACGCCACGTCGGGTGGCGTCCGAGACCGCGGCGAAGGAGGCATCGAGGAGGACACTCGAATACTGAACCATACGGTTCAGTATGAACCAGCGACTCGCGGGATGCAACATGGCCCAAGATGGCACGGCGTACGTCCGCCCAGCAGGCCCCGACAGGCACGCCGGTCGGTATCGCCCCCTCATCTGCGGCCGCATGGGCGCGCGGTCATGACCATTGGCACTTGGCCCTTGGGGTGGGACCATCGAGTATTCGGCCAACAGCGGCAGGGCTGACCGGAGAGGCCGTGCTTCAGCCATCGATCGTTCGGCGCGTTCGCGACGGCGAGGATGCCCTCGGGCTCACCAACGGCTCCCGTGTCGCGGTGATCGGCGGCGGCCCGG
>DASSMQ010000121.1:0-9351 GCA_035688805.1 Candidatus Limnocylindrales bacterium
GTGGGAGTCGAGACCGGCGGCGTGGGTGTCGGCGTCGGGGTCGCGGCGGGCGGCGTGGGTGTCGGGGTCGGCGGCGGCCCGCCGGTCAGCGTCTCGAAGTGGTGCCAGTAATTCGTCGTGTGGCTGTTGCGGGCGATGACGAGGATCCCGGTCTGGCTGTTCACGTTCTGTTTCGTCGACGAGCTGTTGTGGACGTATGGGCTGTCGTAATCGACGATGACCGGGGTCCCGGCTCCGACCGGGAAGGAGATCGAATCGAGCGAGGACGTCTTCTCCTGGATCTCGCCGCCTGACGAATTGCAGTCGAAGGCGGTCGGTCCGGGTGCCGAGTAGAAGGCGTGCAGGACGCGGTTGGTCGTATCGATCAGCACGAGCGGGCGGTTCGGGCAGTCCGAGACGCGGGCGATCGGGTAGTTCGCCCACGACCCGCTGAACACATCCCGGACCAACAGCATGATGAGTGGCTGCGCCGAGCTCGTGAACGATGTCTTGACGGCGGCATACACGCGACCGTTGCTGTCGGTCACGAGCGCTTTCAGGTTGATGTGGTCATCGGCGGTGTTCGAGCCCTGGATGGCGGTCCGAGCCGCCTCCCAGGTCGTGTCCGGCTGACCATCCTGGTGGACGGCGAACCACATCGCATCGTTGGCGCTCGATTGATTGCTGTACATGACCCCGATCTTGTCGCCGTTGAAGGCGATGACCGCCGAGTTGTCGTCGACCGTCACATCGGTCGCCGTCGCGGGCAGCTGGAACGGGGTGCCCCAGGTCTGATCGTTGCCGTTGAGGGTCCGATTCATGAAGATCTGGTTGTTCTGCTGCCAGGTCGCCCAGAGCTTGCCGGTCGAGTCCTTGTCGATGACCAGCGTCTCGGTCTTGTAGTCGTTGATCTGGACCGGGAAGCCGGCATCGGCCGAATACGTCTTCGTCGAGGCGTTGTACGAGTAGCGGTAGAGGTAGCTGGGATAGCCCTGGACCGCCGACAGTCCGTCAGCCACCGCCAGGTGCGACGCGACGTAGAGGTGGCTGCCGTCCCACAGGACATCGGCGTGGCTATTCGCCCGGGGATCGAGGGTCGTCGGCGTGACCGACCAGCTCTGGGTCGCGACGGAGAACTTGAAGATGTGGAAATCGGACGTGGCCGTGTCCCACATGCTTCCCCACCACGAGCCGTCGTTGAACCAGAGGACGCTTTCGGCACGCTTCGTGCCGGTCGGCTCCGAGGTCCCGTTGAACGAGAAGTCCTCGTACCCGACATCGCCGGCCGCCGCCGATGCGACGCGGGGCGGGGCCAAGGCAAGCAGCAGGACGACGGCAGCGGCCACGTACGCGACCACCAGGAATCGAACCGATCGACCGAGCCTGAGCACCGGCTCCCCCTCTTCGCGCGGGACCGCACCCAGGTCCCCTATCTGTCCCTCGAACGCGACGTCCGCCCGGTCGTCCGCTGGGGCCGGATGCATGATGCATCTTTCGCGTCGCGACGGCTATGGTCTGATGTCCTGATGTCGGGTGCGGAGCTGTCCGTGCGGGACCATCGCCGGCGTTGGGTGGTACTTCTGCATCGAGGGGAACGATGTCGACAGCCGTAGTCTGGTCGGGATGCGCACGACCTTGACCGATCACTACACCGTCCTCGGCGTGGCTCGCAACTCGGACCGTCGGACCATCCAAACGGCCTACCGCGCGCTCGCGCGCAAGGCCCATCCGGACTTTGGCGGCGATGAGGACCGCATGGCCCGGATCAACGAGGCCTGGCACGTCCTCGGCGATGCGAAGCGGCGGGCCGAATACGACGGGCCGGTCGCCGTGGAGATCGCACAACCCGTTGCCCGCGAGCACCGGGCCGGCAGCACGGTGCTCGACTTCGGTCGCTATGACGGCTGGACCATCCGCGACATCGCGAATGCGGACGACGATTACCTCGACTGGCTGTCACGCACGCCGATGGGTCGCCCGCTCAGGCGCGAGATCGCCCAGGTCCTCGGCGAGCGCGAACAGGCGATGGCAGCACTTCGACCGGAGCCCGCCAAGCCACAGCGACGCTGGCGGCTGCGGTAGGGCGACTCGCCCGGATCGCCACCACCGATCCGCTGAGGGCGACCTGGTCGGCCGCTGACAGGATCGGACATCGAAGCGCACGATACGGACTGGAGCTCCGATCGATGCTGACCCGCTGGCTCGCCGCATCCCTTCTCGTCGCAGCCATCAGCGGCTGCGCCCCGGTGCCCGATCCAGGACCAGCCGGGACCGTCGCGCCGCCGACCCTGGCCCTGGCTCCATCGCCGTCCGTCGCTGCGGCGGCGCTCGCGGACCACTCGATCGACTCGTGGCGGCCCTGGCCGAGCGTCGGCCCGGCGGCAGCCGATACCGCCAAGCGCCCCGCCCCACGATCCCTGCCCGCCTTGCGCGACGGGGTCGTACCGATCCTCTACTACCATCGCGTCCAGGCCGTGCCTCGTGGATTCGCGTCCTGGTCGCAGTCGAGACGACGGGAGTTCCTGACCTACGACACCCTGCCGTCCGCGTTCGTGGCGCAGCTCGACTGGCTGCTCGACCATGGCTACACCACGATCCTGCCGCGCCAGCTGGCCGCGCATTGGGATCACGGGACGCCCTTGCCGAGACGCCCGGTGATCCTGACGTTCGATGACGGCTCGGCGACCTGGACCTCCGTCGTCCTACCCGCCCTTCGGGCGCGGGGCATGATCGCCGAGTTCTACCTGACCCTCGACGCGATCCGGGCGAAGACCATCCGCTGGTCGCAGGTCCGTGCCCTGGCCGCGGCCGGGAACGGCATCGGTGCGCACGACGTCCACCACGTCCAGCTCGCCGGCGTCCCCGGCCGGCGCGATGTCTCTCGGCGCGTGATGTGGCACGAGATCCACGACATCCGCGCGGTGATCAAGCAACACGTCGGCGTGGCCCCCGATTCCATGGCCTACGTCGGTGGCGGGTTCGACCGTGCGCTAGTCGACCTCGTCCGGCGAGCCGGCTACACGACCGCCCGGTCGATCCGGCGTGGGATCCACCAGCGCCCGAGCGGTCGGTTCGAGCTGTCGGTCGTCCGGGTCGGCTCGCGCGACGACGTCGCCGACGTGGTCTCGGAGCGTCTGGTCGGATCGCTGCCCACGTTCACGCGACGGATGGCCGGCACGCTCCGCTGACCCCTTCGGCCACGCGGCCGACTCGGGACCGTGGGCCAGGTCGAGGTCTCCTCTAGTGGCAGCTGTTTCGTAAGCCTCCCGCCCTCTGCGCAGTGCTCGGTGATCCTACGCGGGCAAGCCTTCGCAACCGAATAGCTGATACCTGTGCCCGTTTGTATCGGGGGCCCACGCTCGTAGGATTTCGGAGCGCCACGATGACGACCATGTCGTTGCCGTGCCCGCAAAGCCGGCGCTGCTAGTCGAAGGAAGTCTTCGTACTGCCGAGCCTGAGTTCCGCGCGCACGGCGTTCTCTTCGCCGGCGATCCCGAGCTCGCCGAACAGTGACGCGGCGTGCAGGAGATGCTGCTCGCTCTCGGTAGCGAGACCCGCGCCGCGGAGCGCCTGACCCCAGGCTCGTTCCACACGGGCAAGGTGCGGCCGGAGCCCGAGCTCTGTCATGATCGCGATCGCCATTTCGGCATTCGGCCGAGCGGCGTCGATGTCGCCGCGTGTGACCAACGCCTCGGCCCGCTTTGCCAGGATCCCGGCCTCGCCGACCCGATTGCCGATCGAGCGGGCTGTGGCCAGAGCCTCCTCCCAGTCGCCTTCGTCGGCCGCTCCGAGAGTCGCCATGGTCGAACCGAGCCACGCAAGCAACGTCGGGCGCCAAACCCTTCGATCGACCACGGCCGAGACGTCCGATCCCCGCTTGAGCACGTCGCGCGCCTCGGTGTATTTCCCTTGGCGGTGGAACGCATCCCCGAGGACCCACGAGCTCGCGACCATGCACGCAGTCGCACCGGTCTCCTCGGATTGCTGGACGCACTGCCGAGCGAGCGGAACGGCACCCTCGAGATCGCCCTCCATCGAGCGGACGATGGATTCCGCGATCAGCGCGTCAAGCTGGGCGATCAGGTCGCTCTTGCCCGCCATCGCGGTGGCCTGCGCGGCGGCGGCGTCGGCCTTCTCGAAGTCGCCGAGATTCGCGTACCCGATCGCGAGTGCTCCCCTGGCGAAGGCAGGCCCGACCGTGTCCTGGCGTCCCTCCATCAACGGCAGGGCCTCTTCGAGCTGGGTGGTGCCCATCCGAACGTCGCCAGCGAAGACATTGCTGAGCCCGATGAGTGCGAGTGGCATCGCGCCCAGCGAAGCATCGCCGATCGATTCGCCCACCTCGACGACCCGGTCGAGCGAGCGCTTTACGATGGGGTCCGTGGCCGATTCGCCGTTCAGGAGCCGCTGGAGGGCGATCAGCGTGTGGACGCGTCCGACAAGCTCGAGATCGCCGAGCTGCTCGGCGGGCTCCACGATGCGCTCGAGCGCGTCGAAGGTCTCCTCTGGCGTCCGGATGCTGTAGCCCGCCTCCGCCCGGCCGAGCTCGATCTCGATATGCCGACGGCGCCGACGGTCGCGCTCGTCCGGCGCGACATCGGGAGCGTTCGACTCGGCATCCTGCAGATCGATCAGGGTAGCCGCTCGATCGAATGCCCCGTATGCCTCCTGGATCGCGTACTGGCCGAGCGCATGCTTGGCACCCGCCACGTAGTACTCGATCGCACGACCGGAGTCGCCGGCCTGCTCGAAGTGCATGGCCAGCACGAGGGCGAGCTCGCCCGCGCGCTCCGGGTACAACGCTTCCAGCGCCGCGCCGACCCGCCCATGGAGCTCGCGACGCTCCTGCTTGAGCAGCGACGAGTACGCCGCGTCCTGGACGAGGCCGTGCCGGAACAGGTACTCGAGCTCCGGCCGGACCGACGCGAGTCGGATGAGGCCCTTCGCCTCGAGGATGTCGACTTGGGCGATCTGGGTCATGGCTCGGCTCCGATCACGCGCTCCAGCACTCGGACCGGAAACTGGCGTCCGATGACAGCAGCCACCCGGAGGCTGCGCTTAGCGTCGTCGGGTAGCTGGTCGATCCTCGCCAGCAGCAGCCCGAGCAGCGTCTCCGGGATCTCGATCGAAGCGACGTCCGCGGTGGCGACCCAGCGCGCGTCTTCCTGCACGATCGCGCCGCGCTCGATGAGCATTCGGACGACCTCTTCGACGAAGAACGGGTTGCCTTCCGACCTCGCGAGGATCACGTCTCGCACACGCCCGGGCAGCGATTCGATCTCCAGCAGGTTAGCCACAAGAGTCCGGCTGTCGGCTTCCGTGAGGGGCTCGAGACGGATCTCGGTCAGTGATTCACCGAACAGCGCCCGCGCATGGCCGATGAGGGCCCAGCCGGGGGCGTCCGTCTCGGCGCGCATTGCCGCGACGAAGAGAATGGGCAGCTGGGCCGCGAGCGGCATGAGCTGGCGGGCGACATCGATCGACGCCGGATCGGCCCAGTGGATGTCCTCGCACACGACGACAACAGGCCCGCGCGCGGCCAGCCCGCGAAGGAGCCGGTGGGTCGCCGCGACATAGCGGCTCTGCAGGACGTCCGGCACCTCTGTCTGGATCGTCTCGCCCTGCCGAAGCGGCAGGCCGAGGAGGTTCGCGAGATATAGCGAGGTGTCTTCTACCTCAGAAGGATCGGCGCCGAGCGCGTCGACAAGCGCCGCATCGAGCGCGGCGCGCGCATCCGACTCTGTCGCGGAGAACGAGAAGCCGAGGACCGACCGGAGCAGGTCGATGAGCAGGTGGTAGGGCAGGTTGCGCCCGTACGAGACGCAGCGGCCCTCGAACCAGCGGGTCGTCGACGGCGGAGCGAGGGCGGCAATCTTGAGCTCGGCCAGAAGGCGACTCTTGCCGATGCCTGGTTCGCCGACGATGAACGCGGCACGCCCCCGACCTGCGGCGATGATGTCGAGCAATGAGGTCAACCGCTGCAGCTGCTCGGCGCGCCCAACCATCGGGCTGTCCAGGCCGACAGACTCGAGCCCGCGCCGGCGACTGGGCACTGACCTCCGCCCGATGACCCGGAAAGCGTGGATCGGTTTGGTCTTGCCCTTGACCGCGATCTCACCGAGGTCGTCGAGGTCGAACGTGTCGCCGGTGAGGCGGCGCGTCATCTCGGTGATCACGATCGTTCCTGGCTGCGCAGCGGTCTGCATCCGCGCGGCCACGTTCACCGCATCGCCGAGGGCGGTGTACTCGTAGCGCAGGTCCGAGCCGACGTTGCCGACCATGACCGGGCCGCTGTTGATTCCAGCCCGGATCTGGAAGTCGATGCCCTGCGACGCCTTCAGCTGGCGGGCGAACTCGTCCGTCGCATCGAGCATGTCGAGCGCGGCGAGGATCGCGCGCTCTGGATCGTCTTCGTGCGCGACGGGTGCGCCGAAGAACGCCAGCATCGCATCGCCCTGGAGCTGGGCGATCGTGCCTTCATAGCGGAAGACGGCGCGGGACATGAGATCGAAGGCCTCGTTGATGAGCGCCGTCCAATCCTCAGGATCGATCTGCTCCGCGAGCCTGGTCGAACCGACGACGTCGACGAACAGCGCCGTCACCGGCTTTCGCTCGCCTGTCAGGCGAGCGGCCCGCATCTTGGTGATGAGTGGCGTGGGCGCGGCGGCGATCAGGCGGGCGTGTCCCGCGGCGACGTCGGCAGCCGGCGTGTTGGGAGCAGCCGGGTCCGCCAGGGCCTGACCGCAGTTGGCGCAGAACTTCGCATCCGCGGCGACGCTGGCGTCGCACCGCGGGCAGCTCCGCGTCGCTGGTTCGACCGTCATTCGCACCGCATCGTACTCCGGCTGTTGGTGCCTGGCGCCGGTCAGACAGTGATCGGTCGATGATGGCCGCGATGGCCTCTACCCGGTCGGCAGCCGTCCGCTGTGTCGCTCCCTGACACGACTTCGACTCCGGACACGTCCTCCGGTCCGACGGACACGTTGCTCACCTATCCTCTCATCGCTCGTGGGTCGCTGCGAATGCGCGTGCGCCGATGAAGATGAGGGAGCTGCCGCCGTGGCGGATGGGACGACGATCGACTCGGTCATCGAGCGCGCGCGTACGTTTCGCCACCGTGATGTGACGGTCTCCGCGCTGTCTGGCGGGCATATCAACAGTGCTTTCCTGGTCCAGGCCGGGGAGAACCGTTACGTCGTGCGGATCCCGGGTCCCTCAGACGAGCTGCGGGTCCTCAGTCGTGCGGATGAGCGACGTAACACGGTTGCCGCCGCGATGAGCGGGGCATCGCCGCGGGTGCTGGAGTACCTGGACGATGACGGAGTCATGATCCTCGACTTCGTCCACGGTGAAACACTGACGGACGACACGATCGGCGACCCGGACCGGATCCCGCGGATCGCCGCCGCGCTGAAAAGGCTGCACGGCGGTTCGCGTTTCAGAACCGATTTCGACATGTTGAAGATCGCCGATGGATGGCTGCGCGTCTGCGATGAGCGAGCGATCGCTACGCCGGAAGGCCTCCGAGATCGGATGGACCGAGTCAGACTCGCGGCGCGTGCACTCAAGGCCCGTTCGGTGGACCTGGTGCCGAGCCACAACGACCTGAGCGCAGACAATCTGATCGATGACGGTCACCGAGTCTGGCTCATCGACCTCGAGTTCAGTGGCAACAACGACCCGTGCTACGACCTCGTCGATGCCGCCACCCAAGCGGGACTCGACGCGGACTGGCCAGCGAGAATGTGCGAGGCATACTTCGGCGCGGCCGACCCGGTACTGATGGCGCGGATGTCCCTGCACGCCACGATCGCGGGCGTTGGCTGGGCCATCTGGGCATCGATCCTGCATCGAACCTCGTCGCGCGAGATCGACTTCGCTCGGATCGTCGCGGCCTTCTGGGAGCCCGCGCGCACCATGCTCGAGTCAGATAGGTTCGATCGCATGTTGAGGATCGTTTCGGACGGCCGAGCGACCGACTGACTTGCCGCGCCGCGCCGCTAGCGTGGCCTCGGACGACCTCCGGGTGACCTCAGGGCCGAGATCCGGGCCTACGGCGTCCAGTTGACAGGCGTTCGTTTCGGCGCGCAGGCACCCCCTCGCTCGGATGCGTCAGCCCGCCGCGGGTGCATGTTGATGCTCGCGCGAAAGAACCTTCGCTGTGTCGACTTAGTCCGCTGGGTCTGCCTCATGCCACCACGGCCAGAGCGCCTCGGCGATCGACTGGTGCTGGGCGGGCGTGAGCCGCCGCCCGAACTCACGCTCGATGAGCTCGCGGTGTCGGGCGATCGCCGCGACATAGCGTTGCCGGCCAGCGGCGGTGAGGACCACGCGGACGCCGCGCCGGTCGCCGGGTACCGGCTCGCGCCGGACCAGGCCGGCGGCCTCGATGCGGTCCACCAGCCGGGTCAGCCCACTCCGGGTGAAGAGCGCGACCTCCTCCAGCTCCTGCATGCGGAGGCCAG
The DNA here is from genome assembly GCA_035688805.1 of Candidatus Limnocylindrales bacterium. Lineage (GTDB taxonomy): Bacteria > Chloroflexota > Limnocylindria > Limnocylindrales > CSP1-4 > SPCO01. The sequence goes on from DASSMQ010000121.1 coordinate 8,445, forward strand.
CGGGGCCCGCGTCGGCCAGCCGCGAGAGCACATCGAACCACGTCAGCGGGAAGCCATCGTGCTGCACCATGTCGCTGTCGGCCATCCTGAGGACCCGGGCGCTTGTGAACAGAACACCGCGCCAGGAGTGGAACCAGGCCTCGTCATCCGCCGACGACTCGTCATCCATCTGCATGGGCACAGCGTAGCCCCATGTTCATTCCTTTGCAAATACTGCATTGACAGAGGCTGTCATTGCAGATATTGTCGGATCGCTCGATCACATGGCGAGAGGTCCTCGCTGCGGTTGGGATGATCCAGGAGAGATCCAATGGCAACGCTGTTCGTTCGACACACGGTCGCCGACTACGCCGCCTGGCGCCGCATCTTCGATGACTTCGCCCCCACCCAGAAGACGATGGGCGTGACCGACAAGGCGGTCTACCAAGCCGCCGACAACCCGAATGACATCACGGTCACGCATGACTTCGCCACGTTGGATGCCGCCAACGCCTTCGCCGGCAGCCCGGAGCTCAAGTCGGCGATGCACGACGCAGGCGTGACCTCGGCGCCAACCATCTGGTTCACGACGCGGGCCTGATCCGCGAGCTCGTCGAGGGCGGGGAACGGTCCGACGGCAGCGGGCGCCCGTTTCGAGCTGCTGTTCGATCAGACGCCGGCGTGCGCCGGCGTCTGATCCCATTTCCGATGCACGGACGCCGCGGGCACGCGAGCCTGTCGGGCCACCTCGACGGCGACGTCGGACGACTAATCTGCTGTAACGGCGCGAGGCGACACAGCCGAAGCGGAACCCGCGAGTGGCCGGCGGAGCAGCTGTCTGAACCTCATCTCCTAATCTCGACCGCCTGCCGACATAGCTCAGCGGTAGAGCAGCTGTTTCGTAAGTCTCCCGCCCTCTGCGCAGTGC
>DASSMQ010000122.1:0-16425 GCA_035688805.1 Candidatus Limnocylindrales bacterium
GTCGAGGGCGTCGAGAAGCCGGGCAATCTCGGGGCGGTGCTGCGCAGTGCCGACGGCGCGGGGGCAGACGCGCTCATCGCGGCTTCGGCCGTCACCGACCTCGCCAATCCCAATACGATCCGGGCGAGCGCCGGGACGATCTTCGCGATGCCGTTGGCCGCTGCCCCGACCTCGGACGTCATCGGATGGCTGGGCGATCGAGAGATCCGCATCGTCGCTGCCTGGGTCGATGCCGACGCGCTCTACACGGACGCCGACCTCACCGGGCCCGTCGCGCTCGCGGTCGGGAGCGAGGCGGATGGCCTGACCGACGCCTGGGAGGCGCCCGGGATCGAGCGGGTGCGTCTGCCGATGCACGGCGTCGCCGACAGCCTGAACGTGTCGGTCTCCGCCGCGGTCCTCCTCTACGAGGCGCGTCGGCAGCGCGACCGACATCCCGACGGGCCACACTAAGGCGGATGGACACGACCTTCGACCTCGTCGTCATCGGGGCCGGCCCAGGTGGCGAGGCCGCGACCCACAAGGCGCGCTCGCTCGGGGCCGCAGTCGCCGTGATCGACCGTCGCTGGTTCGGCGGCAGCTGCCCGCACATCGGCTGCCTGCCGTCCAAAGCCCTGCTCCACAGCGCCGGCGAACATCACGCCAACCAGCGCGCCTACAGCTGGCCGCGCGCCTCGGCCCACCGCGACTTCATGATCAACCGTTCGGCCGACGCATCCGAGCCCGACGACACGAGCCACGTTCGCGCCCTCGAGACCGCCGGAGCGGTCGTCTACCGCGGCGAGGCTCGCATCACCGGACGGGGCCGGGTGCAGGTGAGCCATGACGGGACCCGCCACGACATCGCCGGCGAGACCGTCATCGTCGCCGTCGGGTCGCACTCGCGCCGGATCGCGATCCCGGGGATCGAAGGCGTGGATGTCTGGACCAACGAGCAGGCGACCCTCGCCCGGACCCTTCCCAAGAGCCTGCTGATCCTCGGTGGCGGCCCGACGGGCTGCGAGCTCGCCCAGGTCTATGCCCGCTTCGGGGTCCCGGTGGCCATCGTCCAGTCGGGCCCACGACTCGCACCGACGGACCATCCGCGCAATTCCGAGGTCGTCCGGGCGACCCTCGAGGCGGACGGCGTCATGGTCCGCACCGGCGTTCGGGCGGTGGCCGCCCATGCCGGCGCCGGCCGCGACGGGGCGCACGTGATCGACCTCGACGACGACTCCACCGCTGAGGGCCACGCCGTCCTGGCGGCGATCGGCCGGGAAGTGCCCCTCGACGACCTGGGGCTCGAGCACTACGGCCTCGATACGAGCGGTCGCACCCCGCCGTATCCCCGCGATGGGCGGTTGCGCATCGCCGATGGGTTGTACGCGGTCGGCGACGCGGCAGGACCGGAGCTCCATACCCACCAGGCCCACTATCAAGGCGAGCTCGCCGCGCGGATGGCCCTCGGGGAGTCGGTCACGCCGGACTACCGCGCCCTGCCGAGGGCGACCTACTCGGACCCGGAAGCGGCGTTCGTCGGGATGACCGCGGACGCAGCGAGGGAGGCGGGCCTCGATGCGTTCGAGCTGGTCGCCGAGTTCGGCAAGAGCTCTCGAGGCTACGCGGTCGAAGCCAAGCTCGGGCATGTCACGATCGTCGTCGACCGAGGGTCGCGCGAGCTCGTCGGCGCCGCGGTGGCCTGTCCGGACGCATCGGCGGCCATCCACGAATGCGTGCTGGCGATCCAGGCCCACGTCACGGTCGACGTCCTCGCGCAGACGATCCATGCCTTCCCGTCGACGTCGCGGATCTTCAACGGGCTGTTCGCGGACGCGCTGGCCAAGGTCGACGGGACCAGCCCACCGGCAGACTAGACCTCGACGACGACCTTCCCGTCCATCAGGACGAGCTGCGGCCGGGTCGTCGACAACGGCCCGCCGGGCATGACGGGTTCGTCGATCGACGCGGCCGGGATGACCACGATGTCGGCGCGCTGCCCGACCGTCAGCCGGCCGCGATCCGGCTCGCGCGCCGACACGGCCGCGTCGATGCAGTTCGCCCGAAGCGCGCGGTCCAGGGTCAGCGACTGCTCTGGGGCATAGGTCGGAGTCCCCGTCGGCCAACGGGGATCATCGCGCCGGACCGCCAGCGCGAGACCCGGCCACGGGTCGTACGACTCGACGGGCGCATCCGTACCGAAGGGCATGACGGCCCCGGTGTCGGCGATCGACTTCCAGGTGTAGGCCTCCGCCTCGGCGCGATCGCCCCACAGCTTCCAGGCCTGGAGGGCGTCCGAGCCCAGATGGACGGGCTGGACGCTCGCGGCGATGCCGGCCGCGACGAACCGGAGCCGATCGTCGGGGTGGAGCATCTGGACGTGCTCCACCCGGGGCATCAACGGGGCCGTCGCCGCGAACGGGGTCAGCACGTCGAGCACACCGCGAACGGCCGCGTCGCCGATGGCGTGGATCGTCGAGGCGATGCCCCCATCCGCCGCCCGTCGCACCCGCTCGCGCAACTCGTCGACGTCGGTCATCCACACGCCGCGGCGAAGATCGGGGGGCAGCGGTCGGCCCGGCTCGGGCTCGATGTCCCGAAGCAGGGCGGCGGTCCGGGAGCCGAGGGAGCCATCCGCGAAGCACTTCTGCCAGCCGACGATCGCCCGGCCTTCGGGATCGGCTCCGACGCGTGCGCCGCTCCGGACCCCCCGCTCGATCGCCGTCGCCACGGCGTCGTCGCGCAGGCAGGCATGGACGCGGACCGGTAGCCGGCCGGCGTCGGCGAGTCGGGCGTAGGCCGGGTACGAATAGGTCAGGTCGGGATCCGGGGCGACACCGCCCGGATCGTGGCAGGCCACGACCCCGAGCGAGACCAGCTCGCGGGCGACCTCGACCAGGGCCCGGTCCAGATCATCCGACGTCATCGGGGGCACGTGGACGGTGATCAGCCGGGTGGCCGTCTCGTGGAGTACGCCCTCCGGCGTTCGGTCGTCGGCGCGCCGGATCACGCCGCCAGTCGGATCGTCAGTCGGCAACCCGACCGACCGCATCGCCGCATGACTGGCCCACAGCGCGTGATGGTCGTGGGCCCAGATCGCCGCACGACGACCCGGCGCGACCGTCTCGAGGTCGTCGGCCGTGGGCCAGCGGCCCCAGCGGTCGGGGTCCCAGCCGTGGCCCTCGAGCCATGCGTCAGGCGGCAGCCGGTCGTGAGCCGCCTTGAGCAAGGCAAGGCCGTCAGCGAGCGTCGCCGCCCCTTCCAGGTCGACCTGGCGGGAAGCCATCGCCGCCTGGACGAGGTGAAGGTGCGCGTCGGTCAGGCCGGGGACCGCCACCTGATCGGGGTCCAGCCGGATCCGCTCGGTGAACGGGTCAGCACGCGTCTCGAGGTCGACCTCCGAGCCGGCGAATGCGATCCGGCCAGCCCGGATCCCCACCGCCTCGACCCAGCCGAACCCCGCCTCACCGGCCAGCGTGGCGATGCGGCCGGTCAGGAGCATGTCGAGGGGCATCGCCGCTCAGCCTAGCGGGTCGGCCAGCAGCTCCGCGAGCGCGTCGTGCCCGAGGCCGCCGCCGATACCGAGCGCCAGCGCCACCCGAGCCTTGATCGCGCACAGCGTCCCGACCCGGATCGCGCCGGCCCGGACCCAGGTGGCGCCGCCCCCCGGGAACGCGTAGGCGATGCTGACCGGCCCCGCGGGGCACCGGGACGCGAGCGCGACGGGGATGCCGCGGCCCATCGCCCGTTCGGCCGCCTCGAGGAGGCTCGGTGAGGTGTTCCCGGCGCCGGTCGCCGCGACCACGATCCCTTCCGCGCCGGTCTCGACCGCGGCTGTGAGCAGGGTGCCGTCCGACTCGATCCCCGCCTGGATCAGCTCGACCCGGGCGCCCCGCGGCGGCGCCGGCCGGATGGAACGCCGTGGGCCACGGGTTCGACCCATTCGCACCGCCCCGTCCGCCCCCACCGAGCCCAGGGTCCCTCCGTTCGGTGATCGGAAGGTCGTGAACGCGCTCGTGTGGGTCTTGGTGACATCGTCGGCCGCTTCGACGGTTCCAGCGAGGCTGACCACTACCCCCGTGTCGACCAGATCGCCCGACGCCGCCAGGGCGACCGCCCCGAGGAGATTGGCGGGCCCGTCGTAGCCCTCCTCGTGCGACGCCCGCATCGCCCCGGTCACGACGACGGGCTTGGCCGAGCGCAGGACCAGGTCCCAGGCGAACGCCGTCTCTTCGATGGTATCGGTGCCCTGCACGACGACGACCCCATCGACGGTCGGATCCTCCAGTCGGGCGGCGATGCGCCCACCGATATCGAGCAGGTCGCCGAAGGTGAAGTGGCTCGCCGGCGTGAGCCCGCGGTCGATCGGGATGACCTCCGCGAGGCGATCCAGTCCGGGCGTCCGCTCGATGATCGCCGCCCCGTCGAGCGACGGGACGTTACCGCCCGCGACCGGGTCGTAGCCCATGCTGATGGTCCCGCCCGTGAAGATGACCGCGACCCGTGGCGTCGACATCGCGGGATCAGGCGCGGTCGGCCGGATCGGACGGACCTGGGGCACTGACCCGTTCGTCGAGAGGACGCTGCCGGAGCCGGCTGGACGGCGCCGTCCCGTCGGTGCGCCAGGTCGGCCGGTCGGCGCCGAGCGCAGCGGCGATCGGATCCTCCGCGCGCGGATCGGCGCTCGCTCCGGCGACGCCCAGGTTCGGGTCACGCAGGAACACGCTCGCGACCCCGGCGAGGAGCACCCCGATGGCGACGACCAGCATCACGGTGGCCGTCCCGATCAGGTCGGAGATGGGCCCGACGATGATGATCGGCAGGAAGCTCGATACCGACACCAGCATGTTGAGGATGCCGAAGACACGACCCCGAACGTCCTCCGGCAGGTCCTCCTGGAGCTGGGTCTGGGATGGGATGGCGACCGCGGCGTAAGCGATGCCGGCCATGAACGCGATGAACACGACGATCGCCAGCAGCGACGTGAGCGCCGACAGGTCGACCAGCGGGTTCGCTCGATCGGCGTTCTGGAGCAGCTGGCTGAGCGGCCCGGCGACCGACAACAACGCCAGCATCACGCCAAGGACGATGAGACCACCTTCGATCACGCGCCGACGCGGCAGGAACTTGCCATACGAGTTCAGCAACAGGATGCCCATGACGATCCCACCGCCCAGCGGCAGGATGATGATCGCGGTGTCCTTCGGGCGGAGCCCGAGCGCCTGCTGCGCGAAGTCGGGCCCGAGCACGCCAAGGACGCCGACCAGCGAGGCCGTGATGCCGAGGTACAGCAGCGACCATCCGATCGACCGATGGCCGCGGATGAAGCCGAGGCCCTCGCGCAGCTGGGCGATGGTCGTTTCCATCGCACGCTGGGTCTCCCCCACCGCGTCCCCGTCTCCGGAGATCGGCGGCGGCGACTTGGGCAGGGTCCAGCAGAAGACCGCGGCCAGGAAATACAGGCCGGCCACCGTGACGATGACCGCCTGCGGTCCGGCGATGTTGATGACCAGGGGTCCGAGCAGCGCGAACCCGAGCGCGAACGCCGCGTTCAGGGTCAGCGTGAACACGCCGTTCGCGGACAGCAACTGGGATCGTGGGACGACTTCGGGGATCATCGCCGCCTCGGCCGGGGCGAAGAAGACGGTCACCGTCGAGATGAAGATGTTGAGCAGCAGGAGCAGCAGGAACTGGTCGCCGACCAGCAGCAGCGCGATCACGGCCGCGCCCCGCAGCACATTGGTGGCGATGAGGACCAGCCGCCGATCGACCCGATCGACGTAGACCCCGGCGACGGCGGAGAAGAGCACCGCCGGGACCAGGAACGACAGGATGAGCAGGCTGTTGGCGGTGTTCGGCTGGCTTTCGGAGACGATGACCGTCAGGCCGAACAGCACCATGTTGCCGCCGATCTGGGTCGCGGCCTGTGACAGCCACAGACGCAGGAAGGGCGGGTTACGGAACGCCGCGAGCGCTCCCTCCGATAGCTCCTCGTCACCCTCCGCCTCGAGCGCGGCGGGCTCGTACGGCACCCCGGAGTCGGTCACGACGCCTGGTCGGGCGAGGTCCGGGTCCGGATCGGTGGGCTGGCCTCGACGGCGGCCGTGACCGCGGGATCGCCACGGTCGACATATCCGGCGAACCGTCGTTCGAGGGTCGGCCGCTCCATCAGCACATGTCGCCCGCAGGTCTGACAACGCAGCCCGATGTCGGCACCGAGGCGGTCGACGAGCCACCTGTCGCCGCCGCACGGGTGACTTCGGCGCAAGCGGAGGACATCGCCGAGCAGCAGATCGAGGACGGGTCGGGCCGGCACGGCGGGCAGGGTATCAGAGGCGTGGGCGGCCATGAGCCGGCACGAGCTGCCGATCCGTGGCCGGCACCCCGATCCGATCGAGCGGCGTGACATCGACCGAGACCTCGGGTTGGGTCGCCGACAGCTGGGCGATGATCCCGCCGGATCGGGTCAGCGATCCGGTCAGCTTGTCGGGTGCGCCGATGGCATCGATGGTGAACGGATCGGCCAGCGTCCGTCCGTGGAGGCTGACCGCCCCGGGTGGGCCCAGGGCCACGATCCCTGGCACCAGGCGCACGCCGTCGAGGGCCATCGCCTCCGCACCGGCGTTGCGCAACTCGTTGACCAGGTCGTCGAGTCCGCCACCATCGATCGGTCCGTGGACGGTGATCGACACGCCCGGTCCGGTCGCCGGATCGATCCCGGCGTAGAGCCGGACCCGGCGAAGGTCGGCGCGGAGCTCGTCGACCGATGCGTCGCCGCGCTGGGTGTTCTGCTGGATGGTCGAGAGCTCTCGCTCGAGGTTGGCGGTCTCCAGGCGGAGCTGGTCGTTCCGGTCGTCGAGGTTGGCCACGAGGACCGTCAGGTCCTGGGAAGACAGGCCGGCGAAGGGTGTTCCGCTCGACTGCGTCCGCAGCTGGGTCACCACGAGGATGCCGAGCAGGAACGTCACCGCCGCGATCGTCACCTGGTTCCGCCCGCGACGCACGTCAGGACCCCCCGTAGATCGAGGCTGCTGAGGGCTCGGGTCGGGCGTAGCGCAGGGTCACGGTCCCGGCGAACGCCGGGATGTCGACCGCGTCGGGCTCGGCGATGGAGACCTTGATGCCGAACCCTTCCGCTCGGGTCCGGATGAGATCGACGAAGCCCGGGAGTGCCCCGAGCCGCGGATACAGGTCCTCCGGGCCGAGCGCCGTGACCTGGTACGGCCCAGCCAGGTACGCGGCGTTGACCAGGATCGAGGGGCCCACGTCGATGATCGCCGTCGTCGGCGTGATCCGCTCGCCATTGATGGAGATGGCCTCCGCGCCCGCCGTCCACAGCTGGCTGACGATCGTGCGTAGATCGTCGGCTCCGACCAGGTAGTCCTGCTCGTTCGTGTCGGGCGCCTGGGGTTCCTGCGAATCCTCGAGTTGGAGCACGATGCCGGTCCCGGTCAACGGGATGAGCCCTGCCGCGATGCGCGCCTGCTGCAGCTGGTCGTTGAGCTCGCCGACGAGCGCCAGCGACCCTTCACCGGCCTTCTCGGTCGCCGTGATGGTCGAGCGCAGCTCGAGGATCCGCGCCTTGAGCTCGTCCTGTCGCGCCTGCAACTGGGTGGCGGTCTCGATGAGCGGCGAGCGTTCCTGGGTGGTGTAGCTGACGCGCGGGCCCTGGGCGGCCAGCTGGGCCGCGATGAGGAAGCCGAGCCCGAGCAACGCGGCGCCAAGGGTGATCTGCCAGCTCGGGATCGCCCGGATCCGGCTGAGACCGGTCACCGCCCGACGCCCCCTGGCGCCCGTCGCTCGCGTCGGTAGCGCTCGACGACCAGGGCGAGGACCGCCACGAAGACGATGCCGCCGACGGCAGCGATGATCAGCCGCCGGGGCGTCTGGTCGGCCGCGTTCGAAGGTGCCCCACTGGGACCCGCAGAAGGAGCGACCGGGCCGGTGCCGCCCCACGCCTTCGGCTGGGGGCCGGGCGGCGCCGGCTGTGGACCGCGCCGGGTCGGTGGGCTGGCCCCGAGGCTTGCCAGCCACGCGTCGTTGAACTCGGCGGTCGTCTGGCCGATGGCGGCCGAGAAGGCCTCGTCGTCGGTGCGGCCGTCACGGTACGAGCGGATGAGCTTGACCATCGCGTCCTGACCGTGCGTCTTGATCAGGAAATCGACGGCACCGACGCTCTCCGAGTACCCGAGACCGAACCCGCTGGCCGAGGTCGGGAACTGGCCGACGAGGCCGTCGAGGGGGATGAGATCGCCGTCGCGGGCAGCCCGTTCGACCGCGCTGCGGTCATCGGGTCCGTTGCCAACGCTCAGGTACACCGCCAGGCCTTCGTTGAGCCAGCGCGGCGGGAAGTGGTAGGGATTCTCGACGGCCGTGCCGAACACCAGGTGGACGAGTTCGTGAGGCACGACGTTCTCGACCCAGGCGTCGTCGATGGCCGACGGCGGGATCAACGCGAACAGGGTCCGGATGTCGGTGTTCGCCTGGCCGCCGACGTTCTCGCGCGTGCCGGGGCCGAGTGCATCGTAGAAGGCGCCCTGGTCCGCGTAGATGAAGAAGTCGATCGGGTCCTTCTCCGTCACCCCAAGCAGCTTGGCCGTGTCGCGCACGGCCTGGTCGCCGATCCGGAGCGCGCGCTGTCCGAATGCCTCGTCGCCCTCATACCAGTGGACGCGAACGAGGTCCCCCGTCGCGACGCGCCATCGGAAGCGCCGGTCGACCAGCACCAGCTTCGCCGCGGGCCCGAGCGTCGTGGTCCGGCCCTGCGTGATCCGCCAGCGCACGCTGATCGGCGTGTTCGGCGCGATGTGGCCGTCGGCGGGATCGAGGACGTAGGTGAGCGTCGTCGACCCGGAAGCCCCGCGATCGACCTCCCGAACGAGTGGAGCGGGATCGTCCGCCGTCGCGATGAGGACCTCGATCCGGTCCGGTGGCGCATCGACGGTGATCGGCTGCGTGGCGGTGATCGACTCGCCGAACGAGCCTTCGAGGCGCGGCGTGCCGAACGTCGGCGCCGCAGCCAGAACGGGTGCCACCGCGCCGGCCAGACCCAGTAGGGCGATCGTGACGCTGACCCCGATCCGGGCGAGGCGGGCCGGACGGGCCAGGCGAGCCGGCGGGACGATCCGGCCGGAAGCCTCGAGCTGCCGGGGATCCTGCCCGGTGAGCACCATCAGCGGTCCCATGCCAGGCCCGCCAGCCGCAGGGAGCCGAGCCCGTTCTGGCCGGCACCGAGCAGTCCGTCGCGCGACAAGGCCCAACCCGTGCCGTAGCTCATCGGGATGACGGGGACCTCGGACCGGACGACGTCCTCGGCGGCGTCGTAGGCGGCCGCCGCCGCCGCGTCGCTCGTCGCCGCACCGGCATCGGCGATCGCGGCATCGAACGCCGGTGATCGCCAGCGCCCGTAGTCGTTCGTCGCATCGGACCCCAGGAGCACGCCGAGGAAGTCGTTGCGCCCGGGATAGTCGGCGATCCAGGCCAATCCGAAGATGGCCGGCGGGTCGTGATCGAGACGGGCGAAGTAGGCGTCGGAGTCCATCGTCTCGGATCGCAGGGTGATGCCGAGCTCGCGACGGACCTCCGCGACCACGGCGCGGTCGTACGGACTGCCACTCGTGACCAGGGCCACGTCCGGGAATCCCGCGCCGCCCGCATAGCCGGCTTCGGCCAGGAGTCGGCGACCGAGCGCCGGGTCGTGCGCCGGCAGGACATCCCGATCGCTGCGGCCGGGGATGCCGGGTGGGACCATGGAATTGGCCACGGACCCGGCGTCGAGGGCGTCGAGGGTGGCGATCCGCCGCCAGTCCACGGCGGCCCCGAACGCCTGCCGCACGCGCACGTCGTCGAACGGTGGCGTTCGCGTGTCGAAGCCGAAGTAGAAGGTCGACAGCGACGGCGTCGCTCGCAGCTGCGGGCCGAGCGTGCGGTCGTACCCGATCCAGCGGGCGTCGTATTCGGAGATGTCGACGTAGTCCACGTCGCCGCGCTCGAAGACGTCGACCGGGCTCGCTCCGGCCAGGTCCGTCGTCAGAGTGACCGTCGTGATCGCGGGGGGTCCGGCCCAATACCGGACGTTGGCTTGCAGGACCATCTCGGTGGCCCTCTCGGAGACCGCGCGGTAGCCACCGCTTGCCACGAAACCGTTGCCCGCGCGCAGCGCGTCACCACCGACATCTGGCGGCACGATCCCGAACGTCGGACCGGCGACGATCCGCGGGAAGTCGGACGCCGGTCGCTCCAGGTCGACGATCACATCCCCACCCGCGTCATCGGCAGTGAGGCCGAGGTTCGCTGCGGATCCACGTCCGGCGAGATACGCCGTGGCGCCTCGGACGTCCAGCAGGAGCGTCGCCAGCGGCGATGGAGAGGTCGGGTCGATGACCCGCCGCCAACTGCGGACGACGTCGGTGGCTCGCAACGGGGTGCCGTCGCTGAACGTCAGCCCGTCCCGAAGGTGGAAGACGATGCGCCGCCCGTCCTGCTCCGATCGCCAGGACTCGGCGAGGGCCGGCCGCAGCGTCAGCGAGTCATCGAATGTGGTCAGGGTCTCGAACAGTTGGCTGATGACGGCGGAGGTCGCCGCGTCGCCGGCGGCGGCAGGATCGAGCGTCGCCGGCGCGGCCATGGCGATCCGGGCGCTGTCCCGGGTGCTCGTGGCGCCGGTGGCACCGCACGCCGCGACGACCAACGGGGTGACCAGCAGGACGGTGGTCAGCAGCGACAGGGTCCGGCGGGACATCCGCCGGAGTATACGGGCGGTCCCCCGAACGGCCGGTCGGCGGCAGGAGATGAGGCCTCGCGAGTCGACACCGCCGGGGGAACGATGGAGAACCGCGAGGCCTCTGATGCGATAACGAGGGTCGGCCCGGATCGTTAGGGCCAGTCGCCCGACTACCATCGACGTCGTGTCATTGCGGATCCGGAACACCCTCAGTCGCGCCGTCGAGCCTGTCGTCCCGCTCGAGCCCGGGCGGATCGGCATGTACACCTGCGGCCCGACGGTGTACCGGTTCGCTCATGTCGGGAACCTGCGTTCGAACCTGCTCGCCGACCTGATCCGTCGGGCGCTGCTGTACCACGGTCTCGAGGTCCGCCACGTCAAGAACATCACCGACGTGGGGCATCTGCGCGAGGACGACTTCGATCGCGGTGAGGACCGGATGCTGGTCCAAGCCGGGCTCGAGCACAAGTCGACCGCCGAGATCGCCGACGCCTACGAAGCTGCCTTCCATGCCGACGAGGCGCTGGTCAACATCCTGCCAGCGCACGTGTACCCGCGCGCTACCGAGCACATCCCCGAGATGATCCGCCTGGCGGAATCGCTGGAGGATGTCGGGCTCGCGTATCGGTCCGAGGTTGGCAACGTCTATTACGCGGTCGCGTCGTTCCCGGGCTACGGCCGCTTGTCCGGGAACTCACTCGATGAGCTGCGTGCCGGTCATCGAGGTGAGGTCGAGGCGGACAAGCGTGACCCGGCCGACTTCGCCCTGTGGAAAGCCGCAGGTCCCAGACGAGCGCTCAAGTGGCCGACCGAACGCTGGGGCGAGGGCTACCCCGGCTGGCACCTGGAGTGCTCGGCGATGGCCCGCCGCTACCTCGGCGACCGGTTCGACCTCCACACCGGTGGCATCGACAACATCTTCCCGCACCACGAGGACGAGATCGCCCAGAGCGCACCGCTCGTGGGCGGATCGCCGGCGTCCATCTGGGTGCACGGGGAGCACCTGCTGATGGCGGGCCGGAAGATGGCCAAGTCGGCAGGCAACTTCCAGCGCGTCACCGAGCTGGTGGATGAGGGCATCGATCCGCTCGCCTTCCGATATCTCGTGCTGACCTCGCGCTACGCCCACAAGCTGAACTACTCGGACGCCTCGATCGGCGCGGCCGCTTCGGCGCTGGCGTCGTTGCGGTCCCGACTCGCGGCTCTCGGACCGCCGCCCGCGCACGGTCCGTGGGTCGCGCCGCCCGTCCTGGTGGCTGGCGCGGCCGGCGACCGACCCGTTGGCGAAGCGCCCATCCGTGACGTGGCGGGGTTCGCTGGCGGCGGTGGCTACCCGCTCACGGATCGGGCGCACGCGCCGGACGCGCCGCTGTCGCCGGCTGGCGCGGCCTTCCACGGACGCTTCGTCGACGCGCTCGACGACGACCTCGACCTGCCGGCAGCGCTCGTGGTCGTCCGCGAGATCCTGCGCTCCGACCTGGCGCCGGACGAGCGCCGTTGGCTGGTGCTGGACGCCGACGCCGTACTCGGGCTCGACCTGCACCGGGTCTGGGACGACGCAGAGGCGAGCGCTCAGGAGCCGATCCCGGCCGAGGTCCTGGCGCTCGCGCGCCGACGCGAGACGGCGCGAGCGGCGCGCGACTACGCCCGCGCCGACGCGCTTCGCGACGAGATCGGGCGTGCCGGCTTCGAGATCGTCGATGACGGGGCGACCTCGACCGTCCGTCGGCGGCGCTGAGCCCGATCGGTGTCGAGGGCTGGTCAGACGCCCCCGAAATACGTCCGCACGTTGCGCTCATCCTCGTTCTTCCACGCGACCGCCTTGCGAGCGAGCTCGTCGTAGGCCTCGGCCTCCGTCGCGCCCGTGGCGACGACTCCGAAGACGCGCGTGTCGAGCAGCAGCGAGGCTTCGATCGTCGCGGGTGGCCCGGCGTCCACCGACTCGACGATGATCCCGATGCCGAGGGCCTCCGCCAGCGCGTCGATGCTCGGCCGTCCGTCGGGCGCCGGCCGCCTTCGACCGGGCCGCGAGCGACGTGCGACCGGCCAGGCGAGCGCCGCGATCAGCACGGCGAGCACGAAGACGACGTACCCGACCGAGCGATCGTCGATCAACTGCCGGTTCCGCGCTCGATCAGGAGGTCGCGTCGCCAGCCGAAGCGATCGATGATCCGGTAGAAGTTGCGCTTCGACTGGCGGGTCCGTTCGTCGTCGGGGAGGCTGGTCCAGCCGCGATGCTCGTGCCGCGTCGCCGGCAGGTCGATGCTCACGGCGCGACGGGCGGCCGTCCCCTCCCCCTCGTCGCGCAGGACGAGGCTCCACCAGATATCGAGGTTCCGGTAGAACCGGAACTTCTCATCGAACGGCCCGCGGCCTGCGTAGTCCTCCCGCCGGAAGGCCATGGCATAGCCCTCGATGGCGTCGACGTCACCCGCCGCAGCCGCGTCGAAGGTCCGCAGATCGCGCGAGGTGATCCCCCACCCGCCAGCCACGCCCACGCTGGGATCGTCGAGCGCCCGGACGAGCGGCGTCACGATGTCGCCGGTCGGTTCGACGCTGGGATCGAGCAGGATGACGATGGGTCCCGTGGCTCGTCGGATGCCGGCGTTCAAGGTCGCGCCGTGCCCCAAGTGCGCCGCGGTGACGATGAGCTCGACGTCCTGGTCGGCGGCCCAGTCCGGATCGCCGATGGTCCCCCCGTCGCCGACGATCACGATCGATGTGCCCGTCGGTGACGTTCGCTCGAGGGCCGTGATCGCCCGATCCAGGTCCTCATGGAACGCGTCGGCGACGACCACGACCGTCGCAAGCCCGACCGCCGGCTCGTCCAGCCTCGAGGGCACGCTGGTCGAGGCCCCGTAGCGGACCCGGCCCGACTCCTCGACGTCGGGCGGTGTCGCCGGCGAGAGGGCGAAATCGGTCCCTCGGTCGACGATCGTCCAGCCGGCCGCCTCGATCTCACCGCGGAGCTGGTCGGCGGTCGCCCAATCGTGCGCCTGCCGCGCGCGGGAGCGCTCATGCGCCGCGGTCAGTACCGCGTCTGGGATGCGCTGGCGCGTCATCGCCTAGTTGCTGCGTCGGGCGAGCGTCAGGTAGTAGAGCAGGGTCAGCACGGACGACACCGCTGCGGCGAGGTAGGTCAGCGCCGCGGCCGTCAGCATCGACTTGGCGCCGGCGCGGTCCTGTTCCGACGTCACGATCCCCGTCGACTCGAGCATCGCCAGCGCCTTCTGGCTCGCCTGGATCTCGACGGGCAGGGTCAGCAGCGAGAACAGGACGGCGATGCCGAACAGCGCGACCCCGATGGTGAGCAGGCCGGTCATGTTCAGGATGAGCCCACCGATGATCAGCAGGTAGGCCAGCTGCGGGCCTGCCATGGCGGCCGGGACCAGCAGGCTACGGAGTTGCATCAGGGAACTGCCCTCGGCCAGTTGCTGGGCATGCCCGACCTCGTGGGCGGCGATCGCCATGGCGGCGACGGACGGACGGTCCGCGACGTCCGGTGACAGGGACAGCGATCGATCGCGCGGGTCGAAGTGATCGGACAGGGCTCCCGGTGTGAGCTGGATCGAGGTGATCGCCTGGTCGCCCTGCCGGTTCCCGAACCTGGCGTGATCGCGCAGATAGGCCGCCACCTGGGAACCCGACAGACCGGCCGCATTCGCGACCTGGCTCCAGCGCCCGTAGGTCGAGCGGATGTACAGCTGGGCTCCGCCCGAGACGATCAACGTCGCGACCATGATCAGGATGTACAAGGGATCGAAGAACACGGGACCTCTCCACGCAGCGGGTCAACCCACAGGCGGCATCCTAGGACAGAACGCTTCCTCGAACGATTCCCTGCTCGGCGTCGCGCCGATATCGTGTCCGCGACAGATGCTGTCGAACCCAAGCAGGAGACGGCCATGCGAGCGCGCACCTTCGCCATGACGTTCGGGCTCATCGGTGCCCTGCTGACGGCGCCTGTAGTGAGCGCGGGCACGGTCACGACCATCAGGATCGATGTCTCATTCGGTGGCGCCGAGACCTTCACCACCACGGGCGTCCTCCTGTGTCCCTCGGGGACGGCGGTGAGCGACCCCCAGTTCGTCGCCGGTTCCGGGGCGAAGGGCAAAGGCGTCGCAACCTTCCATCGGGTCGAGACCCTGACCTGCGCGGACGGCAGTGGAAGCTTCAAGCTCCTGGTCGACGCGGCGGCGAATCGCACCGTTGGTGGCACTGTCGGGGGGTTCGCCGTGGGTCGGGGCACGCTCGATTACGTGGGCCTGCACGGCGGTGGATCGCTCCGAAGCACCCCCAAGCCCGACGGCAGCGGGACAATCGATGTCTACACGGGGATGCTGACGATCGTCGGCTGATCCCTCAGGGAGGCGGATCCCCCACCGCGACCCGTTCGACGATCCAGCGGATCCCGTCCTCCCAGGAATCCGCGCTCGGGGTGAGGCCGCGGCGGGCGGCCTCCGCCTCCCACGCGTCACACCAGCGTCCGACCGCATAGGCCGGCACCTGCATCGACAGCAGGCGGGCCTTGGTCAGGATCCGCAGCGCGGTCTCGAGTCGTTCATTGCCGGGCTCGTCGTCCATCGGGTCGGTCATCGTACCTGCCGTGACGTGCGGCGCACGACGGCGTGGAACGGCCTGGGACTACGCTCCGACGATGCGCAAGAGCGCCATCGTCCCGGGGCTCTACGAGATCCCGCTCCTGCGGGTCAAGGCGCATGCCGTCATCGACGGCGACGACGTCAGCCTCATCGACTGCGGACACGCCGGGTCCCTGCCCGCCATCGAACGTGCCCTTGACGGCCTCGGCGTCCCCCTTACCCGGGTCCGCCGGCTCGTGTGCACGCATGGGCACCCCGACCATGCCGGGAGCGCCCGGGCGATCGCCGACCGGGGGATCGAGGTCCTGATCCATCCGGCCGACGCGGCGAACCTCGCTGTCGGGTTCGGCGACGTGGTCCGTCAACCTTCCCGCGGTCGCATCTTCGCGGCCATGACCCCGCCGCTGGCGACCTTCCGATCCCTGTCCGACGGCGATGAGCTGCCGGTCCTGGGTGGCCTCGAGGTCATCCACACGCCCGGCCACACGCCTGGCAGCGTCTGCCTCTTCGCTGAGCGATCCGGGGTCCTGTTCGTGGGCGACACGCTGCAGCGCAGGTTCGGGCGCCTCTCGTTCGCGAGTGGCTTGTACAGCGACGATCCCGTGATGGCCCGCGAGAGCGTGCAACGGTTGGCCGCCCTCGACGTCAGGACCATCGTCTTCAGCCACTTCCCGCCACTTCGCGAGAACGCCCGGGAGACGCTCGCCGGGCTGATCGGGACGGTTCGTCCCGACCCTTCCAGACAACGACGATCCGAGGGCACGCCGTGGACACGTTGATCGATCTCGTCCGGGCCGGCGGTGAACGCCATGGCGATCGGCCGGCCCTGCTGATCCGGCCTTCATTCCGGACGCGGGTCCTCACCCACCGCGATCTGACCGACATGGTCCCGCGCGTCGCTCGGGGGTTGCGCGAGGCGGGACTCGAACCGGGCGACCGGGCCGTGATCTGGGCCGTCAACCGACCCGAATGGGGCCTGGCCTTCCTGGCCGTGGCGCACGCCGGCGGAGTAGCCGTGCCGATCGACGTTCGCCACACGGTCGACTTCGGTACGAAGATCGTGGAGCAGACCCGACCGAAGCTCGTGCTCGCCTCGAAGCAGACCGAGGCCTCCGCGCGGGCGCT
>DASSMQ010000123.1:0-2989 GCA_035688805.1 Candidatus Limnocylindrales bacterium
ATCCTGCGCGCCATCTCACCGGTCGAGGCCGAGCTGCTGCGACTCCTGCTGCTGGTCCCGGATCAGCAGCTCCGGGTCGCCGACGAGCTCGGACCCGACCAGCTGCCGAGCACGCTGAGCCGCGAGCTGTTCCGGGCGATCGTCCTGCAGCGAGCACCCGACGACCATGGCGTCCATCCGCCGTTCGACGGTGCGGGCCTGCTGTCGTCGCTCGACGAGGAAACGGCATCGCTGGCCAGGGCGTTATACGCGAAGGCGGGTCCCGATCCGCGGATGCTGGAGCCCCGGCAGCTCGCCTACGAGATCACCCGACTCCTCCTCGAGCTCGAGGACGACCAGCTGCGCGCTCGCAGCGACTACAACGAGGCCGCCCAGGCCGAAGCCGAACGGGACGGCGACGCCGACTCGATCGAACGGCTGCTCCTGGAGCGGCGCCAGATCAACGAAGCCCGCCGATCGCTCGATCGGCGCCGAGATGAGACCCGATTGCTCGCCCGGCCGGTGACGGCCGCGCGGGCCTGAAGCAGACGAAGGAGGAGTCGATGCCCGCCGATCCGCTCGACAAGCAACTCGTGGAGGCCGTGTTGTCACGGCCGCGCCGCGCCAAGGCCGACCTGGAGGAGGCCAAGCTCGCCGGTCTGCGCCCTGCGCGTGGCCGGGCCGCCGTCGCCGTGGCCACCGATGACGACGATGACGACGACGATCTCGACCTCGGGCCGGAGGTGGCCGCAGACGGTGACGACACCGACGTGAACGTCGAGGTCGTGGCCGAGGACGGCACGACCGATCCCGCCGCGCGACTGCCCGCCGAAGGGCCGACCAAGCTCGACCCCAAGGAGGTCGAGGAGCCGACGCCCGAGGACCTTGAGGCGATCAGCGCCGACATGATCGGCATCGACGACCCCGTCCGGATGTACCTCAAGGAGATCGGCAAGGTCGCCCTGCTGACCGCCGAGGAAGAGGTCGTCCTGGCCAAGGCCATCGAGCTCGGCGAACAACTGGTCGAGGAGCCCTGGAAGGGCCTGTTCTCTCTCCACGAGTGGACCCTTCACGACACCGAGCGCAAGACCCGGACCGCCAAGCCGCAGCACCGGCTGCCGTACGGCGAGGAGGCCCACGCGTTCGTGCGCTCGGCGATCTCGGCTGACGCGGCCTCGGATCTGCTCGTGCCCGCGCCCGACTTCCACCTCGTCCGCGCCGCCAAGGAAGCCCAGTCGGATGGCACGAAGGACCTGCTCAAGGAAGCCAAGAAGGTGACGGCCGCCTACAACGAGGCACTGTCGCCCGAGACCTTCCTGCCGCTGCTGGACTGGGCGTTCTTCGCGGTCCACAACGGGGACCTCGACTCACGAGACAACACCGGGTTGCGCGCGATCTGGGACTGGACCCGCGAGGGCGTGGCCTACCCGGCGCTCGAGCGCTACATCCTGGCCGGCAACGAGGCCGACCTCCTCAAGAAGATGGGCTTCGACCCCGAGGTCCCGCTCAACACGAAGCTGCGCGACCGCAAGGGCGTCATCGTCGAGATCGGCCGCGATGCGCGTGAGCAACTGACCTCGGCGAACCTGCGCCTTGTGGTGTCGATCGCCAAGAAGTACATCGGCCGCGGGATGTCCTTCCTCGATCTGATCCAGGAAGGCAATATCGGCCTGATCCGGGCGGTCGAGAAGTTCGACTACGAGAAGGGCTTCAAGTTCTCGACGTACGCCACGTGGTGGATCCGCCAGGCCATCACCCGGGCCATCGCCGACCAGGCCCGGACCATCCGCATCCCCGTCCACATGGTCGAGACGATCAATCGACTGATCCGCGTCTCGCGCGGGCTCCTCCAGGAGCTCGGCCGCGAACCGACGGTCGAAGAGATCGCCGAGGCGATGTCGAAGGGTCAGGAGGTCCAGGTCACGCCCGAGAAGGTCCGCGAGATCATCAAGGTCTCGCAGGAACCGGTCTCGCTCGAGACCCCGATCGGCGAGGAGGAGGACTCCCACCTCGGCGACTTCATCGAGGACCGGGGCGCCCTCGCGCCCGCGGAGGCCGCCTCGCACCAGCTGCTCAAGGAGCAGGTGGAGGCGGTGCTCGACTCACTGACCGGGCGGGAGCGGCGCGTGCTGCAGCTCCGGTTCGGGCTGGAGGACGGTCGCGCCCGCACGCTCGAGGAGGTCGGCAAGGAGTTCAACGTGACGCGCGAGCGCATCCGCCAGATCGAGGCGAAGGCCCTGCGCAAGCTGCGCCACCCGTCCCGATCGCGGAAGTTGAAGGACTACCTGGAGTAGTCCCAGGTCCGACCGGAGCCCACTCCTCGCTGCCAGCGCTCGCGCGGGCCTGTCCCGCGCGTCGCGCCTTGCGTCTGGAACAAGCGCTTGCGCGACGTGCAAGCATCCGCGAGTGCGTGGCGGCGCGGCGCCCTGAACCTTACCTAGGCGGCAAGCCAGCGGCCCTCGTGGACGTCTCGGCGCGCCTCCGTGCGCCCGAGTTGCGCCCGGCGCAAGCGGGCACCGCTGCGAGTCGTTGATGCGTCTGTTGCGTGCGTCCAGCGCAGGACCTTGCGGGCCGAACAAGACCCGACTGCTAACTGGGCGCCCGATGTCCTCGGGTGCGAGGCAAGACGATGACGGCATTGCCGCCGGGCGGGTCGCCACGCCGGAGTCGTTCCAGTGCCGCGGCGCCGTCGATGGGGAAGGCCGACCGGCTCGATTCGCCGGCCTCCTGAAGGAACCGGCGAGTCTGGACGGTCGGCCGGAGGAGAAGGACGACGCTGTCCATCTCGCCGTCGCGCTGTTTGATCGCCAATCGGCGGAGTAATGCCTGCGAATCGCGGGGCCCGGTTTCGGCCTCGACGGCACCTCGCCAATCGGCCCCTCGCATCACGAGGTCCCACGCCCGTGGATCCCCGTGACGTGGAAGCGGGACCTCGGTCGACCAGCCGATGGACGGATGGAGAACGGCGCAGAGGTCCTCGATGAGTCGGACCTGCGCCCCATCGCGGATC
>DASSMQ010000124.1:0-4545 GCA_035688805.1 Candidatus Limnocylindrales bacterium
ATCCTGCGCGCCTTCGGCACGTACTCGTGGCTGGGTCGGCGCGAGGTGGACCGGTTCGTCGCCCGGACCGGCGGCCCGGTCCCGACCAGCGTCGAGACCTTCGAACCGTGGCTTGCCGCACATCCCTCGCAGCCAGCGGACGCGCTGCCACGCGCCGAGGTGCTCGCGTTCATCGGCCGCTTCGACGAGGCTCGCGCCGAGCTTGCCACCCTCGATGGCCGCAGCCGGGGCACGTCGGTCGACGTCGAACGGGCGGTGCTCGCGCAGTACATCGACTGGCTCGACACCGGGCGGCTCGATCTCGCCGATCTCGAATCGGTCGTGAGCCGCGCGCCCGCGGTGAGCCCGGAGGGCCGCATGGGCGCCGTGTCGATCGCCCTCGCCCGCGCACGCGACGCGTTCATGCGGGGCGACCCGGTCTGGTATCAGGCGTTGGCCGATGCCCGGGCACCGCTTGGCCGGGAGCCGCGCTCCATCGTCATCCGCGATACGTGGCGTGTCTTCGTGACGACCTTCGCGATCGGGGCGCTCGGGACGCACCTCGTCGTGTCGGCGCTACGCGGCATCGCCTGAGGTATCCTTCCGACCGGTCGCGAGACGCGGCCCGCGCGGGGCACGCCCCGCGCCACGCTCCGGCGTAGCTCAGTGGTAGAGCGGGCGGCTGTTAACCGCTTGGTCGTAGGTTCGAATCCTACCGCCGGAGCCACTTGCCCGATCGTCATCGATGCTGCGATCCCGCGCGCACCGGGACTTCTGGATTCGGGGCTCGCGGTCGACCTGGCGACTTTCGCGTTTCGCCCTCCCTGAGGTCCCGGGGTCACCTTTTCGTCAGATTTGCGCCCTATGCAGGTAGTGAACAGCGCCGTGGCATCGGTCGACGCGCAGAGCGACATCGAAGCCCTCTACCGGGCCGATGCCGGGCGGCTTTGGCGCGCCATCTATGCCTTCGCCAGCGATCCCGAGATCGCGAACGACGCGGTCGCTGAGGCATACGCGCAGCTGCTCCAGCGCGGCCAAGCGGTCCGCGACCCGGCGGCTTGGGTGTGGCGTGCCGCCTTCAAGATCTCGCGCGGAGCGTTGAAAGCCCGCCGGTCCGACGAGGCCATCAAGGTCGCCGTCGTCGAGCACTCGGACGTCCTCGCCGATCACGACCTCATGAGCGCCGTTCGCCAGCTGCCCGATGGCCAACGCGCGGCGGTGATCCTCTTCTATTACGCCGACCTCCCGATCAGCCAGATCGCCAACCGGCTGGGCACCAACAGCCTGGCCGTACGGGCCAACCTTAGCCGCGGTCGGCGCCGCCTGCGACAGCTCCTGGGTGACCACGATGGATGACCTTCGACGTCGATTCGCCAGCCTCGACCACGTGCGGACGCCGGATCTGTGGGACGAGATCGAGCAGCGCGCCGTGGCGCTTGGCTCGACCCGGCGGCTGACACCGGTGCCCGTTCCGGTCATGCGGTCGCGCGGGGTCCCTGGTCGAACGGCACTCGCCCTTCTGGTGGCCGCGGGAATGCTGGTCGGCCTGACGGCTGGCGCGATCATCGTCGGGTCGGGGTCGATCACGTCGCCGTCCCCGTCTCCGAGCGCATCAGTGACGTCGAGCTCGGCGCGCGAGCCGTCGCCTTCACCTGCAAGGACGCCCTCGGTCACGATCGGGCGGTTCGTCGCAGCGGGATCGCTCGTCGAGGGACGAGCCTGGCACTCCGCGCTCGTACTACCCGATGGTCGCGTCCTGATCGTGGGTGGGGAAGGTTCACACGCCACACACGGTGGAAACGGGCTGGACTCGATCGAGGTCTGGGACCCGATCGGCGGCGACTTCGTCGCGTCGGGTGAGATGGAGCGCGCAACGTATGGTGACCAACACATCGGGCCCCACCTGTTCCGGATGACCGACGGCCGCTCGTTGCTCGTCCCGACCGGATGCGTGTGCGGACCGGCGCCTGCCTCGACCCCGGCCCAGGTCTGGGACCGGATTTCGGGCGCGAAGCCACTGAAGACCCTCGCGGTCAGCCGGGTCGCCTACACTGCGACGCAGCTGGCTGATGGACGCGTCCTCATCGCCGGCGGAGTGCCCGGCCTCATCGGGGGCGCGCTCGTCTCCGCCGAGATCTGGGACCCCGTCGCCGGTACGGTCGAGCCGACAGGCGCCCTGTCGGTGGCCCGAGCCGACGCCGCGGCAACCCTGCTGACCGACGGCCGCATCCTGATCGTCGGCGGCGCCACGCGATCCGACAGCGGCACCTTTGTCAAGCCCGTCGGCGAGGCCGAGATATGGGATCCCGCCAGCGGCACGTTCAGTACGGCCTTCACCCACGCCTTCGGCCCGGGCGGCTCGCCTGGCGGCGACCTGTCGTTGTACGCCATCACGCTCCAGGACGGCCGCGTACTCGTCCTGGACGGCGCGGGCGCACATGTCTGGGACCCGACCTCCGGTACCTTGTCCGCGGTTGGGGCCTATCGAGAGGCACGCCGCGAGTTCAGCGCCACGCTGCTCGCCGATGGCCGCGTCCTCGTCGCCGGCGGAAGCCACGAACGCACCGGTGACGGGAGGTCATCCATCGGTTCGACCGAGATCTGGGATCCGTCGAGCCTTGGCTTCGAGCCAGGACCGGATCTTCGGCAAGCACGAGCCGGGCATACGGCAACGCTCCTGACCGACGGCCGCGTCCTGATCGTCGGCGGTGCTAGCGCGGCCGGGCTCGCCCTCGACGCGCTGGCATCGGCCGAGGTCTGGGAGCCCGCACCGCGGGGCGACCAGTGACCCCGAACATCGGTCCCGCGGCGGGGGGGGAGCCTGCCGATGCGTGCCCTATCGCGAATGGGCGGGTCCTGGGAGCGGTCCTCGTGGTCGCCGGTCGCAGCGTCACCCCTGCGGCCACGACAGCAGCCGACGGGAGATCGCCCGCCGCCACGCTGGAAGCATCGGCAAGCCTGAGCACGGCAAACGCGACGCCCCACGTCGTGACCGTTCCCGAAGGACTCGAGCCGCGACCTGCGCTCCCACCACTTGTCGACGCCGAGGCCGCGGCCTGCGACCCTGACTGTGGGGTCGGTCGGTTCGCGGGCGGCGCCATGCCGAACGGTCGCTATCAGACGCGCTGGTTCTTCGGCGGCTAGATGACCCTGGAGATGGACGACACGTGGTCGTTGCGTGAGGACAGCAACGGTGAGCTGGCGATCTTCCTGCCTGGCGACACCGCGTATGGGATCGCCTTCTGGCTCGACCCTCAGCCCTACCGTCACAGACAACGGGTGTCCGGGGTCGGGGGTGACGCTCGAGCCCGACCACTTGCTGGTCGTGATGGTCGAGGGCCGGATGCTCCCATCTCAGATCGCTCACGCCGACGATCGACGGACGCCTGTCCACGGCCGTGATCTCGACACGGTGAAGGCGAGGCGACGGCATATCCCGCGGCATTCCAACAGCACGCTGCGGATCAGTCAGCGACCCGCTCCGATCCGCCGGAGCCGGACCTACCGGACGTTCACCGTCGTCAGGATGGACTTCAACAGCTGGACCGACCCACCGTACGGCGCGGCAGGCGGGAAGCTGTCTTCGCGGGCGACGACGACGACGGTGACCCGATCCGTGGAGCCCACGAGCAGGCAACTGTTGCAGTCCCCCAGGAAGGCGTACTGGTGATCGGCCGTCTTCACGAGGATGGCGGACGAGTAGTAGTTCCCGCTGGCCCATGCCCATGGCACGGCCTGTTGCGTGAACCCCTCGCACGACGAGGCGAGGACGTCTCTGCAGAACGTATCGGCCCAGGCCTTCAGGCCCTCGACCGTTTCGATCGCCGCACCGCTCCCCGCCGGCATGCTCCACACGAACAGGGCGATGCCGGCGTCACCCTCGCCGGGGCTGGCGAAGATGTCCGCGTACTGCAGATCATCGGCCGGGAACGCATCGCCAGCCCGCCACTTCCGACTCGCCGGCGCCCACATCGACCAATCGGATGGGTAGCCGATCGAGCGGTATGCGTCTCCGTAGATGGCCGAGCTGTACGTCCTCCAGCTGCTGATCCCTGGCGCGACCTGCGTCGGAGTCGGCGGCAGTCGCGTCGCACTCGGTACCGGACTCGAGGTGGGACTTGCGGTCGGACCCGGTCCACCCGGGCCACTCGATGATCTGACGTTCAGGTAGATCAGTCCGCCGGTACCGACGATGACCGCGAGGGCCACCACGGCGACCCCGGAAGCAGGGATCCTTGACAGCATGTTGGGCAACCTCCACGGCGCGCGCATGGCGCGCCGCTGCGGGGTCCGAGCGATCTCGGCGAGGGCGCCGTCGATGACGCGGTCGGGGAGCTGATCGGCCTCGGGGGCCAGGAAGGCATCGAGGACCCGCTCGGCGTCGACGCGTCCGTTCATGACGACCGTCCTCCCGCAACGGCTGTCGGCCGTGCGTCTGCTTCGAGCAGTGCGCGCATCGCCCGGTGGGCGTAGTGGAGCCTCGACCGTGCGGTCCCTGCGGGAACGTCAAGCACCTCGCCGATCTCGTGCGAGTCGAGGCCCAGGTAGTGATGCAGCACGAGGATC
>DASSMQ010000125.1:0-37523 GCA_035688805.1 Candidatus Limnocylindrales bacterium
CGCTCGGCCGCCGCGACACTGGCCGGTTCGACCAGGTCCCAGAGGACGCGGCCGACGACCCGGTCGCGCGGCACCCCCAGGAGCGACGCGGCTCCTTCGTTCACGTCGGCGATGACCCAGGTCCCGGGGTCCACGACGAACACGGACTCGGCGACCGCGTCGAGGAGGCGTCGGAACCGGTCGGCCGCGTGGAAGGCGCGGGCATTCTCAAGGGCCGCCCCGGCGCGCGAGGCCAGATCGACCGCGAAGGCCAGATGGCGAGGCCCGAATACAGGCCCGGATTCGGCGCCGGCGAACGCGATCGTGCCCAGCGCACCGCCCGAGCTCGTCATCGGCGCCGCCATCCACGATCGCAGACCGAGCTCGCGCAAGAGGGCGAAGTGCTCGTCGTCCTTGGCCCCGCGACGCAGCATCTCGTCGTCGATCCGCGCCAAGACCATGGGTTCGCCCGCGGCGATCACCGCGTAGCTGCCGACCGGGGCATCCGGCTCGGGTGGGTAGACCTTCCGCAGCCGCTCGACGAGGGCCATCTTGGAGGGGTCACGATGGGCGATCGCCACCGGGGACAGCCGTCCATCGGCATCGAGCAGGTCGATCGCGCACCAATCGGCGACCCGAGGGACGATCAGGTCAGCGATCTGGCGTAGGGTCGCTGCGGTATCGAGCGACGAACCGAGGATCCGACCGGCCTCGGCCATCGCCGCCGCGAAGGTGAGGTCGTCCGGGTCCGCTGCGGGCAGCCGATCCTCAGGATCACCCGCTTCGCGGGATCCCTCCAGGCGGGCGCCCGGCGTGGGATCCGTGCCGGCACGTCGATGCGGGCCGACCGGTTGCCCAGCATCGGCATACGACGAACTCACTCCCACCATCGAGCAAGTCCAGCATGCGGCGCGTTGCGTGACCCCGCGCGGGTGCGCCGTCCAAGGTTGCAGCGGCATCGCAACCGATCACGCCGCGCGCGGCGGTTCGACTGACTCACCAGGCGGGCGGATCAGGCCGCTGGCGGCGTGGGTGCCACGGTCGGTTGCGGTGCGGGTGTCGGAGCGACCTGGGATGGCTTCGGCTTCTTGCCCTTATGGTGGCCGGACCCGTTGCCATGGTCCCGCGCCGGGGCCGGTGCACGGCACTGGCCGATGAGCGAGCCACCCCACGACCGCTCTCCCCAGAAGTACGCCGTCGCCGAATCGAACCGGCCGACGACCCCGACGCCGCGATGCGCTCGGCGCACCCAATCAGCCACGTCGTCCTTCCATGAGGCCGATCCGAGCTCGGCCTGGACGGGATCGACCCTCCACCCGCCACAGGCCGCCCGATACAGCAGTCCGTCCCGGTCGATGGCCTTCGGGGCACCCGGCTGGGTCCCGGCGATGAACCATTCCTTGATCCGATCACGCGTCCACGGACCGGGTCGGCCGCCCGACCAGGCATCGATCGTCGCCTGGACCACGCCTGCCGGTCGCTTGAACGTCGTCACCGGCCAGCGCGCCGTGTACTCGCGCATGAACGCCCGCCACAGGGGGGCCGCCCCGGTCAGCGACGTGGCCGGCGTCTTCGTGCGCGGATACGAATGGTCGCTATTGCCCATCCACACACCGACGACCAGGCCGAGCCCGTCCTTGGTCGGCGGCAGGAACCCGTACGTGCCGAGATCCCTGGCATCGTTGGTCGTGCCGGTCTTCACGGCCGTCGGCCGATGACGCCGGCCACCCGGCCCGAACAGCTGGAGCTTCGATGCCCAGATGTCGTTCTGGGCGGGATCGGTATTGCCGGCCAGGATGTCCGTGACGAGGAAGGCCGCCTGCGGCGAGATCGCCCGCTTCCCGCTCGGTTCGGGCGCCTTCCAGACGAGGCTGCCGTCGTGGGCACGGATCTCGAGCACCATCCGGTCTGGGACGTTCACGCCGCCGTTGGCGATCGTGCCGTAGGCGCCGGCGAGGTCGAGGGGGCGGGTCTCGACGGTGCCCAGAGCGCCGGCCAGGCCGGCCTGGAGGAAGGCGCTACGGCCGCCGGCGAACCGGATGCCCATCGCCGCCGCGGTGTCGGCGACGCGTTCGTTGCCGGTCCGCCCGAGCGCCCGGATGGCTGGGATGTTCAGCGAGTACTGGAGGGCGCGTCGGACCAGCACGGGGCCACGCTCACGTTGATCGGCGTCGCGCGGCGCCCAGTCCTGGCGCGGATCGAACTCGGTGGTGACGTCCAGGAGCAGACTGCCCGGTGTGAGCCGCCGCGAATCGAAGGCCGCGGCATACAGCACCGGTTTGAACGCCGACCCCGGCTGGCGAGCCCCGTCGCCAGCGGCATCGAATTTCGGTTCGAACTTGCGGCTGCGCAGGTCGTCGCGGGCATAGCCCGCGCTGCCGACGTAGGCCAGGACATCGCCACTTCGGTAGTCGAGGGCGACGAGGGCCGCATCGTGCAGATCCTTGCCGCGTAAGGCCTCGATCCAGCCGCGCTCGCGGGCTGGGACCCTGGCCCGGTCGAGCATCCGCTTCATCGAGCGACCCGACAGGCCGGGCGCGATGGCCGCAGCGCCGACCCATTTCTCGGCGATGCGCTGGGCACGCCAGTCCAACGTCGTGATGATGCGATATCCGGCGCGTTCCAGGTCGGCGCCGGGTCCGAGGATGTCGGCCAACTGGCGCCGTACCTGCCAGGTGAACTGGCCGCCCGCCATCTGGACCGGCTTGTCTCCCGCGAGGACGACCGGCTCGCGATGCGCGGCGGCGAGCTCGGCCGGAGACAGCCGGGTCCACCGGCCCGTGGCCCCGATGCCGTCGAGCACCCAGTCGCGTCGCTGGACCGCCGGCGCATCGGGCGCCACCACGAGGCGACCCTTCTTGTCGCGATGGGCGGATCGGTACGGGTCCAGCGATGTGGGCGCCTTGGGCAGGCCGGCCAGGAGGGCAGCCTGCGCGACCGTCAGCTTGGACAGATCCGAGACCCCGAAGTAGATCTGCGCGGCCGCCGCGATGCCGTAGGCGCCGTGGCCGTAGAAGATCTCGTTCAGGTAGGCGTCGATCACCCGCTCCTTCCCGGCCTCACCGGGATAGGCGTCGCTGAGGCGGAGCGACTGGATGATCTCCTTGACCTTGCGCACGTACCGGTCGGCGCCGGGCCGGACCACGTCGTCGGGCAGGAGACGCGCCCGGACGAGTTGCTGGGTGATGGTCGATGCCCCGCGATCGCTGGTGCCGGATGCGTTCTGCGCCACCGCCGAGATCAGCGCCGGGAGGTCCACGCCGGCATTGGTCCAGAACGTCCGATCCTCCGCCGCGGTCGTGGCGTCGAGCACCACGGTCGGGACATCGGCGAAGGCGATCACTCGACGGCGCTCGTCCTGGAACCGACCGAGTTCCACCGTCCCGGATCGGTCGTAGACGATGGTCGGCTGCGCGAAGCCGATATCCGCCAGGTGCTGCGGATCGGGCAGTCCGACCGACATCGCGCCGAAGGTCGCGGCCCCGAGGAGGCCGGTGAACCCCACGACCAGGAGACCCGCGGCGGCGACCGTGCCGAGGATCGGCCAGCGCCACGAGCTGCCCTTGGATGCGCCGCCGTGTCTCGCTCGTCGGGTCCGACGCGACCGATCGAGGGTGACGACACGCGTGGTATGGCTCATCGGATCGTGGGACCGCGCCGCCACGACGTCGGGGGCATGACAGGGCAGAAAGCGACGGTGGCGGGCATGACGTCATGGTCGACCGGGCGCCGTCACGACTGCGCCGGGCCGCTCGGGGCGCGGGTTGCAGGGCCATCGCACGGTCAGTTCGTGGCGCATCGACGCACCGGCCCGCACGACCGCCGGCGGCCGTACCATCGCTGCCTGCCACAGGAGGACGCATGGCTCCCCCGATCGACGACTCCGCACCGCCCGACCGGTTCGGCCAGATCGCGGTCACCGGCATCGGTCGTGTGCCGGTCGAACCCGATCTTGCCGACCTGCGACTCGGCGTCTCCACCACCCGACCGACCGTCGAGGCTGCGCGCGCCGCGTCGGCCGCGACGATGACGGCGATCCTGGCGGCCCTCGACGCTGCGGATGTGTCACGTCGCGACGTCCAGACCGCACTGCTCAGCGTCCAGCCCCTGTACGACTACCGCGATGGCCGGGCTCCGACCCTGACCGGCTACCAGCTGGCCGACGTGGTCGCGGTGACGGTCCGTGACATCGCTCGCGTCGCCTCGGTGATCGACGGGGCGTTGCAGGCGGGTGCGACGAGCCTTGACGGCTTGTCCTTCCGGGTCGCCGACGCCAGCGCTCCGGAGCGCGAGGCACGCCTGGCCGCGATGGCCGCGGCACGAGACCGCGCCGATGACCTCGCGGGAGCGGCCGGGCTGACCATCGTCGGGGTCGGGGATATCGTCGAGGACGGCGCGGGCCGGCCACCGATGGCTTTGGCCAAGGGCGAACGGATGGCCTTGGCCGCCGATGTCGCGACCCCGGTCGAGGCCGGGTCGCTCGAGGTCGTCGTCCGAGTATCGGTCACGTATCGCACGCGGCCGACGTCAGGCGCCTGACCGGACCCCGATCCGGAGCAGGCGACCACCCGCCAGGTCGGTCGCGAAGAGCTCTCCCGAGGCGTCCTCCGCGATGGCGCTGATCGACGCACCGGTCTCGGCGACGATCGCGGGCTCCGACGTCCGATCGAGGGCCGCGTCGATCGCCCAGAACCGACCCGAGCAGTAGTCCGAGAACAGGTACCAGCCGTCGAGCGACGGCTCGGACGTGCCGCGGTACACCGTTCCGCCGGTCACCGAGCAGCCCTGGTCGTGCCCGTATTCGGTCACGGGCGGCGTCAGCGCGGGCGTCGCGCAATCCGGACCCGGCGTCCGGTAGCAGTGGTCGCCCTCCATCAGGTTCCAGCCGTAGTCGAGGCCGCCGACGCCCGCCCGCGCCACGTCGATCTCCTCCCAGGCGTTCTGGCCGACATCGCCGATCCAGAGATCGCCGGTGGCGCGGTCGAAGCGGATCCGCCATGGGTTGCGCAGGCCGGTCAACCAGATCTCCTGGCGCGCATCCGCGGTACCGACGAATGGGTTGTCGGCGGGGATCACGTAGCGCGGCTCCGTGCCCGACGGCAGGGTCACCCCGACATCGATGCGCAGGACCTTGGCCAGTAGCGTGTCCAGGTGCCGCCCCGAATCGAGCGGGTCCCCACCGCCGCCACCATCGCCCGTGCCGATGTACAGGTAGCTGTCCGGGCCGAAGGCGAGCGAGCCGCCATTGTGGTTGCCGAAGCGGTCCGGCATGGTCAGCCAGATCCGGGCCGAGCCAGGATCGGCCTGGTCGGGGGCGCCGGACCTGGTGTCGTACGAGGCGACGACCTGCGACCCGTCCTTGGCGGTGTAGTACACGAAGACGCGGCCGTGCTCGCCCGAAGGGAGGAAGGCCAAGCCCAGCAATCCCTGTTCGCCGCCGGCGGTGACGAGCGACGAGATGTCCAGGAATGGCGCGGCACGGAGTTTCCCGTCGCGGACCATCTGGACGCGGCCGGCCTGCTCGGCGACGAAGAGCGTGCCCGGGTCGTTCGGCCGCCACGCGACGTCCAGCGGATCGGACAGGCCATCGACGACCGGTTCGATCGTGAGTCGGGGTGGTGCCCTGTCGATCGGCGAGGGCGTGGCTGGCGTGGTCGGGCTCGGCGTCACTGCGGTCGGTGCCCCTTCCGAGGCGATCGCGATGTCGGTCGGCAGCGGTCCGGACGGCGTCGGCGCCGTGCTCGACGTGGCACCATCGCCGCACGCGCCGGCCAGTGACGCCACCAGCAGCACGACGGCGATCCGGCGGGACATCGAGGCGATGCTAGCCCGGAATGCTGGATCCGGCCGAGGAGGACCGCATGCAAGCCTGGGACCTGTCGGAGCTCGAGGCGGCATGGGCGACCTCGGGCCGGCTCTACCACGAGTTCCTGTCCGTGCCCGACCTGTCGGGTGGGATCTACGTGTTGGACGCGGGGGCGACCGACCCGCAGTCGCCGCACACCGAGGATGAGCTCTACGTGGTGATGGCGGGGCAGGCGACCGTCGTGGTCGACGACGAGCGTCGCTCGGTCGGGCCGGGCTCCGTGGTCTTCGTGGCGGCCGATGTCGACCATCGGTTCGTCGACATCGAGGAGCGCCTCGTGCTGGTCGTGGTCTTCGGCCCGGCGGAGTACTCGCGCCGACCGAAGAGCGGCTGACCAGCGGGCGCTCGTCCGCACAGTCTCAAATCGTCGAGCCGTCCACCAACCGTAGCGCCAGCTCGGCGCCATGGCCGATCTCGTCGTGGCGGAAGAAGGCATAGACATCGTCGCCCGCCGCGAGGAACGGTTCGAAGCGATCGCGCCAGGTCCGGAGGGCGGCCGGGGAGTAGTCGTGGCGGCGGAGCCGGATGTACATGAATGGCCCGGTCCGCAGAAGCGTCGGCGGTTCCGGATCGTCCGGCACATCGGTCGCGCACAACACAGCCCCCGCCTGGCGAAGCATCGCGGTCACATCGTCGGCGGCCCACGACGGATGGCCGAACTCGACCGTCAGGGGCAGATCGCGGGGCCACGCCTCGAGCATCGCCGCGAGGCGCTCGTCGGAGCGGATCATGTTGTCGGGCAGCCGGACCAGGACGGTGCCGAGCCGCTCCCCGAACCACCGGTACGGGGCGGTCAGCCAGGGCAGCCCCGGGTCGGGCTCACCGCTCAAGGCGCGCCACGAACCGCCGCGCTGGGCCTTGACGCTGAACCGGAACGAGAGCGGCGTCGCGGACACCCAAGCCTCGACCTTCGACGCCGATGGTGACTGGTAGAAGGTGTTGTTCAGCTCGACGGCGGTGAGCCGTGTCGCGTAGTAGGCGAGGAGTGCGTCGCCCTTGAGGTCGCTCGGATAGAAGCGGGGGCTCCAGCCGGGATAGGCGAAGCCGCTGGTGCCGACGTAGAGGCGGCCGCGCGTCGTCGCCGGGCCACCGCCGGGCGGCGCGGCCTCAGTCAGCGGCGCTCGGGTCGATACCACCCGGGCAGGCGCGCTCGGCGACCGCATGCATCGTCCGCTCGATGGTCGGCAACTCCACAGGGTCGACCACGTCCAGGAAGTGTTCGGAGATCCCGCGCAGATGGGTGCGCGACGCGCGACGAAGCCGATCGAGTCCGGCGGATGTCAGGACGGCCTCTGCGCCACGCGCGTCGCTGAGGCAGGCATGACGCTCGACCAGGCCGTCGAGGACGAGTCGGTCGATCAAACGGGTGACGCCGCTCTTGCTCAGGATCACCCGGTCCGCGAGCTGCCGCATCCGGATGCGGCGCTCCTCGGTCTGGGCGATGGTGAGGAGGGCCTCGTACTCGGCGAGAGACAGGTCATGCTCCGCCCGGAGTTCCTCGTCGAGCCTCCGCGTGACGCGAGCGTGGGCGTCGAGGAACGCTCGCCACGGCGCGAGTCGGGGGTCATGCGGTGTGAGGGAGCGGGTGACGGTCCGCTCGGTGACGGTCATGGTCGGATGCTACACCCTGCTGTGGTCGTGGACGGATGGTTGACGCGGCAACTATATCTCGCTATCGTTGCTGCTGCAACTATACGACAGCAGCGGCCAACGCTGCGGAGGACCACCCGATGACCACCTGGAAGCTCGACAGCGCCCACACCCAGATCTCCTTCTCGGCGAAGCACATGATGGTGACGACCGTCCGTGGGACATTCCACGACGTCGAAGGCACGGTCGAACTCGACGAGACCGACCCGACCCGCTCACACGGCGAGTTCCGCGTCAGGGCGGCGAGCGTCGACACCAACTTCGCGGCCCGCGACGCCCACCTTCGGTCGCCCGACTTCTTCGACATCGAGCGCTACCCGGACATCACCTTCGTGTCGACCAAGATCCGCCAGACCGGCGACGACGAGTTCGCGGTGACCGGCGACCTGACCATCCGCGACATGACTCGCCCGATCACCTTCAAGGTGGAGCTCGACGGCATCGTCCCGGGGATGCGCGGCGGCCGCCATGCTGGTCTGTCCGCGACGACCAAGCTTGCTCGCGATGACTGGGGCCTCAATTGGAACGTCGCGTTGGAGCAGGGTGGCTGGCTCGTGGGCAGGGACATCAAGCTCGAGATCGCGATCGCCGCCGACGAGGTCGAGGCGGAGGTCCCGGCGGAGCTCGCCACCGCCTCGTGAATGGGGCCCCGATCGGGGCCTCCAGGCGTGCCATCATCGTTCGGTGGCCGCCACCTCGATGACGGGGTCTGTCGACGTCGCCGTCATCGGCGGCGGATTGATCGGCGCGTCGGCTGCCGCCCATCTCGCGCTGACGGGCCGATCGGTCGTCCTGATCGAACGTGACGAGATCGCGTCTGGCGCGTCGGGCCGCAACTCCGGTGTCGTCCAGCATCCGCTCGACCCCGTCCTGGTCGAGCTCCACCTCGAGACACTCCACCTGTACCGAGCCCTCGACGGCCTGACCTTGCCGGAGGCCCCGGTCGGCCTGCTGTACGTGACGCGCGACCTCGACGGCGCCCGTCGACTATCGACGGCGCTGGCGTCGTCGCACCCGGGTCTTCGGCCCACCTTCCTGCCGCCCGACGAGGTGCGTCGCCTGGAACCGGCGCTCGCGCCCGCGGTCGCCGCCTGCCGCCTCGACATCGGCTACCCGGTCGCGCCAGCCGCCGCGACCCGCGCGTACGCGGCGTGGGCGCAGGCGCTCGGCGTGCGGATCGTGCTCGGCTCCGCGGCATCGGTGGCGATACGTCCGGACGGCCGCATCGACGGGGTCGTGACCGGCGACGGGCGGCGCATCGCGACGGACGACATCGTGGTCGCCGCCGGACGGTGGTCGCCGGCGCTGGTCGACCCGAGCGGCACCTGGCAGCCGATCCGGTCATCGTGGGGCGTCGTCGTCCCGGTGACGCTGCGGAGACCGCCGGTCCACGTGCTGGAGGAAGCCGAGATCTCGATCGAGCCCGGCGCCGGCGCGTCCGTGACGATCGCGGATGCCGCGACAGCCGACGACCTCGACGCGGATCACGCCTTCAGCCTGGTCACCGCCGATGGCGCCACGTCGCTCGGATCCACCTTCCTCGAGGCCGAGCCCGATGCCGAGGCGACCGTTCCAGCGCTGATCCGTCGCGGAGCGACGTTCGTGCCGGCCATCGCCGATGCGGCCCTCGGCCCAGCGCGCCGCTGCGCCCGGCCGTCGAGCCTCGACGGCCGCCCACTCGTCGGCCGCGTGCCCGGCATCGACCGACTGTGGATCGCAGCGGGCCACGGACCGTGGGGCATCTCGACCGGACCGGCGACGGGTCGCCTCGTCGCCGATCTCATCGACGGTCGGGTCGCGACCCCGCCGCCTGGGCTCGATCCTGCTCGCTTCGGGCACCTGCCGCCATCGGCCGTGGGTGCTCGCGGCTAGCGGCGCCAGCTCTCGGCGTCGAACAGGAAGAACGTCATCTGGCCCGCCAGTTCACCGGCGCGCCCGAGTCGGTCGCGGAGTCGATCCATCATGCTGTCGCCCTGGACGCCTCGTTCGACGACGGTCGGGACGTCGGACGGCAGGCCCCGGTCGTCCGGAGGATCCCCGGCATCGACGTCCAGGTCGCGGATCGTGAGCACGGGATCGGTTCGGCCGATCCGGGCGAGCGCGGCGTAGGCGGCCATCGTGGCGCGCAGCGTACTCCCCGCGGTCGGCCCCGACTATCCTTGGCCGATGGCCATGACCGCCCGCACCTTCGGGGCGCAGAGCATGACGGCGCCGCTTCGGCAGGTGCTGGTGAAACGGCCCGGGGCCGGCTTCGGCCGGGCATTCGACGACCCGGCCCACGGCTTCCACCATGCGGTCGACCTGCACGCGGCGCAGCACGAGCACGACGCCTTCGTCGACGTCCTCGCCTCGCTCGGCCCGACGGTCTACCTCCTCGACGCCGAGACCGACGATCCGGATCTCGTCTACACGTTCGACCCGCTCCTGATCAGCGACGGGGGCGCCATCCCGCTCCGACCCGGCAAGGCGAACCGACAGGGGGAGCCCGCGGTCCTCGAGGCCTGGACCCGGACGGCCGGCATCCCGACCCTGGGACGCATCGAGGCGCCCGGCACGATCGAAGGGGGCGACACCTTCTGGATCCGGCCCGACCTGCTGTGCATCGGACGCACGCTGCGGACGAATGCCGATGGCGTGGACCAGCTCCGGACGCTCATCGGCGGCGACGTCCGCGTGTTCGATCTGCCGTACTGGCAGGGGCCCGGCGAACTCGTCCACCTCCTCAGCGTGATCTCGCCGATCGCCGATGACCTTGCCGTGGTCTACCTGCCGCTCCTGCCAACGGGTCTGTGGGAGCTGCTCGGCGACCTCGGGATCCGGCTCATCGCCGTGCCGGACGCGGAGTTCGCGACACTCGGCTGTAACGTCCTTGCGGTTCGTCCTGGGGTGGTGATCATGGCTGAGGGAAACCCGGACACCGCCAGTGCTCTCTCGGCGGCGGGCTGCGAGGTGCACACGTATCCGGCCGCCGAGATCGGGATCAACGGATCGGGTGGCCCGACCTGCATGACGCGTCCGATCCTCCGTGACTGACCGGGCCGGGTCCACGGCCGATGCTGCCATCCGCATCGATCGCGAGCGGTTGATCGACGACCTCCAGACCCTTGTCCGGATCCCGAGCGTCACCGGGGCCGAGGAGGTCATCGCCGACCACGCGGCGGGGCTCCTGCAGGAGCTCGGTCTCACGGTGGAAGTCGTCCGACCCGATCTGGCGGCGCATCGCGCCGATCCGGCCTGGCCGGGCGAGGAGATGGATCGTTCCAGTCTGCCGGTCGTGATCGGTCGCGCCGGACGGCCCGGCGCGGCCGGGCCCCGCCTGATCCTGTCGGGGCACCTCGATGTCGTACCCGCCGGGGATCCGGCCACCTGGACCGCAGATCCGTGGGCCGGCGACGTCAGAGACGGGTCGCTCTACGGTCGGGGGGCGTGCGACATGAAGGGCGGCGTCGCGGCCATCCTGGCCGCCGCCCGGGCGCTCGGTGCGGCCGGCGAGCTCCATCGTTTGGCGGGCGAGCTACTGGTCGTGTTGGTGCCGTCGGAAGAGGACGGCGGACAGGGCACCCTCGCCGCGATCCGTGCCGGCGCGAGCGGCGACATGGCGATCATCACCGAGCCATCGCGGCTCGACATCGTCGTCGCCCACGCGGGCGCGCTGACGTTCCGGCTCACCGTCCCCGGCCGCGCGGCGCATGCCTCCCAGCGGCGCGAGGGGGTGTCGGCACTCGACAAGCTGTTCGTGCTCACCCGCGCTCTCGAGGCCGACGAGACCCGTCGGAACCAGACTGAGACCGACCCACTGATGACGGCACTGGGCCTGCCATATCCGACGATCATCGGCATCGTCGCGGGCGGGGAGTGGGCGTCCACCGTGCTCGATCGCGTCGTGGCCTACGGCCGCTACGGCGTCCGCCTTGGACAGTCGCCGGCCGCGGCCGAGGCCGACCTTCGAGCGGTGATCGCGGACGCGAGCGCCGGGGACCCCTTCTTGCGCCACCATCCCGCGACGGTCGAGATCACCGGTGGCCGCTTCGGGTCGGGGCGAGTCGGTTCGGACGATCCGTTGCCGCTCGGACTCGCGGCGACGGTCGAGGCGACCACCGGGCGGCGCCCCGAGCTGCTCGGCGAGCCGTACGGCGCCGACATGCAGATGTTCATCAACCATGGCGACACACCGTGCGTGATCTTCGGACCGGGCGATGTCCGGGTCGCTCACAGCGCCGACGAACATGTATCGATCGACGAGGTCGAGACGTGCGCCCGGGTGCTGGCGGCCTGGGTCCGGCGCGAGATCGGCGGGGCATCGGGAGGAGCGACAGGAGCGGAGGCGCGGGGATGACGGGACCCATCGTGTTCATCAGTCACCAACGGGTTCGCGCCGGGATGGTCGACGCCCTGCGATCCGCGTTCGCCGAAGTCTCGGCCGAGATCGACGCTGACAAACCGGGCACGGTCGTCTACCTCGCGTTCGCGAGCGAGGATGCGGCGGAGGTTCGGATCGTCCACGTCTTCCCGGACGCCTCGGCCATGGACCGGCACATGATCGGGGTTGCGGAACGGAGCGCCCGCGCCCGCGAGTTCATGGAGACGACCGCGTTCGAGGTCTTCGGGCAACCATCCGCCGGCGTCGCCGAGATCATGCAGCAGGCTGCGGGTGGCGGGGTTTCGGTCACGCACATGCCCGATCCGATCGGTGGCTACCTGCGGGCTGGGCCTGACCGCTGACGTCGAGCGGCGGTCCTCAACCGACGTTGGCGATTGCCTGCCGGCGAGCGGCGACGAGCAGCAACGGGATCACGACGAGCGCCGCGCCCATCAGCCCAAGGATCGCGTAGCCCGCATACGCGAGGACGATCCCGGAGCCGAGACTGGCGACCGCGGCGGAACTCCAGATGAGGCTGTCCGTGAGGCCCTGCACCCGGGTCCGCTCGGCGAGCGACAGCCCGTGGGTCAGCAGTGCCGACCCGGCGACGTACCCGAGGTTCCAGCCGTACCCGAGCAGGAACAGGGCGAGGAAGAGCCACACGCCGCCGTCGGGCGGGGCGGCGGCCGCGAGGATGGCTGCGAGCGCGACCGTCGCCAGGCCCACCAGGATGACCGGCACGCTCCCGTATCGGTCGGTCAGCCGGCCGGAGATCGGCGATAGCCCGAACATCCCGAAGGTGTGGCCGCTGATGACCACGCCGACCGCGGTCAGGCTGTGACCGTGGGCCGCCATGTGGAGCGGCGTCATCGTCATGATCAGGACCATCACGAACTGGCCGGCGACGAGCGCCACGATCGCGACCGGGACGTTGGGCCGAGCCAGGACCGTGGCGACCGAGACGGCGGTCGACGACTGCCGGATGCCATCGATCTCGTCGTGCCTCGATGAGGCATGCGCGAGCTGGTAGGGATCGGGTCGGAGCAAGGCGAACGAGAGCAGCGCCGCGGCACCGACGAACACGACCGGGACCAGGTACGGCCCGCTCAATTCGGGCAGGCCGAGGGCGATGGCGATCCGTCCTGCCGGTGCGACCAGATTGGGACCCGCCACGGCACCCAGGGTCGCGCCCCAGACCACCAGGCTGATCGCCGATGCCCGCCGATCCGGTGACACGAGGTCGGCAGCCGTGTAGCGGGACAGCTGGTTGGACGCGTTCCCGAACCCGATCAGCACGGTCCCGACGAGCAGCAGGGGCAGCGACGAGGCGATGACCGATACGGTCGCCACGAGGGCACCGATGACGCTGACCAGGTAGCCGGCAGCCAGCCCGAAGCGTCGGCCGCGGCGGACCATCAGGGTTGACAACGCGATGGCGCCAGCGGCCGCGCCCAGGACCACCGTGGCCCCGGGAGCGCCGCTCCAGGCCGTCGTCCCGCCGGCGATGTGTGTCGCGACGATCGTGGCGACGGTCACGGCGGCGATGTGCCCGGTGCTGCCGAGCGCGACCCCGGCCACCAGCGTCGCGACGGTGCGCCGGCGGAGCCGGTGGAGGTCCGCCGGGCGGGGCGAGGGGGCTTCGGCCATACCGGCGGATGGTACGCGTGGCCGACCTAGATGAGGTCGAGCGTCAGGACCTCGACGGCTCCCGCGGGCCCCGCGCCCTCCGGCGGTCGGGCGATCGGATCTGCCAAGGTCGATCCTCGAGCCGCCTCGACGAAGCGGCAGAAGGCATTCGCCAGTCGCATCTGTTCCGGAGTCCGCGCGCGCACCCGCCAGAGGTCCGGAGATCCGACCACGATCGCGATGCAGCGTGCTCGCGACGTCGCGACGTTCAGGCGGTTCCGGCTGTACAGGAAGTCGAGGCCCCTTGGAGCCAGTTCCGGGCTCGATGTCGTCAAGGAATAGAGGCTGACGGGCGCCTCCTGGCCCTGGAACTTGTCGACCGTGCCGACCCGTGCTCCGTCCGGCAGCAGTCGTCGGATCGCCCCGACCTGGGCGTTGTATGGGGCGACGATGAGCACGTCGTCCCAGCCCACGGGTCGCACGATGCCACGCGCATCCGTCCAGGTCGCGTCGCCTTCGACGAGGGTCCTGACCAGGCCTGCCACCGCTGCCGCTTCGTGCTCGTTCTCGCTGTCGGCATCCCTGGTCGGAACGTCCACGAGCCGCGGACCCACACCGGAGAGCGCCTCGGGTCCCGCCAGCCGCTGCCCGCCCAGGTGCGGTTCGGGGGTGAGCCGGCCGTCGTAGAACGTGCCTGAGGTGAAATCGCACAGCGCTGGATGGAGTCGCCAGGTCGTCTCGAGGAAGAGACCGCGATCGGGTGGGATCGTCGCGGCGCCGTCGAGGACGTGGGCGAGGGCTGAGCGCTCGGCGCCTGACGGGTGCGTGCCTCGTAGCGGTTGATCGAGCTGTTGCGGGTCGCCGAGCAGCACGATGCTGTCGGTGGCGTGGGCCATCGCGATGACATTGGCCAGCGACATCTGGCCGGCCTCGTCGATGAAGAGGACATCGACCGAATCTGCCATCCGCTCGGCGGTCCACAGCCACGACGTGCCCGCCGCCAGGCTTGCCGTGCCGTCCGACAGTCGAACCTGGACGTCCTTGGTATCCGACGCCCGGGTCACGCGTGGATCAGCGATCACCACGTCTGGATCGCCGCGCTGCACCGCGGCGACATGGACGGCCTCCGTGTCGGCCGCGGCCAGCACGGCTCTCAGGAGGTTCGCGATGACCTTGTGACTCGTCGCCGTGATCCCCACACGTTTGCCGGCCGCGAGCAGTGCGCAGATCATCCGCGCGCCGGTGAACGTCTTGCCAGCCCCGGGCGGTCCCTGCACCGCGAGCACCGTTCGGTCGAGCTCGAGGACCAGCCGCCGGGCCGCCTCCAGATGGCCCTCATCCGGTCGAACGAGCGTGTCGCCCGCCGCCGCGGCCGTCCGCGGTGGGCGTCCCACCAGCAGTTCACGCGCGGCATGGCCGGGGCCTGGGCCGTCGATCCCGACGTCGGCGACGGAACGTCCGAGCTCGAGCAACCGGGCCTGGTGATCGGGGGTGGGGATCCAGGGCAGGGGCACCACCGCCACCGGGTGGGGGCCCGGCGCGCGTTTGATGTCGACGGTCCGAGCCGCGGCGTCGACGGCGATCAGATCGCCGATCGCCCAGTCGAACGGCGACGCCCCCGGTCGGGCCTGTTTTTGCGCAGGGTCGAAGAGCCGGCCAAGGCGTCCGAGGTCGAAATCCTGCGGCGGGAACCGGTAGCGCCAGGTCTGGCGGCCGCGGCGATTCGGCTGGTCGAGCGGCCCGATCGGCTCGAGGAGTCCGATCGGATCGCTTTCGTCCACGAGCTGCTCTGGGGTCAGATCCATCAACCGGTGGAACTCCCACCACATGGCCTTGTCTTCGCGGCGGTGCCAGCCGAGGAGTTGTCCCAGCAGCCAGTGGGCCTGCTGCTCGGCACTCCGGGCGGTCGGGTCACTCGGGATGCTGTCCGGGTCGGTCAGTCGATCGACGACCGCCTGGACCCGGGCAGCGGCCTCCGTCACTTCCTGCGGGATCTGATCGGCTCGATGCGCGGGCCGAGGGACCGGACGGCCCGACAGGCGCTCGAGCTCGACACGGCGTTCCTCGAGCCAATCTCGCAAGCGATGGTTGGAGACCACGTCGTCTTCGTTGTAGCGCTCGATCCGATCGAGGTGCGTGGCCGCCGGGCGGTCGCCTTCCCCGAGTTCCAGCCACGATTCGAAGGCCACGATGCTCGACCCGGCGTCCCGTAGGTCGATCTCGCGCGTGAAGCCGTAGAAGGCCTCCATCCTCTTGATCGAGTAGCTCTCGACCGAGGCGCGCAGCGATTGGCGCACGGCTCGCAGCAGGTCGATGAGGACGCCCTCGCGCAGGAATCGATCGACCTCGGCCTCGCGCGTCCCGTAGCGCCCGACGAGGCGCTTGAGCGCGGTCGGTTCGTAGGGTGCGTAGTGGTAGACGTGGAGCCCGGGATCGCGCGCCAAGCGAGCCATCACGAAGTCGATGAATCGCTCGAATGCGACCCGCTCGCCGTCGAGCGAGAACTCCCCCGAGGCGTCGCGTGACCAGAAGGCCTGGAACGTCCCATCCATCTCGCGCACCCCGAACAGGTAGTCGAGGCCATCCTCGAACGCGTACGGGTCGCCCTCGATATCGAAGAACAGGTCGCCCGGCGAGGGGATCGGCAACGTCGCCAGGCCACGCTCGGCGTCATGGGGCTGGCCATCGGGCGGCAAGAGCAACTCGTAGCGGAGGACGCCCTCTCGACGCCCCTGCAGCTGGATGCGCGCCTGGTCGCGGACGCGAGTCAGGGCGGCCTCAGATGTCCCCTCGAGCTTGGGATCCATCGGCAGCGGGAGGTCACCCAGGGATTCGAGCGTCGTGATCCCACGGACCTCGAGCGCGGACCGCTGGCGCCGCGAGATGCCGGCGACCAGGCTGAGGTGATCGTCGGCGCGGCGCCGGGCGGCACACTCCGCGGCCCAACGGCAGACCTCGCAGTGGTCGACCGGTTCCGGGTAGGTTCCGAGCGGAGGATAGGTCGGATCGACGTCGGTCGTCATCGCCGCCATGAACCGGTCCCGGACACTCCGGTAATACGCCATGTAGTCGTCCACCCACAGCCGCTCGACCCTTCGCGCCGAGCCACCGAGGGCGACATGCAGCCAGCGGGGCATGACGCCCTGGACGCGGGTGAGCTGATCGACGTAGGAGCAGATCTGGAGGATCGCGCTCGTCTTGACCTGGCGTGCCAGCTTGGTGTCCGCGACTTCGTAGTGGAACGGCCCCCAGCTGGACGGGCGCTCGGGGTCCTCGACCCGCAGCAGGAAGTCGGCGTGGCCGCGCCACGTGCCGTCGAAGAATGTCGCCTGGTAGACGACGTCGACCCCATCGGCCATGGCGGCCGTCGTGGCGTCCGCCGCCGCACGGAGTCGATCGCCCTCGTCGGTGATCGAGCCGTCCAGAGCGATCTCGACGACCGAGCGACCGCTCGCCGCGAGCTCATCGCGGTACCGGCGCTCGTGCTCGAACCCGCGGGCGCGGATGATGTCGAGTTCCGGATCGTCGCGCATCGGCCGTTTGACGAGCCCTGCCAAGGCGGCTCGGTCGAGGCCGGTCAGGTGTTCACAAGCTAGATAGGCGACGAGGTCTGTGGCGGCATAGACCGGCTGTCCGTCGATCGACTGCACGCTCCAACCTTAGCGGCGACCGGCGACAGCTTGCCTGTCAGGCCGGGCGATAGGCCGATACCCTCAGGCCATGCAGCCGCCAGGCAGTCGACGGACGAACGGCCGCGAACCAGATCGCGACGTCGGGTCTAGCTCCCCCCGAGCAGTCGTCTGAGCCAACCCATGAAGCCGCCGGCCGCCTGTTGGGCCGAACCGACGGCGTCGCCGGCGACGTCGCCGGCCTTGGACGCAGCTCCCTGGGCCATGTCACCGGCGCGGTCCACCGCCTCCCCCGCGCGATCGGCCACGCCGCCCACGACCTCGCCCGCCCGAGTGGTCACGTCGCCGACCATGTCGCCGGCTCTGGCCGCGGCATCCTGGGCGATCGCGGCCGCGTCGCCGGCCATGTCACGAGCCGCCTCGGTGGCGCGGTCGATCACGGTCCCGGCTCCTGCCGCCGCGTCGGAGGCGGCGTCATGGACGGTGTCTGCCACGTGGTCGATGACGTCGCGCGCGGCATCGGTGGCATCTCGCGTGGGGTCGGTCATCCTGGGCACCTCTTGCTGGACGAGCAGATCGGTGCGCCGATGCTGGGCCTGTGGCGCCTCGCCCGTCAAGGCGCCTGAAGAAGGCCGTCGGTCAATGCGGACGGCTGGTGTAGCCGCAGATCGGGCAGGCCGACTGACCGGTGACCGGGTCGACGTCGAGGAAACTGGCGCAGCCGTTGGTTCGGCAATACGGGCGTAGAGCGGCTGAGCTGGCAGCCGCGGCGCGACGGCGCAGCCGTCGCATGGAACGTGCGCGACCCGCCGACGAGGCGGTCGCAGATCTGGACATCATGTGTGTGAGGACTCTTGTGACTTTCTGGCGCGCCACAGGCGGACAGCCTGGGCAGCGACCCTGCTCTGGTGGCTCAGGACAGCCCGATCTGGGGGCCGGAGCCGGTGATGCGATCCGGGCGGAACACCGGGAGCGTCCGTTGTCGAGGCGCTCGACCGGGGCCGTCGCTGCGGACCGGTGACCTATGGACTATAGCGCATCGTGGCCGAAATGCCCAGTGCCGACTTGTCGGCAGCTTCCGTGCGGCTACCATGCCCGTGGCTGCATCCGGCACATGGACCGGCACCACCGAGGGAGGCACCGACCGTCATGA
The DNA here is from genome assembly GCA_035688805.1 of Candidatus Limnocylindrales bacterium. GTDB lineage: Bacteria > Chloroflexota > Limnocylindria > Limnocylindrales > CSP1-4 > SPCO01. The sequence goes on from DASSMQ010000125.1 coordinate 18,264, forward strand.
CCGATCCGACTCCGGCCACTCCGACTCCGGCCACTCCGACTCCGGTCACTCCGACTCCGGCCGCTCCGACAGGTCTGGTCTACGCCGACGTCCCGAACCGGGCGATCGCGTACATCATCGACATCATCATCGTGGGCATCGTCGCGGCGATCGTGAACGGCGTCCTGACCGGGATGGGCCTCTCATCCGTGACGGTCCGGCCGGATTTGCGCGTCGATATCAACTACGCCGGTACCCTCGTGCAGGGGGTCGTCGGCCTCCTGATCAGCGCCGGTTATTTCATCTACACCTGGACGTCGATGCGCGCGACCCTCGGTATGCGCGTGCTCGGCATGCAGATCGGGAACGCCGCCGACGGCAAGACCCTGACCACCGACCAGGCCATCCGGCGGTACCTGGCGCTGTCCGCCCCGAGCATCCTCTCGCAGGTCCTGTTCCCCCTCCCACTCATCGGTTTCATCGTCGGGTTGTTGTCGCTCGCCTGGTTCATCTACCTCGTGTACACCACCGCGACCAGCCCGACCAAGCAGGGCTGGCACGACGTGTTCGCCTCGACGATGGTCGTCAAGGCTCTCGGCTCCGTGCGCTGACGCGTCAGCCCGGCGGGTACCCCGTGATCCGGCGGATGTCCCGGTAGAGCGGCCGAAGCCGCGGGTACATCCGCCGATACACCTCGCGATACAACTCGTCGTACCTGGCCTGGTCACCAGGGTCGGGGTCGCGCACCTCCCCGACATGGACCATGGCATCAACGGCCGCCGCGATATCGCGGTGGATGCCGAGCCCGACCGCCGCATCGATGGCGGCACCTAATCCGCTGGCCTCGTGCGTCCGGCCTCGGGCGACCGGGAGTCCGAAGACGTCAGCGGTCAGCTGGGTCACCGCCGCGCTCTGGGCACCGCCCCCGGCGATGCGTAATCCCGTCGGCGTGACATGCGTCCGCTGCGCCGTGCGCTCCAGCCCGTCGCGCAGCGCGTAGGCGACCCCTTCGAGGATGGCTCGGTACACATGGGCGCGGGTGTGGACGTCACCGAAGCCGATGATCGCGCCCTTCGCTTCGGGGCCTGTGATCCGGATGCCCGGCGTCCAGTACGGCTGGAGCATCAGCCCCATCGACCCGGCCGGCACGCTCGCGACGAGCTCGTCGAAGAGCACTTCGGGCGCGACCCCGAGCTCGGCTGCCCGGGCGACCTCGTGCGCCCCGAACTCACGCTTGAACCACTCCACCATCCAGTACCCGCGATAGACCTGGATCTCCGACGACCACCGACCCGGGACCGCCGACGGGAACGGCGGGACCAGGGGGATGGCTTCGGCATAGCGATCGAGGGTCATGGACACCGACGCCGCGGTGCCGTACGAGATCGCCCCGACGCTGGGGAGGATGGCGCCCGTGCCCAACACCTCGCAGGCCTTGTCGGACGCCGAGGCGATGACCGGGAGACCGACCGGCAATCCCAGCTCGGCGGCCGGGGCAGCCGTGAGCGCGCCGAGGGGTTCGGTCGGCGCGACGAGGTCCGGCAGCCAATCCCGGTCGACCGGTGCGACGGTCCAGCGCCAGTCGCCCGATCGTGCCCAGCGGAACCGTCGGTAATCGAACGGGACGTAGCCGACCTGCGCCGCCGCGGAGTCGACGAACCGTCCGGTCAGGCGATGGGCCAGCCAGCCGGAGAGGAAGAGGTAGTGCCTGATCCGGCGCCAGGTATCCGGTTCGTGCACGCGCAGCCAGTTGGCCTCGCAGGCGGCAGCGAAGTCGTCGATCGTGTCGCGCAGTCGGAGGAGCCGGAAGGCGAGCGCGGTGACGCCGCCGACACCTCCGAACGGCGGCAACCCGGCCGTCCGGCGATCGTCGAGCCAGACGATGGCCGGGCGAAGAGGTGTGCCCTCGGCGTCCGTGACGACGATCGTGTTGCGCTGGGTCGTGACCGTCATGCCGGCGATCGCGTCGACCTGGACCGCCGGATCGGCCAGGCTCGCGCGGATCGCCGCGCCCATCGCGGTCCAGTAGAGCCCCGGATCCTGCTCGGCCTGGCCGGGTCGTGGCGACCGATAGGCCTCGATCGGGATCCGGGCGGATCCGGTGAACCGCCCGTCAGGAGCGATGACGTGAGCACGGACGCTCTGCGTGCCCACGTCGACCGCAAGGATCTGGTCTCCGTGGGCGGTCATCGGTCGCCCATGTCTGTCAACAGGATCCCGCGCGCCATGACCCCATCCGGGTCGAATCGGTCGATCAGCGCGGTCAGCGCCTCCATGCCGAGGGTGCCCTTCTCATGGGCCAGGAAGGGGGCGTGGTCACGGCCGACGCCGTGTTGGTGCGAGATCGTCGCCCCGTGGCGGACGATCGCCTCCGAGGCCGCCATCTTGAGCCGACGCCAGCGCTCGAGGGACAGGTCGGGATCGGCGGCGATCCGATAGAGGTACGTGGTGTAGATGCCAGAACCGCTCGGATACAGGTGCGAGAGGTGGCTGAACGCCAGCACCCGTTCGCCGTCGGCCGCCAGCCCGTCGCGGAGCGCGCCGTCGAGCTCGTCGACCAGCTCCGGCACGTCCGACCACGGCGCGGCCGTCTCGAGTGTGTCGGTCGCGTAGCCGGCATCCCAGAGCGCGTTGCGCAGGTACGCGGCACGGAACCGCTCGCGGCGCCACGCGGCGCCGAGGCCCGGGACCCCGATCCCACCCTGTCTGCTGACCAGACGCGCGACCTCGCCCTCGGTGGCGCGGACGATCGACTCAGGTCCGCCGATACCCACCAGCACGAAACAGGCGTCCGTCCCGTGCCGTCGCCAGCGCAGGTAGCGGACCAGGAGCGCTCGACGCCGGTCGTCGCGCACCTGGGCGAGGGTCGTGGTGGTCTCCGCGCTCGTCGAGATGCGCACGAACCGCAACGGCAACCCTGCCCGGGCTAGCGTCCGGCCCAGCTCCAACGCGCGCTCCTGGTCGGGCAGGCTGTAGCCGCGCACGATCGATCGGGCCACCGGTGGCACCGCGCGTACCGTCACCTCGGTGATGATCCCGACCCGGCCTTCAGATCCCAACACCAGCTCGCGCAGGTCGGGCCCGGCCGCGGATGCGGGGAATGGGGGCATGACCAGCGGACCGGCCGGCGTTTCGATCCGTCCGCCGGCGAAGAGTCGTTCGATGCGGCCGGCCCCGAGCGATTCCTGACCCGCGGAGCGCGTCGCGACCCAGCCGCCCAGCGTCGACCACTCGAATGATTGGGGGAAGTGTCCGAGGGTCAGGCCGTGCCGTACGAGCTCCGCCTCGACGTCCGGACCCATCGTCCCGGCTCCCAGCGTCACCAGGCCGCTCTCGGAGTCCGGCGACCGGATCAGTCCGCGAAGGTTCGTCAGATCGACGCTGACGACGGGTCGGTCCGACGGTTCGACCGTGACGCCGCCCACGACCGAGGTACCGCCCCCGAACGGCAGCAGCGTCCAGCCATCCCTGCCGGCACGGTCGAGCAGCTCGCGGACCTGGCCACCGGATCCCGGGAAGGCGACCGCGTCGGGCGCGGCCGGGACCCGGCCCGATCGGAGCGCGATCCAATCGGGCAGGCTCTGGCCGCGGGCGTGGCGAAGGCGGACCTCGGGGTCGGTCGTCCATGGGCATCCGACGGTGACGCCCTCGAGGCGGGACGGCGGGATCGACATGACCACCATGTCCAGCGACGCGTCGGCGGGCGTCACGGCCGGGCCGACGGCGCGCTCCAGCAGGGCGAGCGCCGTCGGGGGCAGCGTGGTCTGCGTCGTCGGGTCGCCCCAGCCGTTCCAGCGCCGCGAGCGAGTCACGCGCCGTATCCTGCATGACCCGAGGGGCCGTGGTCGACGCTCCGCGCGACAACCGCCACTATGCTCGGGTGAGCGACGAACCGAACGACGACAAGCGGCTGGTCGATAGCATCAAGACCGGCGTGAGTGCCGCGGTCGAGTCCGTGGTCGGATCCGTGGTCTCTAACCTGCGCGAGCTGGAGCTGCCGGGCGCCCGGGTGCGCCGAGTGCGGCGCCAGGGTCACCAGCCACTCCCCTCGCTGTGGGCGCTCTACCCGGAAGCCCACGAGGCGCACCCGCTCGATATCGGGCTGCGTTCGATCGACGTCGACGCCATCCGGGGCACGGCGGTCGCGGGCAGCGACCAGCGCGGGGGCGACTTCCTGCCGCTCAAGCCATTCCGGGGCAGCAACTGGGCGGGTCGCTGGAACCGGTTGCGGCAGGCCAACGAGCGACTCGAATCGCTGCCGCCGATCGACGTCGTCAAGTACGACGGCGGGTTCTGGGTGACCGACGGCCACAATCGCGTAGCCCTCGCCAAGTACGTCGGTCAGGACGTCATCGATGCCTCGGTCGTCGAGCTTGTGCCGCGTGGCGGGCGCCGGACCGAACCCCTGGGCGAGCTCGGGCCGATCCTCGAGGCGAACCGGGCCGGGCGCGTCCATATCGACGACCGGGCGTCGTGATCCACCGCCTGCGGGTGCGGTGGCCCGATCGACGACCCTTCCTTGTCCGCGATGATCGGCCCATCCGCTGGCTGGTCGTGTCCGACGAGGTCGACCGGGCCCTCGGCTTCGCCGAGAACCGCAGTCGGCTCGCCCCGATCGACACGATCCTCGGCGCCGGCGACCTCGAGCCCGACTACCTCGGGTTCCTCGCCGACGGCTTCAACGCGCCGCTGGCCTACGTGCGCGGCAACCACGATCGCGGCCAGTCGTGGACCGCGACGTCCGGCCTGCTGGCGCCCCAGGCACTCGCCACGGGGCGCATCCACCGGGTCGACGGGATCGGGCTCCTGGCCCTCGAATGGCCGGGTCTGCGTCACGGCGATCGCGCTCGCCACGATGGCAGCGCGTGGCTGGACGCCGCGCGGATCACGCTCCAATACGGCCTCCGCCGCCTGGCCGGAGGTGGCCCGATCGTGGCCCTCAGCCACGCGCCGCCACTCGGCGTCGGCGACCTGCCGAGCGACCCCTACCACGTCGGGTTCCGGGCCTATCGCTCGCTGCTCGACCGTATCCGGCCGCCGCTCTGGCTGCACGGCCACATCGCGCCCGCCACGATCAGCGACTGGCGGGTGGACCACGACGGGACCATCGTCGCGAATGCGACGCCCGTGCTGCTGGTCGAGCTCGTATCTCCGGCGGGCGAGGAAGCGACAGCCGATCAGTAGGGCGGCCAGGGGATGGCCGGCCAGCTGGGTGAGGGCAGTGGAAAGCGGCGCCGATCGAGGAGCGCATCGACCCGACGGCTGGTCGCCCGGATCTCGGCCCGGCTCAGCAGCGACCGAAGATCGGCGCCGAGGTCGCCGTCGAGCGCGTCGCGGATCCGGCCGAGGCCGTCGACCTCATCGGGCAGGAGCGGCTCTCCGCGCCAGGCCCACAGCACGGTCCGCAGTTTCGGGGTGACCGAGAAGCACACGCCGTGATCCACGCCGTAGACGTGCCGGCCGCCGTCCACCGGCAGGATGTGCCCGCCCTTGCGGTCAGTGTTGTTGACGGCCGCGTCGAAGACGGCCATCCGGCGCAGGCGCGGCTCGTCGTCGTTGATCCAGTCGACGACGTCGACGCTCGGGTCTGGCTCGATGTAGGCCTGGATCATGCCCTCCCCGAACGGGCCGTCGCGCATCAGCGTGGGCGGCACGATGCCCCACTCGGTGGCCTCGGACACGAGGTAGGCCGCGACCTCGCGCCGGGTCAGCGTCCCGTCGGGGAAGTCGTCGAGCGGCCGCTCACCGGCCGTCGGCTTGTGGATCGCCTCGAGCACCCGGGCCGGCTCGCCCGGATCCGGGCACGGCAGGGTGACCCGGACGAACATCGCGTTGTTGCTCGACCCGATGATCCGCCCGACGACCTCGATGTCGCCGTCCCGCAGGACCTCGATGGTGGCCGCTCGGTCGAGCACGCCGCGACCGCCTCGCGCTAGTTGACGTAATGGCCGTTGCGGCGCGGGCAGATGTGCCCGCGCGGGTCGAGCGGCGCCCCGCACAGCGGGCAGGGCGGCCGACCAGCGGCCACGATCCTGGCCGCCCGGGCGACGAACGAGCGGGCGGCGGTCGCGGTCAGCCGGACCCGGAGCAGGTCCGGGCCGTCCTCATCCTCGTCGTCATCGTCGTCCGGATCGATGGCCTCGCCATCCTCGTCCTGGGCCCGCGCCTCGACGAGGACCCGTTCCGCGCCGCCGTCCCAACCGAGGGTGAGCGAGCCGGCACGGAAGGCCTCGACGAGCGGCTCGTCGAGCGGCGCCGCGTCGGGCTCGGGATCGGCCGGCGCGGGGGCAGTGACCGCATCGCCTCCTGCCGGCGTCACGCCGCGGCGGTCGAGCTCCTCGAGCAGGGCACCGAGGCGCTCGGCGAGGACGGCCACCTGGACCTTCTCGAGCGCGATCGAGACGACCCGGGTGCCCTCGCGTGCCTGGAGGAAGAACGTTCGCTCACCGGGTTCGCCGACCGTGCCGGCCACGAACCGGTCAGGCGGGTCGAAGATGTAGCGTCGCCGGGACATGCCGGGACTCTATACCGAATCGCTGGCCGGGTCGGCCGGCGGCGGGACGCGCTCCGGTCGGCTCAGCTGACGCTGACCGAGACGGTGTGGAAACCTCGCGCGCCGTCCGGCGCGGGTCGGGACCGGAGCTCCTCCTGAAGGGTGCCCGTGCCGTCCGTGGCGCGGACCTGGAGCTCGTGCTGGCCCGGTGTCGCGTCCCAGGGGAGCACCCACTGGACCCAGGTCGCGGTGGAGATGGGCGTCGACAGCTGGGCTTCGTGCCACGTCCCATCGACGGCGACTTCGACCTTGCTGATCCCCCGGTCGGGCGCCCAGGCCACGCCGGCGATGGCCACCCGGCCCGGGGCCGCCGAACCGCGCGGCGTGTCGATCCGTGACTGGGTCAGGATCGGTCCCTTCTTCGACCAGCCCAGCGGCACCCAGTAGGCGTCGTAGCCCTCCCAGGTCGTCAACTCGATCTCGGCCAGCCATTTGGTCGCCGACACGTAGCCGTACAGCCCGGGGATGATCAGGCGGGCGGGGTAGCCGTGCTGGCGCGGAAGCGGCTGGTCGTTCATCTGGAGCGCGATCATCGGTTCGCGATCGGGATCCATGATCCAGTCCATCGGCGTCCCGGAGGTCCAGCCATCGACCGACCGTCCGACAAGCTGGGTCGCCTGGGCGGTAGGCCCGGCGAGGTCGAGCACGTCGCGCAGGCGCACCCCGGTCCATTTGGCGTTGCCGACCAGGTGACCGCCGACCTCGTTGCTCACGCAGGCGATCGTCACGTACTGCTCGAACTGGGGCATCGCGATGAGCTGGTCCCAGGTCAACGTGACCTCGCGATCGACGAGGCCGTGGATGCGCACGCGCCACGTGGCGGTATCGAGCGACGGGACGAGGAGCGCGGTGTCGATCCGGTAGAACTGGTCGTTCGGGACGACGATCGGGGTCAGTCCCTCGGTGGTGGGGGCGAGGTCCGCGCCGGCCGCCAGCGGCGGCACGGTCTCGCCAGGGCGGGGCAGGGGGGTCGAGGGCGCCGGAGCCGTCCGGTTGCCGGCGAGGGCCATCCGCCCGTAGGCTCCCGCCGCGATCGCCGCCACACCGACCGCGCCCGTTCGGAGCAGGAACGATCGGCGGGCCGGGTCCGAGATGGCCGGATCGTCGCGATCGCCGCGCCCGCGGAGTCGACCGAGCAGCCAGCCCAGGGTCTGGATGGCCAGGCCCGTCCCGAGCGCCGCTTGCACGGCGATCATGGAGGGGCTCGCGAGAGGCTGGCCGAGCCCGGCGACGAAGCCGAGGATGCCGAACGCGCCGAACCCGACGATGGCCGGCCGGATCGAGCGCCACGCCAGTGTGCCCAGCACGGCCCCGACCGCGAGGGCCACCACCAGGACGAGGATCTCGAGTGCGAGCTTGTCGTTGGTGCCGAACAGCTGGACCACCAGGTCCTTGGCGCCCGGCGGTTGCCGATCGATGATCGACTGGCCGATCGCGTCAACGAGCGACGTCGCCCCCGGCAGCAGTCCGGCCATGACCTCGGAGCTGCCGATACCCAGGGCCGCGGCGGCCACGCCGGCGAGCGCGGCAAGCGTCTGGGGGCGCGCGATCAGGCCACGGCGACGCGGCACCGGAACGGTCGATAGGCTCGTGCTCACCGGCTCATGCTGCGCGGGCCACGTGACGGTGGCGTGACGTGGGTCAGGTCGGGGCCGCAGGCGCCGCGGTCGGCGCGGCCGGCGCCGCAGTCGGACCAGCCGGCGCCGCCGTCGGCGCCGCCGTCGGCGCCTGGGTCGGTGGCGGGGTGGGTGCCTCCGTCGGCGGTGGTGTCGGGGCTTCGGTCGGTGGCGGCGTCACCTCGGGTGTCGCCGTCGGCTCGATGGTCGGACTCGGTATGGTCGATGCCGGCGGGCAGGGGAGGGCAGCCACCTCGGAACCCGTCGGGGTTGGCAGGCTGAACGACGGGATCACGCCGCTCGCGTCCGGGGTCGGCAGCGGGATGCACGACGGGGAGGGGCTCGGAGACGGTCCGCAGCCCTTGCCGCTCACGAGGGCTCCCCACGTCCGACCATACGGCTGGAAGGCGCCGTTGTAGAAGTACGCGGTCCGGGTCCGCTCCGGGCCGCCGACCGTCCCCGGGCCGCGCTGGGCTCGACGGATCCAATCGCGGTCCGCGTCGAGCCAGGCCGGGAACTTGCGCTCGTGCCCGATCGTGTCGAGGACCTTGGCCCCACACATGTCCGCCGGCAGCGCCGTCTTCGGTTCGGTCCCGCTGATGTACCACTCGTTGACGCTGTCCTTGCCGGCCGAGGCGAGGACGCCGGTGAATGGGTCGATCTTGGCCTTCGCGAGCCCGTCCTTCGGCTGCGCGAAGTCGGTGACCTCCCACTTGCTGCTCGCTTCCTGCAGGAAGCCCTGCCACACGTAGGTGGCGACGTCGATCGAGAACACCGGGCGCGCCGGGGTCGAGACCGGGGTGTTGTCGCTGTTGCCTTCCCAGACGCCGACAGCAAGGGCGTACGCACCCGAGGTTCGTCCGGCCTTGGTCGGTGGCGCGATGTAGCCGTAGGCGTTGAGGTCCTTGGCGTCGTTGTTGGTGCCGGTCTTGAGGGTGGCCGGCCGGCGGGCGTCGCCGGGTCCGCTCACCGAGAACTTGCCCCAGAACGGGTTGATCCGGGGATTGGTGTTGCCGCTCAGGATGTCCGTGACGATGAACGACGCCTGCGGACTGATGACCCGGGTCGGTGGTGTGTCGTCGGCGGGAAGGAGGTCCTTGCCGGCGCGGTCCTGGATCCGCAGGATCGAGGTGCGGGTCGCGCGCTCCCCGCCGTTGGCGAGTGTGCCGTAGGCGGTGACCAGGTCGATCGGGCGCGTCTCGGCGACGCCGAGGGCGAGCGCCAGGCCGGCATCGGTCGTCCCACCCTGGAAGGTCATGCCGAAGTCCTTGGCCCGGGCGAAGACGTGGTCGGGCTGGTTGAGGGCCATGGCCTTGACCGATGGGATGTTCAGCGAGAACTGCAGGGCCGTCCGCACCCGGACCGGGCCGCGCTCGAGGTTGTCGGCGTCATTGGGGGTGTAGCCGCCGAAGTCCGTCCCGGTGTCCATCAGCATGTCGCCGGCGGTGATCGTGCGGTCGTCGATGCCGACGGCGTAGTTGAACGGCTTGAAGGCGGATCCCGGCTGCCGGAAGCCCTGCCCGACGACGTCGAACTGGGGCTGGAACTGGGGACGGTTGGAGGTCGCGTAATACTCGGCCGAGCCGACGTAGGCGATGACCTGGCCGGTCTGGTAGTCCATCGCGACGAGCGCGCCGTTGCGGACGTTCTTGTTCTCGAGGTTGCGCATCCAGGACGGATAGCTCTTGAAGCCGAGCTGGCGCGCCGCCGCGGCTGGATCTTTGCGGTGTGGCACGAGGGCGGCAGCCTTCACCCATTTCTCGGCGATCTTCTGGAGACGCATGTCAAGCGTGGTCGTCACCCGCAGTCCACCGGATTCCAGCTCGTCACAGGTCGGGGTGTCCGGTCCGCACAGGGCGGTCGCAAGCTCGTCGCGCACGGCCCACACGAAATGCGGCGCGGCCCAGCGGGGCGTGGCCTGCGGGGCCAGTGCCAGCTCCTTGCCCTCCGCTGCCGTGAGCTCATCGGCCGAGTAGGTCGACCCGGACATCGGGGTCCGACCGTCCGCCAGCAGAGCCAGGACGCTATCGCGCCGCTGGGCGATCTTCGTGTCCGGAGGCAGCACCAGGTGGCTGGCCGCGGCCGGACAGGTGTCACCCTCGGCGACCGTCTGGTCACAGCGTTCGGTGGCGTTGCGCACCAGGTCGTAGTTCGAGGGCGATTGGGGCAGCGCGGCGATGATCGCCGCCTCGCCCGGGGTCAGGTCCTTGAGTGCCTTCCCGAAATAGGAGCGGGCCGCAGCCTTCACCCCGTAGCTCTGGTTGCCGTAATAGTTGAGGTTCAGATACGCGGTGATGATCTGCTGCTTGCCCTCGGTGCCCTGGAAGGCCTGGGTCACCCGGATCGACTGGATGATCTCCTTGAGCTTGCGCTCGACGGTCCGGTGCGGGTCCTGGACGAGCTCCGGGTCGAGCAGGCGGGCCCTGACCAGCTGTTGGGTGATGGTCGAGGCGCCTCGGCTGGAACCACGGATCGAGTCCACGCCCGCCGCGACGATGGCGACCGGGTCGAAGCCGGCGTTCTCCCAGAACGTCTTGTCCTCGATCGCGGTGGTCGCGTCGAGAAGGATCGGCGGGATCTCCTTGAAGGTGGCGACGTCGCGCTTGAACTCGCCGAACCTGGCCAACTCCACCTTGCCCGTCCGGTCGAGCAGGACGGTCTCCTCAGGGAGACGCAGGTCCGTCAGGCCCTTGACCGGATCCGGCAGGCCGTTCGACATCGCCGCGTAGACGCCGACGGCGGTGACCGCGCCCAGGATGCCGAGACCCGCCAGGAACGCGAACACGATGATGGCGATCCAGCCCGCCGTCGTCCGGCGGGGCGGAGCGGATCGAGGGTCGGGGTAGGCCGGGTAGGCCTGGGGTCGATAGCCAGATGCCACGCGGATCTCCGTGCGAGGGTCGGTCGATGCGGCGACAAGGATGGCGCATCGAGGGCGAACGCGCGGTCGGTGAGGCGGCTAGGTCGAGCGGTCGAACCTCGGCAACATGCCCGCGTTGGCGGTCAGGAGCGCCTCGAGCAGCGGGCTCGCCACCTCCGCTCCGACCAGCGGGTTCGCGGCGAGGGCGCGCCAGGCGACCGTGCGGTCGCCCGTCCGGGCCGCCTCGATGGTCAGCTCCTCGTACGCCTTGACGGCCTGGACGAGGCCCCGTTGCTCCGGGGCCAGTGGCGCCAGCGGCACCGGGTGCGCCCCGTCCCGATCGATCATGGCCGGGATCTCCACGACCGCGTCATCGGGCAGGTCGGGCAGCGCGCCGCCATTGCGCACGTCGACGACCTGGACGTCGCCGGCGCCGTCGTACAGCGACGCGATCAGCTGCGCGGCGGCCTCGCTGTAGAACGCCCCACCGCGGTGGCTCAGCAACTCGGGCTTCTCGGTCAGCTGCTCGTCGCGGTACATCTCGAGCAGCTTGGCCTCGATATCCATGACGTCCTGCGCACGGGTGTGGCCGCCGCGCTGCTCCTCGAACACCGAGCGGGTCAGGTAGTAGTAGCGCAGGTAGTAGGACGGGATGGCGCGGACCGCACGCAGCACCTCCGGCGGCAGGCCGAGCTCGGTGCCGAGATCCTGGGCGTCCTCATCGAGCAGGTCAGCCAGGCGATCCTCCCCGTCGACCCGGACCGCCCGCTCCCAGGTCAGATGGTTGAGCCCGACGTGCTCGAGGGCGACCCGCTCCGGGGCCACCTCGAACCGCGCGGCGATCCGGCGCTGGAGGGTGATCGCGACGTTGCACAGGCCGATCGCCCGGTGGCCGTCGTCGAGCAGGGCCTGGGTGACGATCCCGACGGGGTTGGTGAAGTCGACGATCCAGGCGCCGGGGGCGGCGCGACGCGCGGTCATCTCGGCGAGCTCGAGCACGACCGGCACGGTCCGGAGCGCCTTGGCGAACCCGCCGGCGCCGGTGGTCTCCTGGCCGATGACCCCGAACTCGAGTGGCAAGGTCTCGTCCGAGAGTCGAGCCGCCTGGCCACCGACCCGGAGCTGGAGCAGGACGAAGTCGGCGCCGTCGATGGCGGCATCCCGGTCGCCGGTCAGCGTCAGTCGTCCAGGCCAACCGAGCCGATCGAGCATCCGCCGGGCCAGACCGCCCACGATCGCGAGCCGTTCTCGATCGATGTCATAGAGCACGAGCTCGTCGACCGGCAGGCGCTCCGTCCTGCGCGCGAATCCCTCGACGAGTTCCGGGGTGTAGGTGCTTCCGGCGCCCACGACGGTGACCTTGGTGCCCATCCGCCCTCCGGGGACTTGACACGATTGCTTATAACGTTATCAGCAATATCACCCCGCGCAAGACCCTGAGACGACCCGAGACCATCCCCAGCGGACCCAGGAGTCGCGCCCGCCGATGGCCCCTCTCCGACTCGCGCCCGGACCGATCCCGCTGCATCACCAGGTGTATCTCGACCTGGTCGAGTCGCTTGAGGCCGGGCGCTGGCAACCCGGCGACCAGCTGCCGACCGAGCGCGACCTCGCCGGCCACTACGGCTGCAGTCTCATCACGGTCCGTCGCGCGCTCGACGAGCTGGTCCGTGAGGGACGCATCGAGCGGACCCGCGGGCGGGGCACCTTCGTCCAGCACCCGCGCCTCGACCGGGATATCGCGGGCCGGGCCAGTTTCGCCGAGGAGATGCGCCAGCGTGGCCTCGACCCGGGCACGCGCCTGATCTCATCACGGCCCGAGTCCGCCACACCGACGATCGCCGCCGCGCTGGACCTGGAGCCCGGCGTCCCCACGATCTATCTCGAGCGATTGCGCCTGGCATCCGGCGAGCCCTATCTGCTCGAGCAGGTCCACCTGCCGGCCGAGCGTTTCCCCGGGCTCTTGTCGGTCGATCTCGAAGGCAGCTCCCTCTACGACATCCTCCTGACGCGCTATGCGACGCAAGTCGTGCGCGCCCGTGAGGCCCTCGAGCCCGTCCTCCTCCGGGCCCGGGAGGCCAACCTCCTCGAGCAGGAACGCGGTGCTCCCGCGTTGCTGATCGAGGGCGTCGCCTTCGCCGCGGACGGGAGTCCGGTCGAGTTCGGCCGGACCTTCGTCCGCGGCGACCGCTCGCGCTACTACGTCGAACGCCAGGTCGATCGCTCGACCTGGTCCCACCCGGCGTCGAACGCCACCACCGCAGGAGGAAGGAGCCGGTAACCAAGCAACGTCGTTCGTTCGGTCATCGCAGTCGGAGGAGCATGCGCATGCCACAGCCCATCGGACGGCTCGCCGTCCTGCTTTCCGTGCTGGCACTGCTGTTCGGTGCCTGCTCGAGTCCTGCCGCGACCACGGCGCCGTCGGTCGCGCCATCCGCGGCCGCGTCGACGGAAGCCTCGCCGGCCGCCTCGGCGAGTGAGGCCGCCACCCCCGCCCCGACGATCCTGCCGGTCACCGGCTCGCAGCCCAAGCCGGGCGACGTCGTCGTCCGCTGGTACTGCTGTCTCGGGACCGGTGACGCGCCCGAGCAGGTCAAGGTCGAGCTCCAGGTCGCGGACGCCTTCAATGCCTCGCACACCGGGATCCACCTCCAGTTCGAGGGCTACATCTACCAGGCTGCCCGGGATGCCCTGTCCGTCCAACTCGGATCAGGCAGCGGCCCCGACGTCGTCGGCCCGTTGGGCATCGGCGGGGCGGAGGCGTTCCATGGTCAGTGGCTCGACCTGAAGCCACTCATCGACAAGAACAAGTTCGACATGAGCCAGTTCCCGGAATCGACCGTCAACCTGTACAACGCCGGCGGCGATGGCCAGGTCGGCATCCCGTACGCCGTCTATCCGTCCGTGCTCTTCTACAAGGCGAGTCTGTTCAAGGAGGCCGGCCTGGCCGAGCCGCCGCACGAGTGGAACGCCCAGTACACGATGCCCGACGGCAAGAAGGTGCCGTGGGACTACGACACCATCCGCACGATCGCCAAGTTGCTGACCGTCGACAAGAACGGCAAGGACGCCACCGAGGCGGGCTTCGATCCGGAGAACATCGTGCAGTGGGGCTTCGAGCCGCAGCGAGACGATATGCGCCAGACCGGTGCCTACTGGGGCGCCGGCCGGTTCATGGCCGAGGACGGCAAGACGGTCCAGATGCCGGAGCCGTGGGTCGCGGCCTGGAAGCATTTCTACAACGGGATCTGGACGGACCATTTCAGCGCGACCGGTCCGCAATTCCAGAACACGGACCTCAACCCCAGCGGCTACCCGTTCTGCACTGGACACACGGCCATGAGCACCAACTACCTGTGGTCGCTCTATTGCGTCGGCGATGCCGGTGAGGACTGGAACATGGCCGCGACGCCGTCGTACAAGGGCAAGACGACGGCCGCATTCAATGCTGACACCTTCCGCATCCTCAAGACGAGCAAGAACCAGGACGCGGCATTCGAAGTCCTCAAGTTCCTGCTCAGCAACAAGGACCTGCTCTCGCTCTACGGCGGCATGCCGGCGGTCGAGTCCGAGCAGGACGCCTTCCTCCAGGCGAAGCAGGCGGACTTCAAGCACCCCATCGACTGGAAGGTGGCCAAGGCGGGCATCGCGTTCGCCGACGTGCCCAACTTCGAGTCGTTCATGCCGGCGTACAACCAGACGCTGGACCTCATCGGCACGTACTACACCAAGTGGCAGGCGACGCCTGGCCTCGACATCGACAAGGAAGTCAACGACCTCAAGACCCAGATGCAGTCGACCTGGGACGCCGGCGGCAGCTGACCCATGGCGACCACCAGCGTCGTGCGCGCGCGCAGTCGGCCCCGATTCTCGGGGCTCGGCTGGCGCCGCGCGCGCTGGGGATACGTCTTCATCGGACCTTGGATCCTCGGCTTCCTGGCGTTCACCGCGTTGCCGATGATCGCGACCCTGGCCTTTACGTTCACCAACATCAATCTGGCCCAGGCCGAGCCGCTCCAGTTCGTCGGCCTCAAGAACTACGACACCCTGCTCCACGACAAGCAGACCTGGGACTCGCTGGCCATCACGTTCAAGTTCGCGGCGCTGGCACTGCCGGTCGGGGTCGCCCTGCCGTTCGTGGTCGCGCTGCTGCTGCACGCTCGCCACCTGCGCGCGTCGGGCGTGTTCCGGGTCTTGTTCTTCCTGCCATACGTCGTCCCATTCGTGGCCAGCGTCTACATCTGGAACGGGATGCTGAACCAGGACACCGGTTGGGTGAACGCCGTCCTCGAGATGATCGGGGTGTCGAAACCGCCGGCCTGGCTCGAGGACCCGAACTGGGTCTACCCAGGGCTCGTGATGATGGGGGTGTGGGGGATCGGGGCCGGCGTCATCGTCTACCTGGCCGGCCTCAAGGGCGTCCCGACCGACCTGTACGAGGCGGCCAAGATCGACGGTGCCGGCGCCTGGCAATCACTGCGCCACATCACCATCCCGATGATGACCCCGGTCATCTTCTACACGATCGTGCTCGGCGTGGTCGACGTGCTGCAGTACTTCCTCGTGCCGTTGGTGCTCAAGAACGGGACCGGCGAGCCCGGCGGGTCGACCCTCTTCTACAACCTGTACCTGTACAAGAACTTCTTCACCTTCCAGGACATGTCGTACGGCGCGACGCTGGCCTGGCTGTTGTTCGCGATCTCGCTCGGGATCACGCTTCTCCTGTTCGGCACCGCGCGCCGGTGGGTCTATTACGCCGGCGAGGCCCGATGACCGCGGTCGCGCTGTCGGGTCGTGGCTTGCTGCGTCGCCGACGGTCGAGCGTCGCCAGCGGCAGCCGACCGCCGCGGGAACGAGGCGATTCGACCCGATCGTTCCTGCTGACCCTCATCGCGGTCGTGACCGTGGCGGCCTTCCTCTCGCCGATGCTGCGTGCCATCACGTATGCCACCAAGAGCGCGGACCAGATCAGCCAGGCCCACACGCCGGTCTATCCGGCGGATCCGCTCCGCTTCTCGTACCAGGGCCAGGACCTGACCGTGTACAACGTCCCGATGCCCGACGGGACGACGCGCCAGCTGGCCCTGCTGGAGCCGTTGCGCAAGCAGAGCACCTTCGTCGATCCGGCTGCGCCGGATGCGGCCCCCATCGTCTGGCAGGGCTCATGGCGGGTGCTCGTGCCGGTCTGGCAGTTCGCTCCGCACCTGGAGAACTTCGGCCAGGTCTGGGACCTCCTCGACTACCCGCGCCTGCTCTTCAACACCGCGGTCATCGCCATCATCTCGACCATCGGGACGCTCGTGTCGTGCACCCTGGTCGCCTATGGGTTCGCCCGGTTCCGCTTCCCCGGTCGAAACCTGCTGTTCACCCTGCTGATCGCCACGATCTTCCTGCCGGCGGCCGTCACGATCATCCCCACGTACACGATCTTCCAGCGGATCGGCTGGGTCGGGACCTGGTTGCCGCTCCTGGTCCCGGCCTTCTTCGCCAACGCCTACGACGTGTTCCTGATGCGCCAGTACTTCATGACGATCCCGACCGAACTCGACGAAGCGGCGGCCATCGACGGCGCCGGTCCGTTCCGGACGCTGATCTCGGTGGTGCTGCCGCAGGCCTGGCCCGTCGTGATCGCGGTCGCGGTGTTCCACCTCGTGTACGCCTGGAACGACTTCTTCGGTCCGCTGCTGTACACCGCGGGCAAGCCTGATATCCAGACGCTCGCCCTGGGGCTGCAACGTTTCAACGGCATCTACTACCGTGAACCGGGGCTCGTCCAGGCCGGCACCCTGATGACGATGGTCATCCCGGTGGTGGCCTTCCTGTTGACGCAGCGGTTCTTCACCCGTGGCATCGTCATCACCGGCATCGACAAGTAGGCCGAGGATGCCGTTCCGGGTCGCGCTGACCTTCGACGCCGAGCACCCCGATCGGCCGCATCGCAGCGGCGGGACCGAGCTCGTCCTCGACCAGCTCGATGCCGATGGCGTGACCGCCACGTTCTTCATCCAGGGCCGCTGGGCGGAGGCGTACCCCGAGCTCGCTCGATCGGTGGCCGAACGGGGCCATCTCGTGGGGAACCACTCCTTCTACCATGCCCGGATGCCCTTGCTGTCACCGCCCGGCCTCGTCCGCGACGTCCGCGCCGCGGAACGGGCCATCGTCTCGGCCACCGGCGTGGATCCCCGACCGTGGTTCCGCTGTCCGTTCGGAGCCGGCACCCACGACCCTGCGATCCTGGCGGGCCTGGCCCGACTCGGCTATCGGGAGATCCGCTGGGACGTCGGCGGCGACGATTGGCACGCGTCGCGCTCGGGCCAGGGACTTGCCCGCGATCTCGTCGCCGGTGCCGTCGAGCGCGGCGACGGCGCGGTCGTGCTGCTGCACCCGTGGACGCGGGCGACGGGGCTCGGGCTGGGACGGCTGATCGGTGGCCTCCGGGACGCCGGGGCCAGCTTCGTCCGAGTGGACGCGCTGGGGTGAGGGTCGTCCTCGCCGTCGACGGCGGGAATTCGAAGACCGACGTGGCGCTCGTCTCCGAGGACGGGCGCCTGCTGTCGGCCGTCCGCGGCCCGACGAGCTCCCATCAGGCCGTTGGCATGGTCACCGGGATGGAGGTGCTCTCGGGCCTGGTCGCCGAGGCCGTCTCGTCGGCCAGCCTGGACGCACGGCCCGACGTGGGCGTCTACACCCTCGCGGGAGCCGACACGCCGCCAGATGTCCGGGCGTTGACCGACGCCCTCCGGCGACGCGGCCTCGCGGCCCGGGACGTGATCCGCAACGATGCCTTCGGCGCGCTGCGAGCCGGCACGGATCGGGGCTGGGGTGTGGTCGTGATCTGCGGTCAGGGGACCAACGCCGCCGGCATCGCGCCCGATGGGCGGACCATCCGCCTCGACGCACTCGGGTCGATCTCCGGCGACTGGGGCGGTGGGACCGACGTCGGCTGGGAAGGACTGGCCGGGGCGGTCCGGGCGCGCGATGGGCGCGGGCCCCGCACCCGGCTCGAACGTGACGTGCCGGCGGCCTTCGGATTGCGGAGCCCGGCGCAGGTCACCGCGGCCATGTATACGGGCCGGATCCCCGAGAAGCGGATCGGGATCCTGTCCCCGGTGGTGTTCGCCGCGGCCGACGCCGGCGACGCGGTCGCCAGGCGCATCGTCGATCGCCTGGCCGATGAGCTCGTCGTGATGGCCGGCGCGATGATCCGCCGGTTGCACCTGTCTCGGCGGGACCCCGACGTGGTGCTCGGTGGGGGCGTGTTCCGGACCCGAGAGCCGGTCTTCTGGGAGCGCATCCGCGATGGGGTGGCCACGATCGCGCCCGCGGCACGGCTCGTCCGTCTCAGCGCACCACCGGTCGCCGGAGCGGCCTTGCTCGGGATCGATGTGTTGATCGGGCGGACGGCGTCGCCGGAGGTCGGTTCGAGCGTCCGATCCGGGATCGGTGCATGGGACGCCAGGCTTCAGCGGAGCGTGTCGGGTCCGGTCGCGGCGAGGAAGCGCCCGAGCTCGACCCGATCCGGCGATCCGGCCTGATCGCCGAGCGCCGCCACCGCCAGCGCCCCGCACGCGTTGGCCATCCGCAGCGTGGTCGGCAGGTCGACCCCATCGAGCCGACCCGCGACGAACCCGGCACAGAACGCATCGCCCGCCCCGATCGGGTCGACGACATGCGGGACAGGCATGGCGGGGGAGGGGATCGACACCCCACCCGCTTCGACGGCGAGCGCGCCGTCGGGCCCGAGCTTGGCGACGACCGTCCGCGGCCCGAGATCCAGGATGGTCTCGGCCGTGGCGGTGAGGTCGGTCGATGGATCGACGCCGGCCAGGACGGCGAGCTCGTCGGGGCTGCCGAAGACGACATCGACGCCGGTCGCGATCGCCCGCAACGCCGGCCCGGCGACGTCGTCGCTCCAGAGGCGTCGCCGAAGGTTCACGTCCAGGCTGATGGTGAGCCCACGGACTGAGGCCAGGTCGCGTGCCCGGATCAGCGCCTCGCGTGCGCTGGTCGAGATCGCTGCCGTGATCCCGGTGAGGTGCAGCCAGCGCCCCCCCTCGAACGCGCCTTGGTCGACGGCTCGATCGACGTCCGCCGGGCCGAGTCGTGAACCGGCGGACCCAGCCCGGTGATAGGCGACGTCCATCGCGCCCAGGACGCGTCGTTCCCGGAACATGACCGCCGTCGGGGCATCGTCCGTGGCGACGTGCCGGACCTCGACCCCTTCCCCGCGCAGGGCTCGGACGATCGCGCTG
>DASSMQ010000126.1:0-4376 GCA_035688805.1 Candidatus Limnocylindrales bacterium
CTCAAGCAGGAGCGTCTGAACAAGGACGAGCGGATGATCATGAATGCGCATCCGGTCCTGGGCGCTCAGATCATCGCGCCGGTCACCAAGCTCGCCCCCGAGTTGCCGATCATCCGCCACCACCATGAGTGGTTCAACGGATCGGGCTATCCCGACAGGCTGATCGGCGACGAGATCCCCAAGCTCGCTCGCGTGCTGCACGTGGCCGACGCCTTCGAGGCGATGACGGCCGCCCGCCCGTATCGGATGACGCCGCTCACCGCCGAACAGGCGCTGGCGGAGCTGCGCAAGTTCGCCGGCATCCAATTCGACCCGGTGGTGGTCGACGCTTTCGTCAAGACCCAGCACGTCGAGGGCGTGGCCGACCCGGGCCGAACCGTCCAGCCCCGCCCGATCCCGCTGATCGGTCAGGCCGCAGCCACCCGATCGTCCGAGTCACCGGCGGCCGCATCCGGCCCAGGGCACGTCGCCCAGCCGGCGCCGGAACAGGCCTGAACGGGCGTCCTGACCCCGACATCCGACCCCACCGCTCCAGCATCATGACCGGATGCTGACTGCCGGCATCCTGATCGGGCTGCTTCTCGGCCTGGTCTCAGGCGGTCGTCTCCGTAACCTCGCGGATATCCGCCTCCGCTGGACCTGGCTGCTCGTCGCAGCCGTCATCATCCGGTTCGGGACCGAGGCGCTCCTCAACGCCCAGATCCCCATCGTCCAGGCGCTACGGCTGCCGCTGCTGGGCACCGCCTTTGGGCTCCTTCTCGTCGCGCTCTGGGTGAACCGGTCATACCCAGGCCTCAGTCTCGCCTTCCTGGGAATCCTGTCGAACGGCATCGCGATCGTCGTCAATGGCGGGTACATGCCCATCTGGGAGACGGGCCTCCTGTCCGCGGGTCTCACCGAAGCCGATGTGACGAGGTCGTTCCATCGCGTCGTCGAGGCGAACGCGCCGGACTTCCTGACCCGTGCCCTGATCCTGGGGGATGTCATCCCGGTCCCGCTGCCCCTCATCCGGAACGTGGCGTCGCTCGGAGACCTCTTCCTCAGCCTCGGCCTGGCGTTCTTCCTGTTCGCGGGCGTTGTCGGGGTACCGACCGCGGTGGAGGAGCATGAGGACGCCCGACTCCGGGCGCGTCTCGGCGGCACGAACCTACGGACGACCCGGCGAGCACGCACCGAACGTGGTGGCCCGGAGTTCGAGACCGGCCTGACGCCTGCCCTGCAGGACTCAGCCGCCCTCGATCGACCCCTGGTCCTCGGCACGCAGCGACAACGTCTCGCCTCCCCGTCGCTCGCCCCACTCGCCACGGCCGACCCCGGTGGCGGCGCGTCAGCGCCATCGATCCCCCTGCCGCGACTCTCACCCGAGGTCCTGGCTCGCCTCCGTCGGCACCCCTACGTCCGACTCGCATTGAACGGCTCGTTCAGCGCGCTGTGGTCCGGGCAGCTCGTGTCGCTGTTCGGCGACCGGATCCACCAGGTCGCCCTGGCCGCGACCGTCTACGTCGCGACCAATTCAGCGCTCGCGACGGCCCTGATCTTCGTCGCCGCCACCCTGCCCAACCTGCTGTTCGGGCCCGTGGCCGGCACCCTGGTCGATCGCTGGGATCATCGCGAGGTGCTGGTCGTCAGCGACATCCTCCGTGCAGCGACCGTGCTGCTCGTCCCGATCGCGGCGACGATCAATGTCCTGCTCGTCTACCCGCTGGTCTTCCTGGTCACGACGATCTCGATCTTCTTCCGACCGGCCCGCGTGGCCATCCTGCCGCGGATCGTGCGCGAGGACGAACTCCTGACCGCGAACTCGGCTCTATGGGTCGGCGAGACCATGGCCGACGTCATCGGCTACCCGCTGGCGGGCCTCTTCGTGGCCGTCCTGGCCAATGCCCTGCAGGTCGCGTTCTGGCTCGACGCCGCGACGTACGCGGCATCGGCGCTGCTCCTCAGCACCATCGTCACCCGGGCCGCGACCACGAGCCTTGCGACCTCCGATGCCGCGCAGACCGCTGGAGCGGATGGCGATGAGGCGACCGGGTTCGTGGCAGAGCTGAAGGCGGGTTGGCGGTTCTTGCGCAACGATGCGGTCCTGCTCGCGAACACGCTCCAGGCGACCGTCGCCCAGCTGACGGTCGGCGTTCTGATCGGCCTCACGCCGGTCTTCGCGAAGACGATCTTCTCGACGCAGGCCGTGGGCTGGGAAGCCGTGTACGGCCTGATCGAAGGCTCGCAGGGCGTCGGCAACCTCATCGGCGGGTTCATGATCGGCCTGATCGGGGTCCGCCTCGCAAAGGGTCGGATGATCATCGCCGGCTACACGTTCCTCGGGCTCTTCACCGCCTTGATGGCACAGCAGGGCAACCTCGGGTTCGTGCTGGCGATCGCCTTCGGGGTCGGCATCGCCAACATGGTCTTCATCATCCCGAGCCAGACGCTGTTCCAGGAACGGACACCACCGAACCTCATCGGGCGCGTAGTCGGATTCCGCTTTTCCCTGGTCTTCGGGGCGATGACCCTGTCGATCGGCCTCGGAGGCGTGCTGGCCGAGCTGGTCGGCGTGACGACGGTGATCTCCGTGTTCGGGATCGTGACGATGCTGGCCGGGCTGGCCGGTCTGTTCGTGCCCGCGGTGCGGGACGCCTGATTGGGTACACTGGCGCCCGCTGCGACCCCCGACCGACGGCGCGCGCGCGGCCAGTGGAGTGAAACAAGCCCGTGACCGAACCACGCGACGGCGCGTCGGAGGACGCGCTGGGGACGGATGCGCCGATCGATGACGGCGCCCCAGACGAGATCGACGACGACGAGTTGGTCGATGACCTGGCCGACGATGCCGAGACCGACGAGCTCGACGACTACGAAGCCGCCGTCCGCGAAGTCGCCGGCGACGACTCGGACGACCGATGGCGCGACGAGTCTCGTACGCCCAGCACCGAGGCGACCGTTGCCCCCGGGATCGGGACTCGCCGCCGCAGCGCCGCCGCCAGCGCAAGCCGAACGCCCTCGCCGTCCGAGGTCGCCGTCCACGTCCGCGAGGACGTCTCCAAGTACTTCGTGATCGCCGTTGCGGTCGTCTTCAGCCTGATCTTCCTCAATGCCATGCTCCTCGGGACAGGCGGTCTGCTTCGACCACTCGCGACGCCGACGCCCGAGCCCAGCGCATCGGCGAGCGCCTCCCCCGCCGCGTCGGCAGGCACGAGTCCGACCACGCTCCCATCGACGCCCGGCAGCGTCGGACCGACGCTCAGCGCAGCTCCGTCCGCCTCCTGACGACGACGCTGGATCGATGGGCGCTGGCGACGAGCGGCGGCGCATGGTCGAGCAGCAGTTGCGCGACCGGGGTATCCGCGACGAGCGCGTCCTCGCGGCGATGGGGTCGATCCCACGCGAACGCTTCGTCGATGCGGGGGTCCGGTCGCGCGCGTACGCCGACGAAGCCGTGCCGATCGACGCCGGCCAGACCATCAGCCAGCCATGGGTGGTCGCGCGGATGACCGAGCTCCTCGCGCCCCAGCCCGGCGACCGGATCCTCGAACTCGGCACCGGCTCCGGATACCAGGCGGCGATCCTGGCGAAGCTCGGAGCGCACGTCACGAGCCTCGAACGCCACGCCGTCCTGGCGGCCAAGGCGCGCGAGCGCCTGGACACGCTCGACCTGCCCGGTAGCGTGGCCATCAGGACCGTGAACGGCAGCCTCGGTGACCCGGCCGGCGCGCCGTACGACGGGATCATCGTGACCGCTGCCGCGCCCTCCGTGCCCACGGAGCTGCGCGATCAGCTGGCGGATGGAGGCCGATTGATCATCCCGGTCGGCCCGCGCGACCACCAGATCCTGACCCTGGTGGAACGTCATGGCGACGACTGGAAGGACACGCCGCATGGCGCGGTGGTGTTCGTGCCGCTCATCGGTCCGGGAGGATTCCCCGAGTCTGGCTTCCCCAGCGGCGACGACTGGTACTGATCCGGCCCGGGTCGCGCTCGGTATACTCGGCCGGCCATGACCCATGTCTTCGTCGCGCCGCATCCGGACGACGTCGCCCTCTCCTGCGGCGGACTGATCGCGAGCCTGCGCGAGCTCGGCCAGACGGTGTCGATCATCACGGTCTTCTCCGGCAACGGCAGCAACGACGGGCTGACGCCGTATCAGCGCGAGGCGCTCGGCTTCGGATCGAAGGCCATGTGGCCCGCCACGGAGGCGTTCAACCGTAGCGCGATCCTGCCCGACTACGCGCTCAGCCCAGCCTGGGCCGCGTCCGACGAGGGCCTCGAGGCGACGCAATCCGACGCTGACGCCGCGGCCAAGCGCTTCTGGCAACGTTCGTCGTGGTATCGCCGGGCGAGCATCCGGAACGAATCGCTGGCCGGACAGCCGGTCATCGACG
>DASSMQ010000127.1:0-2632 GCA_035688805.1 Candidatus Limnocylindrales bacterium
TCGCCTCGGACGCCGCCCCCGGTATCGCCATCCTCGACCAGCTCGACGAGCGCGGGCGCGATCCGCGGGCCTTCCTCGACCAGGTCGTTGACGCGGTCCGCGGACGGCTGCTCGATCCGTCGACCCAGGACAGGTCCGCGCTCGCCGCGATCGCCCGGCGCCTCGTCGCCATCGACCCCGACCGGGCCGTGATCGGCGGCATCCGCCTGCAGCTCGAGCTCGCCCTGTTCGATGGCCCCGCGGCCGTGGGTCGGGCGGGATTGCCCGCGGCGCACGATCCATCGGTCGTGGCGCCCGTCCAGGTGGCGCCATCCAAGCCGACCCGATCAACGTCGGAGCCACCCTCCGGCGCCATCGCGCCCGAGACCGGCTCGACGGTGGCCGAGCCGCCCGCCACAGCCGTCTCGTCCGTCCCCACGGTCGCGACCGCGTCGCCGCGCCCGACCTCCGCTGCGGCCAGCGCGGGCCCAGCCCCGACCGAGCGGCTGACGCTCGACCGCATCGTGGCTGCCTGGCCCGAGGTCGTGGCATTGTTGAGTGCCAAACCCGCGATCAAACCGCTGATCCTGGCGTGCCGGCCGATCGGCGTCGATGGCAGCGTGGTCGTCTTGGGATTCCCGGAGGAACAGGCGTTCTTGCGCGATGTCGCCGATCGCAAGCGGGCGGACATCGAGGACGGTGTCCGTCGGGTGGTCGGCCAGGATGCGGGCATCCGCTGCGTGGTCGCCAATATCGAGGTCGTCCAGATGGCGTCCACGGACGACCTCGTCGCCGAGGCGCGTCGGATCTTCGGCGACGACCTGGTCGATGTGGCCGAGGTCGATTGACCGGCGCCGCGAGCGTGGTTCGGGCAGACTGACGCAACGACCGAGGAGGAGCGAGGTTCCATGGGCATGGCGAACCTGCAGCGCATGGCGCAGCAGATGCAGCAGGAGATGGTCCGCATCCAGGGCGAACTGGAGGCCACGACCGTCGACGGTTCGTCGGGAGGCGGCGTGGTCAGCGCCACGGTGACCGGCAAACAGGAGCTCGTATCGATCACGATCGACCCTTCGGCGGTCGACCCGGCCGACGTCGAGATGCTCCAGGACCTGGTCGTCGCCGCGGTCAACGACGCCCTGCGGGCGTCACGGGACCTCGCAGAGCAGAAGATGGCGGCCGTGACCGGCGGCCTCCGACTCCCGGGGATGTGACCGGCGCGTGGTCACCCCGCTCGTCGAGCCCGTCGCGCGCCTGATCGAGTCTTTCGCCCGGCTTCCCGGGATCGGTCCCAAGACGGCGCAGCGTCTCACGTATCACCTGCTGCGTGCCCCCGACGCCGAAGCGCGGACCCTCGCGGCCGCCCTCGTCGACGTGCGCGACAAGGTCGTCTTCTGTGCTCGATGCTTCAACATCAGCGACCAGGAGCTGTGCGCGATCTGTCGTGACCCGGGTCGCGATCCGCGGCGACTGTGCGTGGTCGAGGAGCCACTCGACGTGCTCGCCCTCGAGCGCACGGCGGAGTTCAAGGGCTTCTATCACGTCCTCCACGGCGCGATCTCACCGATCGACGGCATCGGCCCGGAGCGGCTCCGGATCCGCGAGCTCCTCGCTCGTGCCGATGACGCTGCGAGGGACGGGGAGCCGTTCGAGGAGGTCATCCTGGCGACGAACCCCACGCTCGAGGGCGAGGCCACGGCGATGTACCTGGCCGAGCGGCTGGAGGCGGTCGTCGGATCCGTCACCCGGATCGCGCGCGGTCTCCCGGTCGGCGGCGACCTCGAGTACGCGGACGAGGTCACCCTCATCCGTGCCCTCCAGGGCCGACGAGCCGTCTGAGCGATGAGCAACCTGGTCACCGAGATCGGCCTGCGGCTGGCCAAGGCCGGCGCCGCCGCGATCGTCGGTGTCATCGTCTACGCCGTCGTGACCGGACCGCTCGGTCAGAGCGGCTCGGTCGAACTCGCCATCCTGTGCTGGCTGGCCGCTGCCGCGTTCGTGCTGCTCGTCGAGACGAGCCCGCTGTGAGGGCGCCCGGCCCCGTTTGACAGCCGCGCGTGGCCGCCCCTAGTATTCGCGGCCGTGCCGCCTCACAGGAGGCCGGTGCGACCTCGGCCGAGCATCGGTCGAACCCCTCGGTGCGTTTGACACCGTACAGGCACGGACCGCACAATGAGCGTTCTGCGCCATGCGCTGTCGCGCCTCGACGCTGCACCTTAACAATTGAAGAGTGACAGGAAACATCTGGACAAGGATGTGCGAGCGATCAGACCCTCGGACAGAAGTCGCCGTGGCAACACGGCGCGATCTATTCGGAGAGTTTGATCCTGGCTCAGGATCAACGCTGGCGGCGTGCATGAGACATGCAAGTCGAACGGACAACTCGGGGCTTGCTCTGAGTTGTTAGTGGCGGACGGCTGAGTAACGCGTAGGTGACCTGCCCCGAAGTGGGGAATAACTGCCCGAAAGGGTGGCTAATACCGCATGTGGTGATGCGTTCGATCGCATCAGTAAAGCCGCAAGGCGCTTCGGGAGGGGCCTGCGTCCGATTAGCTCGTTGGTGGGGTAACGGCTCACCAAGGCGACGATCGGTAGGTGGTCTGAGAGGACGATCACCCAGACTGGGACTGAGACACGGCCCAGACTCCTACGG
>DASSMQ010000128.1:0-24300 GCA_035688805.1 Candidatus Limnocylindrales bacterium
GGTGACCGCGCGCTCGTTCAGGGTGTACGTCGCCACGGACCCAGTATGGCCGAAGCCTGCTGGACGCCACGTGCAAGATGGCGTCATGACGACCGACGACGGCCATGCGCACGAAGAGCACGACCACGACCACGACCACGACCACGGGGACCATGAGCATCACGAGCACGAACACCACCACGAGCACCGGCCGCTGAGCTACGAGGAGGCCGTGGAGGGCTTCCGCGCCGACAAGGACGACTACTTCGCGTCCAACCCCCACAGCCCGATCCCGGAGGCCGAGCGTGCCGCGTTCACGGGCCTGCCGTATTACCCGATCAGCACGTCACTCCGGTTCGAGGATCTGGCCCTCGAGCCGTACACCGGCGACGCCCCGTCCGACTTCGAGATCCCGACCTCCGACGGCAAGCTCCGACCCGCGCATCGGGCCGGCTACCTGGGCTTCGAGCTCGATGGCGCGAGGCATCGACTGACGGCCTACACCTTCGACGGCGGCGACGGCGGCGACGGCGAGTCGCTGTTCGTGCCGTTCCTCGACGCGACGAGCGGCCGGGAGACCTACGGCGCCGGCAGATACCTCGACCTTGAGCCCGAGGACGACGGCACGTACTCGCTCGACTTCAACCTCGCCTATCACCCGTCGTGCGTCTACGACATGAAGTACTCGTGCCCGCTCACGCCCGCCGAGAACCGCCTGCCGATCCGGATCGAGGCGGGGGAGCGGCTCACCCCGGCGTGACGCCGGCTCAGAAGCCCGCGGCGGGCTGCGGCCACGGCTTCGAATACTCCGCGCGGTCGTACGCCTCCTGTGCCTTGGAATGCTGGGTCGCCCAGGTCCGGATGATCCCGCTGGCGTCGTCGCAGGCGACCCCCGCGAGTCGAGCGTTGAGCTTCCGGATGTAGTCGCGCCCGATCCGAACGTGGCCCGCCTCGTGGTGGGCGATGAAGTCGATGATCCGACGCCACCAGTCGACGAGCCGCGCCGGCACGCGGGCGGGCGACGTCCAGCGCGGCATGTAGACCGTGAAGGCGATCTTGAAATCGGCGGTCGTGATCCGACACGAGCCGTCGGCCGTCACGGCGTAGCGGATGGCGTTCCGGACGTCGGTCAGCCGGGTCAGCGTGCATGCCGAGGGTCGCGCGTCGCCGCGGAACCACTCGTAATCGATGGATCCGCAGGCGCTCCCGCCACCGATCGCGACGCTCACGGCGAGCTCGACCGAGGTGTCGCCACGGACCGGGAAGTAATCGACCGTCGCGCCGCTGACCGTGGCAGTGAGACGGGGCAGGTTGGTCTGCTCGGCGCCAGCGGGCGGTTCGACCTGGGGGATCTCGCTGCCAGGATCGTTCACCGCGACGTCCTCGCGCTGCCCTGTCAGCGTGAAGGTGATGGTCCGTTGCTCGCAGCCGGCCGCTGCACCGATCGACGTCGGCGTGAGGGTCACCTCGATGGTCCCGTGGAGGGCCTCCATCGAAACGGCCGTGCCCGCCGCCCGATCCGTGGCCATCCACAGGGTCAATCGGGTCTGCGCGGTCGCGCCACCGGCCAGCCGGTCGCCCGTCGGCGTGATGCACACGGCCGACGTGGTCGCCTCGTCGGTCGAGGTGTAGGTCGCGTCCGAGCGCCGGAGCGTGGTCAGGGCGACCGGTTCGCCGTACCCCAACGGAGTCGCTCGGACCTCGAGCCCGGGACACGGCTCCTGGTCACAGTCGGGCGTGACCTCGTACGCCTCATCGGCGAACATCCGATCGGCGATCAGGCCGAACTGGTCCTGGGTCGCCAACACGCGCCGGACTCGCCACGTGCCGCCGATCGGGAGCAGCTCGGCGGCGGGTGAGGCGGCCGCCGCGGGCGCATCGGTCGGTGCGGGTAAGGACGTGGCCGCGCCCGGTGGTCGTGTTGCGACGGCCGACGGGGCGGCGCTGGCCGTCGACGGAGGCGCGGACTGGGCACAGGCCGAGACCGTGATCGCCGCGGCGATGCCGAGCGCGAGTGCCCGGAAACCGATGCGGGTGCAGGCGCGAGCGGCGGCGGCCGGTCCGAGGCGAGCGTGCGACCCCAACGGCGATCCCCCTGATCTGGCGCGAGGCTAGCAGACGGTGCAGGGACTAGATCCGGACGCGGTCGGTCCGATCGTCAGGGGACGGCCACCATCGCGGCCGCGGTCCGGAACGCGTCGATGCCGCGCTCGACCATCTCGTCGCTCGCGGTCAGCGAGATCCGGAACCAGCCGGGCGACTCGACGATCGTCCCGGGGAGCACGAGGGCGCCCAGCCCCGCGAGCCGCTCGGTGAAGGCGAGATCGTCCGGGTCGGGCGAGCGGACCATGAGGTAGAACGTCCCTTCCGGTCGCGTCACCTCATACCCGAGCTCGCGCAGCGCCGGCACCATCCGGTCGCGCCGAGCCTGCAAGGCCCCGATGTCGATCGACAGCGATTCGAGATCGGCGATCGCGTGCTGCATCAACGCGTTCGGGAAGCCCCAGCCGGCGGCCAGCTGCTGGACCATGATCCGGTAGGCAGTCGCCTCGCGATCGGGGAAGGTCGGCGACATCGCCGCGTAGCCGATGCGCTGGCCGGGCGCCAGCAGCGTCTTGCCGTACGTGTAGACGGTCATCGTCGCGGGATAGTCGAGCGCTGGCGAGCGGAAGTCGATGGCGTCGAAGACGATCCGGTTGTAGGACTCGTCCGAGATCTGGATGATCGGCCGGCCGTTGCGAGCCGACGCCTCGGAGAGCACCTGGCCAAGGGCCGCCAGCTCGGGCTGCCGATAGATCCGGCCCGACGGGTTGTTCGGGCTGTTGACGATGACCGCTCGCGTGCGGGGCGTGATCGCCGCGGCAACCGCGTCGGGGTCGAGGTCGAAGTCGGGTTCCGGGAGTCGGACGCGGACCGGCGTCGCACCAGCCGAGGCGATCATCAGCTCGTAGAAGAACCACGGCGGCGACAGGAAGATGACCTCGTCGTCGACATCGCACAGGGCGCGGATCGTGACGCCGAGCGCTCCGAAGGCGCCGGCCGTGAGCGCGATGTCGGTCGGCTCGAAGTCGATGCCGGTGCGCCGACGCAGGGTCTCAGCGACGACGGCACGCGGCTCGGCCTCGCTGAACTTGTAGGCGAACCAGTCCTTGTCCCGGGGAACGGCGTTTCGCTGGAGCGCGTCGACCAGCCCGGGGAGCGGCAGCTCCTGGGGATTGCCGAACGTGAAGTCGGCGACGCCAGGATCGAGTCGATGACGCTCCCACGGGCCGCCCGCGAACCACGAGAAGACATGGTCGACGCTCTCGACCATCCGATCCATGCGCCCCTGGCGATCGGCCATGCACGGTACCCCGTTGCGGTCGCTGAACTGCGATGGGCGCGATGGTACGCCCGGAGCCCTCAGACGCCGAAACGCCCGGACCGACGTGGTCGATCCGGGCGTCCGGGCGCGGCGCGAACTGATCGGTCAGCTCTGGCCGGGCGGGATCGGGGCGACGTTGCAGAAGAAGAGCTTGACCGGAGCCGAGGCGATGGAGAGGTCGCCGGCATCAGCAGCGGCGATCACGGCCTCCGCGGAGGTCAACTGCCAGGGGGTCACGTGCCAGGTCACGGGGTAGACCGCCCAGCGGCCGCCGTTGAAGTCGGTGTCCCCGGGCTTGGCCTCGGCGACGTTGCGCAGGCCATTGCCGAGCGCGTAGATCTTGTCGTACGTCGACGCCGGCGCGCCGGTGTTCGTGAAGTCGGTCGGGGTGCCGACGGTCCGATAGAGGGTGCCGTCGATGTAGAAGCCGACCTTCGGCGGGCCACCGGCGGCGACCGAGGGGGCCGCGATCGACAGAAGCAGGCCGATCCCGGCCAGGGCGGTGATGAGACGACGCATCGTGGCGACGATCCTCCGTTGATCGACTCGGGGCGATCTCCCGGCCCCGCGTCCCGGGGTCGATCGGAGGTTCGGGGTCGCGCGTGACGGGCCGACGGCGGTTCGATGACGGTCGTGTGTCGTTATCGCCGGTCGGCGCGCTCCCGGAGCGTGGCGGCGACCTCGTCGAGCGTCTCGACCACCGCGGCGGCCCCGGCGCCTTCGAGCTGCGGTCGCCCGACGACGGCTCCCGTCGTGACGCCGATGGGGATCATGGCGGCCGCGACCGACGCGACCATGTCCCAGGGCGAGTCGCCGATGTACCAGCACCGGGCCGGGTCGAGGCCCAACTCCTCGGCGGCTCGGAGCAGGAGATCCGGTTCGGGCTTGGCGTGCTCGACATGGCTGGCATCCACGATGCGCGGCTCGTTCCGTAGGCCGAGGGCAGCGACCGACGCCCCGACCTGGTCCTTGCGACTGGAGGTCGCGATCGACCACGGGAGGTCCCGGGCCTCGATCACGTCGACCAGGGCGGTCACGCCGGGGAGTGGCTTCGGATCGGTGTTCCGCTGGTCGAACAGCTCGCCGCAGCGCTGGTCGATCTCCTCGGCCCGATGGTCGTCGATGACGACGGCGTTCAGGGCAGCCACCTCACGGGCCAGGCGCTTGCCATCGAGCCCGATCAGCGGGACGAGGGTCTCGCGCGTCGCACGGAAGGCGACTTCGCGGAACGTCTCGAGCCACGCCTCGATGCGTGCCTCGTTGGTGTCCACGAGGGTGCCGTCGAGGTCGAACACCACCGCAGCGGGATCAGGGAGCTCGGTGATCGATAAGGTCATGGGGCCACAGTAGCGGGCGGGACGGCCTCGTCGTCGCGCGACAGGGCGCGCCAGCGTTGCAGGCGCATCCCGCCTAGTGTGTCAGCCAGTGCGCTTGGACCGGGGCGTAGAATCAGCAGTCTCCCGACCCGCCCTCGAGCCGCACCATCGTCCGCTCGGACGGGCCGAGTGTCTGGAGGAGTGTCGATGATGATGCATGCCTTCCTGGTCGACCTCGAGGACAAGCCAGGTGCGCTCGCTGACGTCGCCGAGGCCATCGGCGCCAAGGGCGCCAACATCACGAGCGTCAGCGGCGCGACGTGTGGCGACAAGGGTCGGATCGCCATCGCCACCGACGATGAGGCACGCACGCGCACGGCCCTGACCGAGATGTCGTGCGCCTTCGAAGAGAAAGAGATCACGACGACGACTCTCAAGCACCAGCCCGGCACCCTGGGCATGGCCGCACGCCAGCTGGCGAAGGCTGGGATCAACGTCGAGTCCGTGCTGCTGCTCGGGATGCAGGGTCAGGACATCGAGGTCGGGTTCGTCACCAGCGACCCGGTCATGGCGCACAACGCCCTGGCCGCCGTTGGGTCGGCCTCTCGCTGACCGATCGATCGGTCGCGGCTTCGTCGCGATCGTGGCGAACGCGAAGGGCGGAGCCGCGTGGGCTCCGCCCCTTCGTCATCCGGCTTGGACGGCCCTCCTGCGGGCCCGCTCTCAGGCTGCGTCCAGGTTCGCCTCCGACGACTCCAGGTTCTCGGTGAGCGCGCTGTAGGCCAGGACGGCCAGCGCGATCAGCAGGGTCACGCCCATCACGGGGGCGCCGATCCGCTTGATCTCGGCGGTGTTCACGATCAGCCCGATCACGAACACGATCAGGCCGCCGTTCACACCCCAGAAGATGAGCTGGCCGACCCACCCGCGCCGATCGCTCGAGCGCATCAGCAGGGTGAGCAGCATCCCGAGCGTGATGTTCGTGAGGATCCCGATGTACGCCGAATGGTCGCTGGCGATCAGGATGTTGATCGGCAAGGTGGTGTTATTTGGGTCCGGCGACGCGCCGCTCGTGATGAACACGAACACGATGTACATGAACAGCAGGAGCGCGAACACGACCCAGATCGATGACGCCGCGAAGTGGCGGATCGGGTTCGCTGCCGCCCAGTCGATCCGCAACGAGCGCGGCCAGATCCGGATGGCGAAGACGACGACCGACACGAGCTGCGTCAGCAGATAGATCCCGCCGCCCGCCTGCGAGGCCCCGGCCAGCAGGCTGATCGAGATGGTCAGGCCGCCGATGAAGAGGGCGACGATCTGGACGAGCCCGAGGGTGGGCAGGTCACGCGTCCCGAGCACCCGCCACTCGATGAAGCCCATCGCCACGAGCACGAGATAGCCGAAGGTCATCGCCCCCGCGTGGGCACCGATCGCGTCCCCAGGGAGCAGCGTCACGCCCGCCGCGAGGCTGACCTGGATCAGCACGCCGATGAGCGCGCCGTAGCCGAAGGTCGACAGACCGAGCGTGACCGCCAACCGGGGCAGGCTCCGCTCGCCGCCCAGGTACTGCTGCCAGACCCACCAGACGACCCATGCCACCACGATGAGCAGCGCGAGTCCGCCGATCGCACGGAACGCGAAGTTCCCGGTGTAGAAGGCCAGGACGTAGACCGGGACCAGGACCGCGAGCGCCAGCATGAGCCGTCGGTCCGCCGCGCGGAAGAGCAGGAAGGTCGAGGCCACGATCGTCAGGGTCAGCCACCCGATCGTGCCGGCATGCACGTGGGTCAGGATCTGGTTGCGGTCGAAGTCGACCACGTCCGCCCCGTTGAGGATGCCGATGACGATGTTCACCACGAACACCGCCATGGCGACCAGGTACAGATCGCGTGCCGTCGTGACCCACGTCGGTACGCCGCGTCCGCTGACCATCGTGCCCTCCAAGGTTCCCCTTCCACCCTCCCCGACGGCCCGCAGTATGCATGGCGCTGGGTGCCGGTTTCCAGCCGAGGTCGTTATCGACTCCGGGCGGACCAGACGGCGACGAGGAACAAGGCTCCCCCGGCGAGGGCGATCGTCGCCGAGGTGGAGACGCGGTCCGACAACGGCCCGGCGATGAGTGAGGGCACGAGCGAGGCCGCGGACACGATCGATGCCAGCACCCCGAATACGCGGCCCCGGACATCGGGCGGCATCGATTCGACCAGGGTGGTCTGCGCCGACACCGACGTGACGGCGTAGGCCGCACCCGCCAGTCCGGCCATCGACACGACCAGCGGCAGCGCCCCCAACCCGAACCCGGCGCCGCGAAGCGCGCCGTCCACGTAGCCCGTCGCAGCGAGGCCCATCGTCACCGCGCCCAACACCAGGAGTCCGCTCTCGGCCACACGCCGACGGGGGATGGTCCGTCCGAATCGCCGCAGCCCGAGGACGCCGACCACGACGCCGAGCCCGAGGGGGATCACGACGACGGCGAGGTGTTCGGGCTCCAGCCCGACCGAGGTCGCGAGCGACGGTCCGAGCACGCCGAGCACCCCGGCGACCGAGGTGGCGGTCGCGAGCAGCACGATCGGTCGGCTGATCTCATGGTTGCCGCGGACGACCCGGAAGCCGTCGCGCAGCTGGTCGATCGGTTCCCGCAATGACCGGCGCCGCTCGCCGGTGGCGGGCGGGATGGGCGGCGCGCTCGGGAGCCCGATGCAGGCAAGGCTGGCCGTCACGTAAAAGACCGTGACGACGGCCAACACGAACGACGGCCCGGCGATGGTCACGAGCAACGGTCCGAGGAAGGCGAACCCGACCGCGAAGGATGCCTGGAGCGTCAGGTTGAACACGCTCATCGCGGTCTCGAGCTGCGCCTTTGGGACGACCCGCGGGATCATCGAGCCCTCGGCCGGTGTCAGCGCCACGCTCATCAGGCTCACCCCGAGGTTGAGCATCAGCAGCAGCGCGATGTCGGTACCGGCGAGCGCCAGGCCGGCGGTCAGGATCGTCCGGATGAGATTCGGGACGACGAGCGCCCAGCGCAGGTCGAGCCGATCGACCACGACGCCGGCGAACGGCGACAACGCGATCTGCGGCAGCACGAAGGACACCAGCAGGGCGCTCACCGCGCTGTTCGATCGGGTCGTCGAATAGATCAGGACGGTCAGGGCGTAGAGCGCCATGTTGCCGCCGATCTGGTTGGCGGCCTGGATGAACCACAGGCGACCGAAGACCGGGTCGCGGAGGATCGTCCGGCGAGCGTGGGGCGGCAGGGCAGGAAGACCGGCCAGGCCGTCCGTCTTTCGGTCGCTCGTCACCTGGGGCAGTCTAGGGAGTCGGATGAGCGCGAGTCCGGCCGGCGGCTCTGGGTACGGTAGCGGGCAGCAGCCGCTACGCGGCGATCCGTTCCGGCGCCTGGTCGGCGTCGGTTGCGCCGCCCTCCGCGCGGCGGCGCCGCTCCTGACGCCAGGCCGGGATGTAGAGCGGCGCGGCCACCGCGCAGATGATCCCGCCGACGACCATCGCGATCGCGACGGACGAGCCATCGGCCAATGCGGCGAGGACGATCGCACCGAGCGACCCGGCAGGCTGGGCGATCATCGAGTTCATCGACAGGACGGTGGTCCGATGCGGCCCGTCGACCTGTCGGTGGAGCAGGGTCGTATGCATGGGGTTCGATGCCCCGTGGGCGACGTAGCAGGCGAGATAGGCGGCGACGACCCCGATGGGCCCGGCCAACCAACCCATCAACACGATGGTGGCGCCCTGGACGATGCGCAGGATGGCCGCCGACCGGGCGACCCCGAGCCGTCCGCTCAGCGCGACTACGAGGGCCGAACCCACCGCCGCCGCGAACCACGCGGCCGATCCGACGGGGCCCAAGATGGCCGCCGCCCGGTCCGTGCCGCCGACGAGGTCCGCCAATCGGATGGGGAACAGACTCTCGAACGTGACCATGGAGAAGCCCCAGAACGCTTCGACCGCGATCAAGCCGGTGAGCACCCGCGACCCGCGCAGCAGTCGGATCCCATCGGCGATCACGCCCGGCACCGCCCGGATCGAGGCGGCCATCGCCCTGTGATCGCGTCCCTTCGGCGCCTCCGTCATGAGCAGCGTCACGCCGACGAGGTGGACCACGTGGAGCACGACCGCGGCAACGAGCGGGAGGGCAAGCGGGTCGAGGGCGGCGATCGGGTGGAGCGCCACCAGGCCGCCACTCGCCAGCGCGCCGATCGCGATGGCGGCACTGAGGACCGAGCTTCCGTGGCCGAGGCCCCGTTCGATGGGCGCGTCGCCGTCGGCCGCGAGGGTCGCGTCGACGTACCACGCTTCGAGCGGACCGCTGTCGAGTGCCCGATAGGTGCCCTGCAGGAACATCGCGATGACGAACACGGTGACGGTCGTCGCGAGGCTGAATATCACGAGCGACACGATCGCGAGGATGCTCGCGAGGATCAGCACGGGCCGCCGGCCCAGCGAGTCGGACAGGCCTCCGGTCGGCAGCTCGAGCGCGAGCACCACCAGTCCCTGGACCGACATCACGAGTCCGATCTCGGTGAGCGACAGGCCTCTGGACAGCGGCACGAGGACGAAGATCGGGATCATGAACCCGACGGGTAGCCAGCGAAGACCGATGAGGAGCAGATAGCGCCAGTGCACCGAGCGACGGTCGAGGGCGGTCATGGCGCGCTCGGGTCGATCGGCAGGACGTGGAGCACGAGCTGGATCGGTCGGGCTGCCGGATCGCCGGGGGAGGGGTCGCGGTACCGCTCGAAGAGGGCGAAGAGCTCGGTCTCCAGGCCCTTGAGATCCGCGGGTGTCACGGTGATGAGCACGTCGCTCGCATCGGCGACGTCGCGCCACTCGATCGGCCAGGCGTCCATGACATCGAGCCAGCGCGAGTAGTGATCGACGAACTCGCGCAAGTAGTAGCGCTTCAGCCAGTCGCTGGCCGCTTTGGCGTCCGGATCGTAGGCGACTTCCGACTCGGTCCAGCCATGGGACCCGGTCGACGCCCTCCACGGCCGCTCTCGGCCGCGGCCCCCTTCCGTTTCCTCGACCAACCCGACGCTCGCGAGGCGGCGCAGGTGGTAGCTCGTCGCGCCGGTGTTGGTGCCGAGCGACTGGGCGAGCGCGGTAGCCGTGGCCGGACCTCGTGTCCGCAAGGCGGCGAGCAGTCGCGACCGCAGGGGATGGGCGAGAACCCGAAGGGCCGTGGGATCGAGGCGCAACGTGGTGGTCATGGCTCGACGATAGCATGCAAAGAAGCTGTGCACAAGATATGTGCACAAGATACGTGCATCCGATTTGGATCGACCCGAGAGGTTGACGTTGCGGCCCCACGCTCGTAGCCTCATCAAATCATCAGATGACTGATGATTTCCAGCCGCCACGGCCGTGGCCGGACCAAGGGGAGGTGGCCGATCTACGTCATCGGGTGCGACGTGGGATCGCAGAGCCTCAAAGGCGTCCTGATCGATCCGGATGGGGTCGTCCGCGCGACCGCGGCCGACGCCTACCCCGTCACGTACCCGCGCGACGTGTGGGCCGAACAGGACCCGCGTCACTGGCAGGACGCGGCGGCCAGCGTGGTCGCGAGACTCAAGGACGCGACGGATCTCCAGGACGCGGACATCGGGGCGATCGGCTTCGCCAGCCAGGTCGATGGCGTCGTCGCCGTCGATGGCGCGCTGACCCCGTTGCGTCCCGCCATCCTGTGGATGGATCGGCGCGCCTCACGCGAGGCGGACGAGGTCCGTGCCACGATCGACCTCGAGGAGGTCCGGGCGGTGACCGGCCTCAACCTCGACGCGTACCACTGCGCTCCGAAGATCGCATGGATCCGGCGCAACGAGCCAGAGGTTGCAGCCAGAGCGACCGGGTACCTCCTGCCGGGCTCGTTCCTCGTCGCGTGGCTGAGTGGCGAGCGGGTCGTCGACCACGCCAACGCCAGCTCGACGATGCTCTATGACATCACCACCCGGGACTGGTCGCCGCGGATGCTCGACGCCTTCGACCTGGCGCCCGAGCAGCTCGGCCGAGTCGAAGCCGCGACCACCCCGGCCGGCACGCTCGCCAAGGCGCCCGCCGAACGCCTCGGCCTGACCACCGACTGCACGGTCGTCGTCGGGACCGGCGACGAACACGGGGCGGCGCTCGGCGCCGGAGCCGTTCGCCCGGGGATCGTGTGCGACATCACCGGCACCGCCGAGCCTGTCGGTGCGGCCGCGCTCGAGCCGGTCATCGACCCGAGCGGGCTCCTCGAGACGCACGGCCACGCCGATCCCCGCGCGTGGTTCATCGAGAACCCGGGCTTCGTGTCGGGCGGGAGCGTGCGTTGGTTCATCGATCTCGTGGGCGGCGACGAGGCCCGGCTCAACGACGAGGCCGCGACCGTCCCGCCGGGGTCCGCCGGGCTCACGTTCCTGCCCGCCCTGGCCGGCTCGACCACCCCGCGTTGGGACGAACACGCACGGGGCGCGTTCTCCGGGTTGGCGCTCGGTCACGAGCGAGCCCACCTCGGTCGTGCCCTGCTCGAGGGTTGCACCTTCGGGCTCCGCGATCTCGTCGGACGGCTGGCCGAGCTCGGGCTCGGTGGCGACGCTGATGAGATCCGCGTCGTGGGCGGCGGCGCGCGCAGCGAGACATGGCTCCAGATGAAGGCCGACGCGACCGGCCGCGTCGTGCGGGTGCTTGCGGCGGCCGAGGCGACCGCCCTGGGCGCCGCGTACCTCGCCGGCACAGCGGCCGGCGTGTTCACCGACCTCGATGACGCGATCGCTCGCGGCACCACCCTCCAGCCACGAGCGTATGAGCCGGATCCGACGACCCGGTCGGCGTACGACGATGCCTATTCCCGCTATCGGGCGCTGTTCGAGGCGCTCGCTCCGCTCGAGCTCGGTCGGGGAGGGGGGCGATGAGTCTCCTCCCAGCGTCCCCCGACCCGACCGATCTCGGCGCCATCCGCCGGCGACTCGCGACGGCGCCACGTGCGCGCCAGACGATCGGTCTCGAGCGGATCGAGATCGGGCCCGAGGCCCTCGACACGCTGCCCGTGACCGTCCGTGAGGTCCTCGACCGGGCGACGGGAGACATCGTCGTGCTGACCGACTCGACCCCGATGACCCGGGCCGGTCGCGACCTCAAGGCCGAGGGCGTCGCGCGCCTGCGCGATGCATTCGATGCCGACGGAACGGTGATCCGTCACCACGTCCTGGGCCGAGACCGACCCGAGCTCCACGCCGACGAGCGGGCGCTGACCGAGGCCGACGACGCGGTCGAGGGTGCCGCCGTCGTCGTGAGCATCGGGTCCGGCACCGTGACCGACATCGCCAAGGACGCGAGCTTCCGGGCGCATCGTCCCTTCATCGCCGTCCAGACGGCGGTCTCCGTCAACGCCTTCTCGGACGACATGGCGGTCCTGCTCCGTAATGGCGTCAAGCGGACCGTCCCATCCCATTGGCCCGCCGCCCTCGTCATCGACCTCGCGACCATCGCCGAGGCCCCTGCATCCATGAACCGGGCCGGCTTCGGCGAGCTGATGGCGATGTTCACGGCTCCGGCCGATTGGTACCTCGCGAACGCGATCGGCGCCGACGACTCCTACGACCCCGAGGTCGTGCGCCTGTACCGGGAGCGCGGTGACCGGCTGCTCGCGGCGGCGGCC
This sequence comes from Candidatus Limnocylindrales bacterium, assembly GCA_035688805.1. GTDB lineage: Bacteria > Chloroflexota > Limnocylindria > Limnocylindrales > CSP1-4 > SPCO01. The sequence goes on from DASSMQ010000128.1 coordinate 12,314, forward strand.
GGCGTCGCGGCCGCCGACCAGGAGGCGCTCGCGGAGCTGGCCGCCCAGATGACCCTGACCGGCATCGCGATGGGCGTCGCCGGACGCACCGCCCCGCTGTCCGGCACCGAGCACACGATCAGCCACCTGCTCGACATGTCCGCCGAGCGGGACGGCCGCGGGCTGGCCTTCCACGGTGCCCAGGTCGGGGTCGCGGCCGTGGTCGTGGCTCTCGCCTGGCGGCGCGTCCTGCGCGATCTCGATCCGGACCGGATCGCCGTGGCGGCCGCGAGGGCCGCGCCGGTCGATCTGGCGTCGCGCCGGCCTCGCGTCGGATCTGCCTTCGACAGGCTCGACGAGACGGGCGCGGCCACGGCCGAGTGCTGGTCCGACTACCGGCGCAAGGTCGAGCGCTGGAACGCCATGCCGGAAGCGCGCGCGTCGTTGGCCGAGGACTGGCCGGCCCACCGCGCGGCGATCCAGCCGCTCGTGCTCGCGCCGGAGTCGATCGTGGAGGGCCTCCGTGCCGCCGGCGCGCCGACCCGCTTCTCCGAGCTCGAGCCGGCCATCCCGGCCGACGTCGCCCGCTGGGCGGTCGCGTCGTGCCACCTGATGCGCGACCGCTTCACGGTCGCCGACCTGATCGACCTGAGCGGCGCGCTCGACGGTCGGGCATGGGACGCCGCCTTCGCCGACGAGCTCCTGGCCGAGGCCGCCGAGCTCGGAGCCGGGCTGTGACGATCCCAGTGCGCCAGGCCGGGGTGGTCGACCGGCGGTTCGGCGGGTACGTCTTCGATCTCGACGGGACGCTCTACCTCGGGGAGCGGCTCATCGACGGGGCGGCCGAGACCGTCGGGCGCCTGCGAGCCGGCGGGGCGCGCACGCTGTTCCTGACCAACAACCCGACCCACCTCCCAGGCGACTACGCGGCCAAGCTGGCGGCGCTCGGTATCCCGGCCGAGCGCGACGACGTGGTGTCGTCGATCGACGCGCTCGTCCGGTACCTGCGCGAGCACGCCTCCGGCGCTCGCCTGCTGGCGATCACCGAATCGCTGCTGCAGGGTGTCCTGACCGACGCCGGTTTCGCGCTGACCGACGACCCGCAGGCGAGCGACGTGGTGGTCGTCGCGTGGGATCGGACGTTCGATTACGCCAAGCTGACGGCCGCCTACCGGGCGGTCCGACACGGTGCCCGGATCGTGGCCACCAACCCCGATCCGTACTGCCCGACCCCGGACGGCGGGCTGCCCGACTGTGCCGCGATGTTGGCCGCGATCGAAGCCTGCACCGGCGCCCGGGCCGAGGCGGTCGTCGGCAAACCATCGGCCCACATGGCGGCGACGGTGATGGACCGACTCCATCTGGCCCCCGACGACACGATCCTCGTCGGCGATCGACTGCTCACCGACGTGCGGATGGCTCGCCAGGCCGGGATGCATGCGGCGCTCGTCCTGAGCGGCGCCACTCGACGCGAGGACGTGCCGCCGCTCGACGCCGACCACCCCGACGCTCCCGATTACGTCCTCGACGACGTCACGCGACTCATCGCCGGACCCGACTGACCAGGAGGCGCCATGCTCGAATTCATCTTCATGCTCACCCACCACGACCAAACGCTCGAGCGGGCCCTCGATGTCTACGACGACATCCGGGACCTGCCCCTGCGCTATGTCGGGTTCAAGGACGTCGGCGTGCCGCACGCGACGCTCCGGGAGCTCGCCCGCCGGGTGCATGACGATGGCCGCCAGGTGATGCTCGAAGTCGTGTCCGAACGTGCCGAGGACGAGCTCCGCTCGATCGCGGCCGCGGTCGACATCGGTGTCGACTGGGTCCTCGGCGGGACCCACGCGGACGAGGGTCTCCAGGCCATCGGCAATGCGCCGGTCAAGTACTGCCCGTTCCCGGGTCGGGTGATCGGTCACCCGAGCCTGCTCCGCGGGACCATCGACGAGATCGCCCAGAGCGCCCACGACCTGACCGCGCGGGACGGGGTGTACGGGCTGGACCTGCTCGCCTATCGCTACGACGGCGACGTCGAGGCGATGATCGCGGCGGTCCTCGAGCGCGCGAGCGGTCCGGTCATCGCGGCCGGGTCGGTCGATTCGGTCGAGCGGATCAACACGCTCGGCCGCCTGGGGGTCTGGGGGTTCACGATCGGCGGGGCGATCTTCGAGGGTCGCCTGCCCGCCGGTCCATCGGTCCGGGAGCAGCTCGTGGTCGCCTTGGCGGCCGCGGAGCAGGCGACCATCGGCATGGAGGAGGAGGTCAGTCGATGAGCACACCACGCGTCTCGCGCCTCGATCCGGAGGCCATCACCCGTCTGGCGATCGAACGACGCCTGTCGCGACGCCAGTTCCTGGCGGCGTCAGGTGCCGCCGCCGGCGCCGCCGCCCTGGCCGGCTGCGCGCCACCGACCGGTTCCACGGCCAGTTCCGCACCGGCCGTCGAATCGAGCGCGCCGTCGAGCGCCGCCTCGGCGCCGGCCCAGAGTGCCGCGGCGAGCGCGCCGGCGGCCAGCGGCACCATGACCCTGGCCACCTGGCCGAACTACCACAATCCGGATGCCATCGCCGCCTTCGAGCAGGCCAGCGGCGTCAAGGTCAACCTCACCGTGTACGGCTCGACCGAGGAGATGGAGACCAAGATCCGCGCCGGCAACTCGGGCATCGACGTCGTCGTGCCCAGCAACTACGCGGTCGAGGGCTGGGTGGCTGACAAGCTGATCCAGGCCATCGATTACACGAAGCTTCCCAACTTCCATCGCGAGGACTGGAACGCGCGGTTCATGGATCAGGCCTTCGACAAGGGCAATACCCACACGATCCCCAAGAACTGGGGCACGACCGGCATCGCCTATCGCTCGGAGAAGGTGAAGGAGGCCGTGACGTCCTGGAAGCAGTTCTTCGAGATCGCCGGAACGACCTACCAGGGCAAGTCGGTCATCGTCGACCACCAGATCTCGAGCATCGGATCGGCGGCGGTCGGGATGGGCTATTCGCTCAATACCATCGATCCTGGCGAGCTCGGCAAGATCGAAGCGATGCTCTCGGCGCTGAAGCCGAAGCTGTACGCCATCACCAGCGATGTCCAGCCGCCCCTGCGCAACGAGGATTCGTGGCTGTCCATCGCCTGGACGGGCGATGGCGTCCAGGTCGCGCGCGACAAAGCTGACGCTCGCTACGTCGTCGCCGACGACGGTGGCGAGCTCTGGATCGACAGTTACAGCATCGCGTCCGACGCTCCCAACGCGGCCGCGGCCTACGCCTTCCTCGACTACATCCTGCAACCGGAGAACGCCGCCCTCGAGACGACGTTCTGCCTCTTCCCCCACGCCAACGACAAAGCCACGGCGCTGCTCGATCCGGCCATCAAGGACAACGAGATCATCTACCCGAAGCCGGAGCGACTGACCAAGCTCGAGTACGCCGTGAACGCCACCTATAACAGCCCGCTCCGCGCGGAGACGTGGGCGCGGATCAAGGCCTCGGCGTAGCCCCGAGGGCGATGCGGCAGCCACGCCGGCCCGGTGCCGGCTGGCTGCTGCTGCCGTCCGGGTTCTGGTACGCCCTGTTCCTCGTCGCGCCGCTCGTCGTCCTGGCCGTCATCTCGCTGGGGGTCCGGTCGCCGAACGGCGGCTACAGCCCGGCGCTGACGGCCGAGCAATACGCGAGTCTCGCAACCAGGTTCACCCCGTTCACCAACACGATCGTCCTGGCATTCGCCGGCACGATCATGTGCCTGCTGGTCGGATTCCCCCTGGCCTACGTGCTGGCTACCCGTGCCGGATCGTGGAAGACCGTGTTGATGGCCCTCATCGTCATCCCATTGTGGACGAGTTTCCTGATCCGGACGTACGCGTGGATGTTCATCCTGGGCTCGAACGGCGTGCCCAAGGTCCTCGAGGCGTTCGGGTTCGACGTCCAACTGCTCAATACGCCCTTCGCGGTGCTGCTCGGCATCGTCTACAACTACCTGCCGCTGATGGCCCTGCCGATCTACGTGAGCCTCGAACGGCTCGATCGCTCGTTCATCGAGGCGTCGCGCGACCTTGGCGCAGGCCCGTTCGCCACCTTCCGCCAGATCACGGTGCCGCTGTCGGCGCCCGGCGTCGTGAGCGGCTGCCTGCTGGTGTTCATCCCGGTGATGGGCGAATACCTGATCCCCGTCCTGCTCGGCGGCGGGAAGACCTACTTCCTCGGCAACGCCCTCGCCGACCTGTTCCTGCAGTCGCGCAACTGGCCATTCGGGGCCGCCCTCGGGTCGGCGTTCGTGGCCTTCATGCTGCTGGTGGTCGGCGTCTATGCCTGGGTCGTCCGGCGCTTGACCGACCAGGGCCGCGAGAGCTCGCTCCTGTGACGGGGACCGACCGATGACCCGCGCCGTCCCTCGTCCGACCGGGCGGCTCGAATGGTTGATCGACCGTGGTCTGCGGGCGTACGCCGTCGTCGCGTACCTCTTCCTGTTCGTGCCGATCCTCGTGGTCGTCATCTTCAGCTTCAACGCCGGCCGACACGCCGCGGAGCTGAGCGGATTCTCCACCCGCTGGTACGAGACGGCGTGGTCGAACGTGTTCGTCATCAAGGCCCTTGGCAACAGCCTGCGGATCGCCGCCGCCAGCGCGATCCTGGCGACCTTGCTCGGGACGACGTCGGCGATGGCGATGTCGACGATCCGCGGCCGCTGGCGGACGATCTTCGAACAGCTGACCTACGTCGCGATCATCGTCCCCGGCATCGTGATCGGGATCGCCGCCCTGTTGTTCCTGGTGACGGCGTTCGGGTGGTTGAACCCCTGGCTGGCCTATTTCGGGGGCGGCGTCGGGCCGAAACTGGGGTTGGGCGCGCACAGCGTGGTCGTCATCCACGCCCTGTTCACGATGGCCATCGTCAACGTCATCGTGCGCACGCGGTTGCGGGGCATGGATCGCTCGCTCATCGAAGCCTCCGGGGACCTCTACGCGACCCCGTGGCGCACGTTCCGCCAGATCACCTTCCCGCAGATCCTGCCGGCCATCGTCGCCGGCGGGCTGCTGGCGTTCACCTTCAGCTTCGACGACTTCATCGTCGCGTTCTTCACCGCAGGCCAGGACCAGACCCTGCCGATCTACCTGTTCGCGTCGATCCGGCGAGGCGTGACTCCCGAAGCGAATGCGATCGCGACGGTGCTCCTGGCGATCACCATCGGGTTCATGCTCGCCGCTGGGTTGCTGGCGAGGCGCGGTCGCGTCCTTCGCTAGCGGTATCGTTGCCGTCGATGATCCTGCGCATCGTGTTCGGCCGGCTGCCGTTCGACGTCGACGCCGACGTCCTGGTCGACCTGCGCGGCCGACTGGCCCGTTCCGCACGGGACGTCCCGGGTCTCGACAGCCTCATCGTCGGGGCGCGCCGGCCGGTCGGAGCGGCCGCCGATGCCCCGATCGAGGCCGCCCTCGTGACGATCTGGCGTGACCCTGCGCTGATGGCGCGCGCGACCGACATCGCCGAGCAGGACCGTTTTCTCGGCGTGCGGCTCGGACTGCACTTCGAGATCGACCAGGCGATCCATTACGAGCTGGTCGGTCGGGTCTTCGCGGCCCTTCCCCCGGAGACCGCTGCGTTCCTGCGGATCATGTCGGTCCGGGCCCGTGCCAACGAGGAGGCCCGGCTGATGGAGACGCTGCGCGCCCAGCAGCCACGCCTCGTGGAGCTCGGCATGGTCGCCTCGCACCTGGGTCGGCGGTTGATCGGCGCCGAATGCGAGGCGGTCAAGGTCGGGGTCTGGCCGGACCGAGCCACGATCCGGCGCGCGACCGGCGGACAACCCGAGCGGCCACTGTTCGCCGCCGACCTCGCGGACTGGTCCGACCAGCTCCACCTCGAGGCGTACGACGGCGTCGAGATCGCGCCGCGCCTGCCGACGGTGATCGGACCGCCCATCTACGTGATCGACGAGGACCTGCGCATCGTCGACATCACGTCCTCGGCGGCGGCCGCGATCGGCTGGCCGGCCGAGGACCTGGTCGGGCAGTCGGTGCTGGACATCTCGCTGGCCGATCCCGAGGTCCGGGCCGAGCCCTGGAAGACGCTGATCCAGAGCGGTCGTGTCTCCGGGGAGGGGCCGTGGCTCGTCCCGGACGCGGGGGCGGTCTTCATCCGGTTCATCGCCCAGCGCGACGTCCCGATCATCGGACGCCACACGGTCCTGGTCCACCGCTGGCACGAGCCGCCCCCGACCGAGGAGGATCTGGCCGAGGCGCTCGCCACGGCCTTCCCGTCGGTCGCGTCGTAGGGGCGGGCAGGCCCGAGACGGGTCGCGCCCGCGTCGTGCTCCATCGCGGAGCCTCGACCTTGGTCCCAGCTGACGGCGCTCTCTCAGAGCGTTCTCAGGCCCGACCGCTGATGTGACGGTGTGATCCCCGGCGGGCGCATCGGCTCCCACCGCGTTCGGCGACCTCCTCCCGCTCGGACGGCGCCCGCCGGGCCCTCGACCCTCGCTGACAAGCCGGCGCAGGGCCACGAATCCGACGTCACGGCATACTCACCGGGTCGCCATGCGCCGGATCCCCCTGACCTCGACCACCGTCACGCTCGCGATCGCCGCCGCCCTCTTGGGGGCACGCGACCCGGATCGGGGTGTCGACACCGCCAGCGACGTCGCGTGAGCCGAGTTCGCGGCCCAGCTACGGGGCTCGCCCTCCTGGCCCTGCTGATGGCGGCTTGCGGCGGGCCGGCTCCCTCGCCGACGGCATCGGGCCTGGCCGCCGTCGACAGCACGCCGACTGCGCTCCCCACGGTGGTTCCGAAACCGGGTCACGAGGTGTACGGCTTCGTCCCGTACTGGGAGATGGACGACACCATCGCAGCGCACATCGGGGCGACGGACCTCACCACGCTCGCGCTCTTCTCGGTCACCCATCGGCGCAACGGCAGCCTCGATCAGCAGGCCGGACTGCGCAAGATCCAGGGCGACATCGGCAGCCAGATGATCCGTGCCGCCCACGATCGAGGGGCGAAGGTCGAGATCGTCTACAGCTGCTTCGGCACGACCAAGAATCGACAGTTCTACGACGACCCGAAGGCACAGGCGCGCTGGATCACGACACTGGTCGGCCTGGTCGGCGAGCTCGGAATCGATGGCGTGAACGTCGATGTCGAGCGCCTGCCGCTCGACCTCGTCGCGCCCTACGGCGACTTCGTCGGGCGGCTCCGGGCGGCGCTGCGGGAGCGATCCCCGAAGGCCGAGGTCTCGGTCTCGACCCAGGCCAACGAGACCGGAGCAGCGATGGCCCGGGCCGCCGCGGACGCCGGGGCCGATCGGATCTTCCTGATGGGCTACGACTACAGGATCGGCGCGTCGCAGCCAGGGGCCTCGGCGCCGATCCATCGCATGGACGGCGAGCCCAAGGATCTCGTCTGGTCGCTCGACCTGTACGCAACGCTCGGCGTGCCGGTCCAGCGGACGATCCTCGGGCTGCCGCTGTATGGCGTGTCGTGGCCGGTCATCGGGCCGGGCTTCCTGTCGCCATCGACCGGGCCGGGCGATACCTGGGTCCCGCGGCGCAACCTCGAGGTGTTCCGTGACCCGACGTTCGCGCCGACCTTCGACCCGACCGAGAGCGTCGAGTTCTACGCCGTCCCGTCGGCCTTTTCGAGCGCGGCCCCATCAGCCAACGTGCCCGGCGTCCCTCCCAGCGACACGCCGGGACCGACCGCCTGGAACGCGGTCTACTACGATTCGCCGCGCAGCCTGACCCCGAAGCTGCGCCTGGCCGACGAGCGCGGACTCGCCGGGGCCGGGTTCTGGGCGATCGGCTACGTGCGCGGCCTGCCGGGGTATACGGAGCTCATCGCGACCTTCGCGAGCGGCACGTTGCCGCAGCCCTGACCAGCGCGGAGACGTCGGTCAGACGAGCGGGGCGACCTCGCGCGCGAACCGTTCACAGAGCTGGGTGAGCTCGTCGGGGTCGGTCGCCCCGAACCACAGCGCCAGGTGCTCGACACCGAGTTCGGCGAATGCCCGGATCTCGGCGGCCATCGCTTCGGGGTCGCCCCGGATCGCCCAGGCCTGGTCGGTCGGCGCGCCGAACTGGACGCGGGTCCTCGCCGTGAGCCATGGCATCGGTCGACCGGCTGCCTCCGCGGCGGCGCGGATGACCGGCACCCGGTCGGCGTATTTGGCCGCACTCGTGGCGCTCGACTGGTAGCCGTCACCGAGTCGCCCGGCACGCCGCAGCGCGGCGTCCATCCGTCCGCCCACGACGATCGGCAGATGGCCGGCTCGTAGCGGCAGCGGGCCGAACGCGAAGTCGTCGATGTCATGGAATCGACCACGGAACGGTTCGGTCGAACCGGACCACAGGTGGCGCCACACGGCGATCGCCTCGTCGAGATAGGCGCCTCGGGCGGTGAACCGGTCGGCCATCCCGAGCTTCCCGAACTCGGGCGCGCTCCAGCCGACACCGACGCCGGCGATGACCCGGCCACCACTGAGGTCATCGAGGCTGGCCAGCTCCTTGGCGAGGAGGACGGCATTGCGCTGCGGGACGACGAGCACGCTCGTCCCGAGTCGCACGCGCTCGAACCGAGCGCCGATCCAGGCAAGGCTGGTGAGCGCCTCGTAGATGCGGCCATAGTCGGGGGCGTCGGCCGTCGCGACGAGGACGTGGTCGGTCGTCCAGACGGCCGACCAGCCGAGTCGTTCGGCCGTCGCCGCGGCCGCCTCCATGCCGTCGCGCGATGCGCCCGCCGGGAAGTTCGGGAGACACAATCCGTAGTCCATGCCGAGATGGTAGGGCGGCCCGGGCCCGACCATCGGTCGACTGCAACGCGCCTGAGGGGGTCCCCATCGAGCTCGGGCCACCACTCGCAACCCCGCGGCTGCTCCAATGGGACGAGACGATCCCACGCACAGACTGGAGACCGCCCGGATGAATGCCCTGACCATGCTCGAGGACGACCACGCCAAGATGCGCCGGCTCCTCGAGGAACTCGAGACGACGACCGAGCGCGGCGTCAAGACCCGCGCTGAGCTGTTCTCGACGATCAAAGGGGAGCTCACCCTCCACGAGATCATCGAGGAGGAGATCTTCTACCCGGCCCTCAAGAGCCATCCCAAGGCCAAGGACCTCGTGCTCGAGGGCTACGAGGAACATCACGTGGTGGACCTAGTCATGGCCGAACTCGAGGACCTGCCCGTCGAGGACGAGACCTGGGGCGCCAAGGCCAAGGTGATGCAGGAGAGCGTCGAGCACCACATGGAGGAAGAGGAGGGCGAGATGTTCAAGCAGGCTCGCTCGATCTTCGACCGACAGGAGCTCGAGGAGCTCGGCGAACGGATGGCCGCTCGCAAGGAGCAGGCCGGCCGGCAGCTGAACATCCCAGTTCGCGTCTGACCGACACAGGAGGAGCCCGGCCCATGTGATGGGGCCGGGCTCAGGTCGACGATCGGGGCGGGAGGCCGACAAAGGATCGTCGCCGGGAGGAACGGTATGGCGAGCCGGGCTCAGGCGATATCCCATGGACCATCGCGGACATTGCAGACGTATGACGCCGCGGGTCTCGCGGCGCTGCGCCGTCGGTTCGCGCGGACGGAGAAGGCCGCGGCCGGCTGTCGGGCCTGCGAGCTCTGGGAGCGAGCGACCCAGACCGTGTTCGGCGAGGGGCCCGTACCAGCACGGTTGATGCTGGTCGGCGAGCAGCCGGGCGACCGCGAGGATCTCGACGGTCATCCGTTCGTGGGACCGGCCGGCCGGATCCTGTCGGAGGCGTTGGAGCGTGCCGGACTCGCGCGCGAGACGGCATTCCTGACCAACGTCGTCAAGCATTTCCGTTGGCGGCCGAGCCCCGGCGGCAAACGCCGACTCCACGAACGGCCGACGAAGGCCAACGTGACCGCGTGCCTGCCCTGGATCGAGCACGAGCTCGAGCTGGTCCAGCCGGAGGTCCTCGTCGCGCTCGGCGCGACCGCGGCCGATGGCCTGATCGGCAACGGCGTCTCCGTCACGCGCGACCATGGGCGTCCCCTGGAGTCGTCGCTCGCACGGACCGTGCTGGTCACGATCCACCCGTCGGCCGTCCTGCGCGCCCGCGCCGATCGCGACGCGATGCTCGCTGCCCTGGTCGAGGATCTGCGGGTCGCGGCGGCCGCGCTCGACGCGGGCGCCGGCTAGTCAGTCGAGGTCGCGCAGGAGCTCCGCCAGCTGGAGCGCGTTCGTCGCGCCGTAGTTGGCGTAGCAGTTGTTGAACAGGACGTGGGTCTGCGCCGCCTGGCCGGCGGCCGCCCGGACCCGCGGCACCCATTCCTCGAGCTCGCCCTCGTCGTAGAGATAGCGGAAGCGCTCGACCGTCTTGATGTTCTGGGCCTCCCAGGTCTCGGCGCGCCGGCCGTGGAAGCGGATCACGGCGAGGTCGGGGGAGGTCGCGGCCACGATCGGTGGCACGCTCGACTTGAAGCCCTGGGGTCCGTCGACCATGACCAATGGGACCTGCCGGTCGCCCAGGAACCGTAGCGTCCGTTCGATGTTCTTGTCGTTGAACCAGGTGGCGTTGCGGAACTCGACGGCGGGCGTCATGCCCACCCGCCGCAATCGATCGACGGCCTCCTCGATGGTGTCCCGGTTCTCCGACGAGGTGAAGAACCAGCGCGGGTACTGGAGCAGGATCGAGCCGAGCTGGCCGGCGTCGACCAACGGCTCGAGCCCGTCGGCGAACCAGGCCCACACGTCGTCCTTGAGGTCGTCCGCAAGGTCCTTGGCATAGATTCGCGACTTCTCCGCGATCTCGGTCGGTAGGGCCTCCCGCAGGTCCTTGGGCAGGCGCTTCGTCTCGGTCGGCTGGCCGGTCATCAATGCGTGGGCCTTGATGTCGAAGGTGAAGTCGGGCGGCGTGCGGGCCACCCACAGTTCGGAGGTCCGCCGGACGGGGAGCGAGTAGTACGTCGCATCGACCTCGACCAGCGGGAAGCGCGAGGCGTAGTACTGCAGCCGTTCCTCCGCCGAGTCCGCGCCGGACGGATAGAAGACCCCGGCCGCGGTCATCGTCGGGTCGGTCCAGGACGCCGTCCCGATGCGGATCGTGCCGCCGGCCGGGAGCTCGACCGGCTCCGCGGCGATGTCTGCCGGGCCGTCGTAGGTCCGGGCGGCGCCGTCGGCGCCGGGGTCGTGCGTGCTGGCGGGCATGGGCGCAAGCCTACCCTCGAGTAGCCTTCGCCGGATGGATCCGTGGCCCGACGTCGTCTGCCTGGGAGAGCTGTTGATCGACCTCGTGGCGATCGGCGACCACCCGTCCATCGAGCGCGCCACCACGTTCCGAGCCTCGGCCGGGGGCGCACCCGCGAACGTGGCCGTCGGGCTGCGACGGCTGGGCGTGTCAGCAGGCTTCATCGGGAAGGTGAGCGAGGACGCGTTCGGGCGGTCCCTGCGCGCGACGTTGAAGGCGGAGGCGGTCGACCTGCGGGGGCTCGTCACCGACCCGGCGGCCCGGACGCCGCTGGCGTTCGTGGGACAGGGACCCGGCGACGGTCGCACGTGGGTCTTCTACCACCGGGGGATGGCCGACACCCTGCTGCGGCCCGACGAGGTCGACCACGAGCTGATCGGTCATGCACGGATCTTTCATTTCGGGTCGGTCTCGCTGGCGGCCGAGCCGGGTCGGTCGGCGACGCTTGCTGCGGCGCGTGTCGCTCGAGAGCAGGGCTGTCTCGTCTCCTTCGACCCGAACGTGCGCCTCGAGGTCTGGGATGACCCCACCGACGCGCGGAGGACCATCGACGCTGCGCTGTCGCTCGCGGACGTGGTGAAGGTGAGCAGGGACGAGATCGCGTTCCTGACCGACACGGCTGAGCCGGCCGCGGCGGGTCGCGCGCTGCTGGGGTCGGGCCCGCGGCTGGTCATCGTGACCCTAGGCGACGCGGGGGCGTGGGTCAGCGCTGGGACGTTCGCGGACGTCGTGCGGGCATTCGAGGTGCGATCGGTCGATCCGACCGGAGCCGGCGACGCGTTCGTGGCGGGGTTCCTGTCCAGGTTGCTCGAC
>DASSMQ010000129.1:0-18048 GCA_035688805.1 Candidatus Limnocylindrales bacterium
CTGGCAGGCCATCACCCCGATCATCGGCAACCTCATCGGACCGATCAGCCTCGCCGCCCGGGCGGAGCTTCCGGTCGAATTCGTCTGCCCTAATCCCGGCATCCCGGCGTACGCCAGCTCGGCGTCCTGCCCGCGCCAGCCATGATCGAAAGGACTCCAGCGTGAACGCACTGAAGGACCGGCATAGCGCGCGAGGCCAGATCCTCGTCATCGCCGTGCTGGCGTTGGTCGCCCTCGTCGGGATGACCGGGCTCGTGATCGATGGCGGCGCTCTCTTCGCCCAGCAACGGACGGCCCAGAACGGCTCCGACGCGGCCGCCACCGCGGGCGCGGTCGTGGTCGCCGAGAATCTCGGCTCGGCCACCGATATCCGCTCGAACGCGGATGTCTACAACGCGATCAACTCGATCGCCGGGAGTAACGGGCTTGGTGGTTGGTCCGCCGAGTACACCGACGACTTCGGCAACCCGATCGGGGTTCAGATCACCAGCGCCGGGGGCGCGATCCCCGCCGCCGCGCGCGGGGTTCGAGCTGGCGGGTCGAGGAGCGTCAGTACGACCTTCAGCCGCGTCTTCGGCTTCGACCAGATCCAGGCCTCAGCTCAGGCAACGGTCGTTGCCGGCGAGCTGAGCGGTCAGTGCGTTCTCGACGCCGACGGCTGCACGCTGCTCCCGCTGACCTTCCCGGTCACCGTCTCGCAATGCGACTCGTCTGGCAGCCTGATCTACCCCGGCACCCACGTCGGTGCGCCGCCGCCGCCCGCCACCGGAGTCCCGTATTACCCGATCGTCCCGGCCGACGACCTGCCCAGCTCGACGAACCCCACCGGGAACCTCAATTCGATGGCGATCCTGCCGTTGTGCAAGTCGTCGAGCGGTGGATCGGGAGCCTATGGCTGGCTCGATCTCGACCCGAACATCCCGAATCTCCCGGGTGAGATCAACGGCCCGCTGACGGTCACCGTCAACATCCCGGATTGGTTCCGGACGCAGCCCGGGAACCCCAACTCGGTCGAGGACGAACTCCTCCAGTACTACCGACAGCCAGTCCTGATCCCGCTCAATAACGGCGCTTGTCGGATCAATCCGGGTGCCGGGAACTCCTGTCCCGCTGGGCAGGTCGGCGTGGATCCGGTCGGTAACAACACCTGGTACTACGTCCACACCCTCGCGGTGTTCTACATCGAGCATGTGTATGTCCAGGGCGGCAACGTGGATCAGTGCGCGAGCGCGCCAGGGTCGCCGCTCGTGCCGACCACGAGCGGCACCGGGTTCCTTGGCTGTCTCAAAGGTTGGTTCGTCAACTACGTGACGTCCGGGCCGATCCTCCCAGGCCAGCCGATCGTTCGTGGGCAGACCGCGATCGGGATCCAGCTGATCAAGTAGCACTCGGCGGCGCCGGGGGTCTCTCTCCCTCGAAAGGGCTGCGCGGGGGGCGCGGCCCTTTCGATCCAGATGGCCCGAGCCGGACGACAGGACCTTTCTTGCGTGCCACTCCTGACCCGCATCGGGGGTCGGTGAGGGAGGCCTGGTGCTTGCGGCCGAGTCGCGCGGTGACTAGCGCTGAAGGAAACGGCCCGATCGCGCTGTCGCCAATGCGTCACAGGAGTAGGCCCGAAGACCCGGGCCGGTAGAGGGACCGGGCCGGTAATGGCGCCCCGGGCCGGTAGTAGAGCGCACGGGCCCGTAGCGCGCCCGTGGTGGGGGCCCGGCGGCGGGCGAGGAGGCAGCGCACGCCGGACCCGATCCCCCCGGGCGGACCATCGCCCACCGCCACTAGCCCCTCCGGGCTATGCAGCAGCGCACCGATTCAAGGGACCGTGAAAGGTGCCACGCCGAGCATCGGCGACCTTCACGAAACCCGCACCCAGGGACCCCCACATGCGCCTCGCGCGACCCACTCTGCGATCGACGCCGCGACCGAGTCTCGTCCGCCGCTCTGGCCGCGCAAAGGCACCCGTCCGGGCCCACCGACTCGGACAGAGCCTCGTCGAGTTCGCGCTGGTCCTGCCCCTGATGCTCGGCCTGACGGTCGTGGCGCTCGACTTCGGACGCGTCTACCTCGGCTGGATCAACCTTCAGAACATGGCCCGCATCGCGGCCAACTTCGCCGCGAACAACCCGGACGGCTGGTCCGGTGGGGGTGACCCCGCGATCCAGTCCGAGTACCAGAATCAGATCCGCAACGACGCGAAGGCGACGAACTGCTCGCTCCCCATCGTGGGCGGCCAACCGACGGCTCCCTCCCCCGTCTTCTCTGGCAGCACGCTGGGCGGCACCGTGAGCGTCTCGTTGTCCTGCCAATTCGGCGTCATCACACCCTTCGTCAAGGACATCCTTGGCGGCTCGGTCGCGGTCGCGGCCAGATCGGTCTTTCCGGTCAAGTCCGGGATGATCGCGGCGAACGGCGGAACGATCGCCGGGACGCCGCCCAACGCCGCCTTCACCGGCAATGCCGCCGTGGCACCGGCGAGCATCTCCGGGGCCGCCCCGTTCGTCGTCGTCTTCCGCGACACCTCCGGCGGATACCCGACGAGCTGGCTGTGGGACTTCGGCGATCTGACCACTCCATCGGCTGTCCAGGATCCGCCCACCCACACCTTCCTCCTCCCTGGGACCTACACGGTGACGATGACCGCGACGAACGCCTGGGGCTCGACGACCGCATCGATGGTCGTGCAGGCGATGCCTCCGACCTCCGTGGACTTCACCGCGGACAAGACGAATGGCACCTCCCCGGTCCCCGTCAACTTCACCGATGCGTCGACCCCTGGCGGATCGACCTACGCCTGGGACTTCGGGTCCGGTCAGGGAACGGGTTCCGGCAAGAACGTCAGCCACACCTACACGATCCCCGGCTCCTACACGGTGAAGCTGACCGTCACCTACCCGACCGGTGACGTCGCGAACACCAAGACCAACTACATCACCGTGAAGGCGCCGCTGTGCACCGTGCCGCACCTGGACGGCGTGAAGCGCAACAACGCCCAATCGACCTGGAACGGTGCGGGCTTCAACGGGATCGTCGTCGACGGGCCAGGCGCCCCGAGCGGCAACTACACGATCACCACCCAGTCGATCACGGCCAACTCGTCCGTGCCTTGCACGAGCAGCGTCCTGGTGAACCGGCCATGAAGACGATCTGGGACGTCCAGTCTCGCCGACCGCGACGCACCCGCAGCCGCGGCGGCCAGGCGCTGGTCGAGTTCGCCCTCGTCATCCCGGTGTTCCTGTTGATCCTCGTCGCCTTGTTCGATCTGGGCCGCGCCGTCTTCGCCTACAACACCTTGACCAATGCGGCCCGCGAAGGTGCCCGGATCGCGATCGTCAACCAGTACAAGCCGAGCATCGTGGCTCGTGCCAAGCAGCAGACGGCCATCGTCGAGCTCAATGACCCGAGCGTCGTCGTCGGCTTCTACCAGGTCGCGTCGGACGGCACGCCGGACACGTCGAAGACGTGTGCCCTCGTCGCGGTCGGTTGTCTTGCCGTCGTGAGCTTCGAGGCGACCTACCAGCCGATCACCCCGTTCGTCAGCAACATCCTGTTCAAGAACGGGGTGACCTTCACCGCGCAGTCCGTCCTATCGGTCGAATTCAGCTGTCCGCTGAACCCCAACGACGGGGTGGCGGCGGCTTCCTGTCCGAAACAGCCATGACCCGTCGCGGTTCCCACGCAGCGTCCACCGAGGTCAGCATGAACGCCCCGTACCGCAGCCAGCACCGACGACACGGCCAGCGCGGCCAGATGATCGTCATCGCCGTCATGTCGATGGTCACGATCATCGGCGGCGTCGCCTTGGTGCTCGAGGCGGGCAATGCCTACGCCCACCAGCGCGAGGTCCAGGGCGGAGCCGACTCCGTCGCCAACGCCGGAGCGACCGTCATCGCGCAGCGGCTCGGAGGCGCCTCGCGGACCGATGGGGACGTCGCGGCGGCGACGAACGGCCTCGCGGCCAGCAACGGGGTCGGGTTCTACCGCGGGTACTACACCGACGTGCACGGCGTGATGATGATGCCCAATGGGAACCTGACCACGAACCCGTCAGCGGCCGCTCGAGTGGGCGACGGGGTCATCCCGCCGGGCGCCCAGGGCGTGAACGTCATCGCGACCCAGACATTCGGCACCACGTTCGGTCGGGTCATCGGGTTCAACACGTTCTCGGCCAACGCCGATGCGACGTCGGTGGCCGGCGCACTCACTGGCGGCCAGATCCTGCCGATCGTCTTCCCCGTCAACATCGTCGACTGCTCGACCGCAGGTGATCTCGGGTCGGGCGAAACGAACTGGCAGATCAGCGAACCTGGGAATCCTCCATCGGGACAGGAGTACATCGTGCCCCTGTGCAAGACCGATGGTGGGTCGTTCATGGTGCTCGACCTCGATGGCGTGTCCAACGACTGCGATCTGGAGATCTCCCAGCCGTGGCGGACGCAGTTCTCCGACTTCCCGGTCGTCGTCAATTCCGACAACGGCAACAACTGCGCCAAGCCGATGGTCGATGCCGTCAACGCGTTCAGTGGGCAAGTCGTGCTCATCCCGATCTGCGACGGCGACTGCGTCACGGCCGGCGGCAGCCATGCGACCTACCACGTGATCCGGGTGGCCGCGTTCTATCTCGACTACATGTCCGACCAGAACGGCGGCACCAACCTCGCCTGCGTCGGTAACGGGACGACGCTGATCGCCCTCGCGGGCAACGGGTCGAGCAGCTGCCTCGTGGGCTGGTTCGTGCGCTACATCACGTCCGGACCGGTGGGTAGCGGACCGATCACGGGGGCAGGTGCCATCGGCATCCAGCTCGTCAAGTAGATCAGTCCAGCCGGTAGGCCTCCGGCCGCCGGTTGGCGAGCGACGGGATCTGACGACGGACCGCGGTGACGCGGTCCGTCTCCACATCCGATAGGACGATGCCCACGCCGTCGGAGGCTTGGGCGACGACGATGCCCCATGGGTCGATGACCATGGAGCGGCCGAATGCGCGCTGACCGGGTGGGCCGCCGGTCTGCCCCGCGGCAAGGACCCACGCGCCGTTCTCGATGGCGCGGGCTCGGAGCAATACCTCCCAGTGGTCGCGCCCAGTCCGTTCGGTGAAGTTGGCCGGCACCGCGAGCACCTCGGCGCCCGCGAGGGCAAGGCTGCGGTACAGCTCCGGGAACCGCAGGTCGTAACACACGGTCAAGCCGATCCGAACCCCATCCACGTCGGCGCAGACGGGCTCCGTCCCCGGTGCCACCCGAGCTGATTCCGTGTCGATCGGACCGTCATCGACGGCCACGTCAAAGAGGTGGATCTTGCGGTAGGTCGCGGCGATCGAACCGGTCGGGTCGATCAGGACGCTCGTGTTGTACGGACGATCGTCACCGGCGCCCGACTCGGCCACGCTACCCATGAGGATCCACGCGTCGTGGCGACGGGCGACGGCCGCGAAGGCATCCGTGAATGGCCCCGGGATCGGTCGGGCGGACGCACGGAACCCATCGTCAGCCCCGCGATAGTGCAGGTATTCCGGCAGCACGACGAGCCGCGCCCCGGTCGACGCGGCCTGTGCCGCGAGGTCGGTGGCGCGCTCGATGTTCGCCTCGACCTCGTCGGTCGCATCGAGCTGGACCAGGGCCACGGGGAGCCGCATGTCGAGATGCTACGCGTCATCCGGTCGGGTCGGCTGTAAGCGCGTCTGCAAGGTCCGGACCGGATACTCGGAAGCCTCAAGCCCTCGGGTGGGGGGCAGCCGCGCTCGGGGAGCGGCCACCGGCCCGAGGGTTTGATGATTCCCGGATCCTAGTGACAGAGAACGGCCCCGCCACCGGGGAATGGCGGGGCCGTTTCTACGCGCGACCTCGTTTCCGCGCGGATCGGCGCCAGGGTCGAGGCTCAGCTCCCGGCTGAGGGCTCCACGAGCGGACGAGGCGGCCGGGCTCCAGGCCCACTCCCACCGCCCTTGCAGTGGCCGGGTGGCCAGCAACCGGGCGCCGTCGCTCCCCCGGCGCCGAATGGGCCGGCGCCGTTGCCACCGGTGCGCGACAGCCAACGATCCCACTTCTCCTGCGACCAGCCCGGGTGGTTCTTACCGACGCGCTTCCAGCCGCCCGCCCAAGCCGGAGGCCCGCCGTCCGTCCTGGGGGTCTTGGCCTTGTCCAGAGACTTGTCGTTGTCGATCGTGCCGGGGCCGCCAGCGGGTCCGCCCGCACCTGCGGCGGGGGTCGAGGCCGGCCTGGGCGACGCCGCCAGGACCGGGAAGGTGATCGCCGCGACCAGGGCGACCACGATGAGGATCATCCGCGCGGCTCGAGCTCGGCTCCACGGTCCGACCATGCCCGGAGACTACATCCGTCCCCCTTGCACCGCACCTTGCAGACGGTCGCGTCGGTGCCAGACGGCACCGTCTTCGGAGGGTGCCGACTCAGCGGATGCCGGTGTCGTACGACAAGCTCACCTGCGCGATCTGGTCGGCCTCGACCACGGCCTTCTGGGGTTGCGGCGCGGTCGGGAGCGCGCCCGTGTCGACGGCCCGGACCACGTAGACCCCGGCGGGGACCGGCACGAAGACGAGACCTGACGGGTCCGTGCTGACCGTGGCGACCTCGTTGCCCTGGGCATCCTGGATGACGATCGTGGCACCGCCAACGGGTCTGGGCGCGCACGCCGGATCGGGCGGATCCCTCTCCACCGGGCAGGTCGGACCGGCCGTCGCCGAGATCTGGATCCCCGGTCCGGGCTGACCACCACCGCCGCCGGCGCCGGGCGAAGGCCACGCCTGGACCGGGACCGCGTTGCCGGCCTCGGATTGGAGTCGCACCGTCCCGTCGGGACCGACGCCGTAGACCCAGGTGTGCTCGTTGATGCAGCCCGCTTCGCAGTCGCCCCAGCCGACTCGCATCGTCACGATGTACGCCGCCACGCCGGAGCCTGGGACCACTTCGAACCAGCTCGACTGGCCGATCATGTCGGGATCGTGCTGGCCGATGCCGGTCAGTCGGGGCTCGATCTGGATCACTCGCTCCACGGCCTGGGCCCGGTTGGTCACGGGACCGCTCGACGGCCCCGGACTCGGGCGCTGGCTCGGGACGCCGGTCGCGCCCGGACCGGCTCCGCATGCGCCGACGGCGAGCAGCGCGAACATCGCGAGGAGTACCACGAGGGAATGGGGGGGACGCTCAGTGGTCATGCGGTCCTGCCATGCTAGCGGTCATCGCCATGACGACGATGACCGACGGAGGTTCCGTGGAACGCCCTGCCATCGAATTCGAGGCCTTCGACGCGCTGACGTTCGACTGCTACGGGACGCTCATCGACTGGGAAGCGGGCCTCCTCGCGGCGTTCCGACCGATCCTCGCTGCGCACGACGTCGTCATCGACGACGAGGACCTTCTCACTCGGTATGCGCGGTACGAGGCAACCGCCGAGGCAGGGTCATACCTGACCTACCGGGAGATCCTGGCCACCGGCCTTGCCGGGATCGCGGCGGAGACGCGGTTCGCCCCCGAACCCGCCGACGTCGACGCGTTCGCGGGGTCCGTGGTCGACTGGCCGGCGTTCCCGGATTCGGGTTCGGCGCTGGCGCGGCTCGCTCGTCGGTTCCGGCTGGGAGTCATCACGAACTGCGATGACGATCTGTTCGCAGCCTCGGGGCGGCGCCTCGGGGTCGAGTTCGACTGGGTCGTCACGGCCCAACAGGCCCGCGCGTACAAGCCGAGTGAGCGCCCGTTCCAGCTCGCCTTCGATCGCCTGGGGTTGCCTCGCGAGCGGATCCTGCACGTCGCCCAAAGCCTGTTCCACGACCACGTGCCAGCCAAGCGTCTCGGGCTGACCACCGTCTGGATCGACCGCCGCCACGATCGTCCGGGGTCGGGGGCGACACCGCCGGCCGAAGCCGCACCGGACGCCCGGTTCGTCGACATGGCGTCCTTCGCCGCCGCCGCGGTCCCGGCCGGCTGATCGCTCCGGTCAGGGTTTCGACGTCGTCGGGCCGCCTTCGTTCGACGCGGCCAGGAACCCTCGGAACGTCTCGGCGAGACCAGTGATCTCCATCGGCAGCACGTATTTCGTCGACGGGCTGGCGCCGAGGGCCTTGAACGCCTCGAGGTACTGGAGAGCCATCGTCTTCTGGTCGACCTTGGACGCCGCTGAGTAGATCTGCTCGAGGGCCAGCGAAAAACCCTCGGCGCGCAGGATCGCGGCCTGGCGGTCGCCCTCGGCTTTCAGGATCTCCGCCTGCTTGGTGCCCTCGGCGACGTTGATCGCCGATTGCCGGCTGCCTTCGGACTCGATGATCACGGCGCGCCGGGTGCGCTCAGCGGAGAGCTGCCGGTTCATCGCATCCTGGACTTCGCGCGGCGGGATGATCTCGCGGATCTCGACGGTCGTCACCTTGCCGCCCCAGCGCTCCGTCACCTCGTCCATCTTGGCTCGGAGCACTTCGTTGATCTGCTCGCGCTTGGACAGCACGTCGTCGAGCAGGATGTCGCCGATGACGGCGCGGAGGGTCGTCGTCGCGATGTTCTGGAGGGCGCCCTCGAAATTCTGGACTTCGACGATGCTCCGGTACGGGTCGACGATCCGCCAGTAGATCAGGAAGTCGATGTTGATCGGCGCGTTGTCCTTGGTGATGTTGGTCTGGCTCGGGATCTCGATGAACCGCTCGCGCAGGTCGACCCGGATGCCGCGTTGGGCGATCGGCACGATGAACACCCAGCCCGGGCCCTTGACCTCGTTCGGGCTGGTTCGACCGAGGGTGAAGATCAGCAGCCGCTCGTACTGATTGACGATCTTGATCGACGCGACCGCGATGGCCAGCAGGACGAGGATGACGAATGCGACCGGCAGGATGACGACGAGGCTGTCCACGGGAACCTCCAAGACCTAGGCGTGATCCGGGGTGGCGGCCGGTCCCGTTTCGACCACGAGGGTCAGATCCTCCTGCCCGACCACCCGGACGGGCGTTCCGCGGGCGATGGCTGTCGCGTCACCCGACCTGGCACTCCACTCCTCGCCCGCAGCGTAGACGACGCCCCGCGGTTCGAGCGCAGTGCGGGCGACGCCCGGCGTGCCGACGCGGACTGCCATCGAGCCCCCGGCGCCGTAGGCACCAGCGAATGTCTTCGTCCGTCGGCGGACCCGCACGACGGTCATCAGCACGAGTCCGACGTAGGCGGCGGTCACGAGGGCCATCGCCACGATGAGGGGCACCGCGACGGTGACATCGGGCGCGGTCGGATTGCCCGGAGCCGTGTAGAGGGTGAACGCGCCCAGCACGAAGCAGGCCATCCCGCCGACCGCCAGCAGGCCGTGGCTTGTGACGGTCGTCTCGAGCACGAACAGCACGACCGCAAGGCCGATGAGTAGCAGGCCGGCAACGTTCAGCGGCAGGCTGCCGAACCCGATGAACGCCAGGATCAGCGCGATCGCACCCAGCACGCCGGTCACGAAGTTGGGGCTCTGGAGCTCGAACAGCAGGCCATAGAACCCGAGAGTCATGAGGATGAACGCGACGTTCGGGTCGGACAGCAGGTGGATGATCGACTGGAACGGGTTCATCGCGAGGTCGCTGAACTGGGCGTCGCCCAACGCGATCGTCGAGGGCGTCCCCCGCAACGTGACAGGGCGCCCATCGACCTGTCGGCGCAGGTCATCGAGCGAGGTCGCGATGCCGTCGACGGCGCCCTTCGCCACCGCCTCCGAGGCCGGCGAAGAGACCGCCGCATCGACCGTCGAGACGGCCCAGTCGACGTTCCGCCCGCGGGTCTCGGCAATCGAGCGGATATTGGCGATCGCATCGTTCTTGACCTTGTTGCCGATCGTGCCGGTCAGGTCCTCGCCGCCCGCTCCGACCGGAGAAGCGGCCCCGATGTTGGTCCCTGGTGACATGAAGGCGAGGTTCGCCGACAGGGTGATGAACGTGCCGGCACTGGCCGCTCGCCCACCGCTCGGGGTTACCCAGACCACCGTCGGCACCGGCGATTCGAGCAGGCTCGACACGATCCGCTGCGTCGCATCCAGGCTGCCACCCGGCGTGTTCAGCTGGATCACCACGGCAGGCGACCCGTCGACCGCGGCCCGCCGCACGCCCTCCTCGAAGTACCCCGCCATCACGTTGTCGACGACGCCGGTCGCGGTCATGACGTAGATCGGACCGGTGCCCGATGGGTCGGCGGCGGTCGCGACCGACGCGTTCGAGAGGCTGAGGACCGTCAGCAGCGGCCACACGAGCCCCGCCATCGCCACGACTCGGCGGAAGAGTCGGACGGGCCGCGACAGGCGAGCGGTGGGCTTCATCGGCGATGGCTCATGTGCATTATCACGCGCACGGCGGAATCGGCCGAGGCCGGGTCGGCGTCTGGCGTGAAGCGTTCCGGTCCGGACCGTCATCTAAAGGATGTGAGCGGCGACACCTTGAGCGCGACCACTGGTCGGACGGATGCCGAGTTGGCAGCCGATGGGGATGACATCGCCTTCGAACGGCTCGTGGCGGCGCACCAGGCGGAGATGGTGCGCGTCGCGTATGTGATCACCTGCGATCAGTCGCTGGCGAACGACGCCGTCCAGTCCGCCTGGACGCGCGCGTGGCGCAAACTCGGATCCCTTCGAGACCAACGGCGCCCCCGGCCATGGCTCCTGAGGATCGCGGCCAATGAGGCTCGCCAAGTGCTCCGCGCTCGGCGCCGCTTCTCGGTCGTCGAGATCGATCCGGCGTTGCCAGCGGGTTCCGCGGCGGATCCGGCCGGGGCGATCGCCCGGATCGACCTCGTCCGGGCGCTTGCCCATCTGTCCCCAGAGGACCGGGCGTTGCTCGCGCTCCGCTATGTCGCGGGCCTGGATGCCGAGGAGCTCGGCCGACTGACCGGTCGGACAGCCTCGGGAACACGTGCGCGCCTGTCCAGGATCACGGCACGGATGCGAGTGGAGCTTGGCGATGATCGATGAGATGACGTTCGAGAGCAGGCTGGCGAGCGCCCTGCGCCAGTTCGCTGCGGAAGCTGACGGGACGGTCGACACGACCGCGCTCGCGCGATCGATCGTCGCGGCCGACCACGGGCGGCGACGCTGGCTCGGATCCGGCGCGCGCTGGGCCGTGATCGTGGCGCTGCTCGCCACGGCCGCGCTGGTCGCGACCCTGGTCGGTGGGCAGCGCGAGCGTCCGCGACCGATCGAGGAGCCCCGGCCTGCTCAGGTGCCGAACGCGCGGGCGGTGAACCTCCCCGCGGAGCTTCATGGCGTCTGGCGAGGCAACGGCCATCGGATCGATCTCCGCGCGGACGTCCTCATCTCGACGGAGGGTGGCAAGCCCCTGCCCGCCTATGGAGCCACGCTGGATGCCAGTCGCCGGGTGGGTCTCGCCGACACCTTCACGGTCTGGGTCGCAGGTGCCTGTGGAGTCGGCGCGTACAGGGTCGTTCGGCGCCACATCGACGAACTGGCGTTCACCGCCCTATCTGACCCGTGCGTCGACCGTCGCGCACTTCTCGCCTCGACGGCATGGACGTATAGCGATCAGCGCGCCGGCCCTGAACTCGGGCCGTTCGTGCCTGGCCAGACCTACGACTCCGGCATCTTCACCGAACCGTTCTCGTTCGTGATGCCGGCCGTGGACGGCACCGGCGACAACGTCGGGTTGCCGGAACAGTTCCGAGCCGCATGGCCGGAGGTCTCGGCGGGTGGACTCCGGTTCGGGGGACCGTGGTGGTCGATGACGTTCGTGGACGATCTGCCGGTGAATTCCGACCTGTGCGATGAGACCAGTCCCCTCTTGGCCGATATCCCGTCGACCCCGCAGGCCGTCGGCCAATGGCTCCGCTCGAACCGTGGCGCGCGGGTCACCGAGGGGACGCCGGTCCCCGTCGATGGCCGCGCTGCCCTGCGGTTCGATCTCGAGGAGACGGTGGCCGCGCCGCCGTGCGATGGAGGTCGCCTGCCCGCCGGTGCGTTCTTCCCCATGTTGGCCCGTGCCTACGCGATCCCGACCGTGAGCGACACCATCCTCCTGTTCGGCGGAGCGGATGGCGTGAACCTCGCCGCCGTGAAGCAGGCCATGGACTCGTTCGTCCGGTCGATGGCGTTCCGCTAGGTCGACCGGGCGGCGCGGCCTGGATGCGACCGGACGTCGTACGATCGGGCCGCCCCGGCAGCTGATCGGGAGCTGGGTCGGTCGCTCGATCGGCCCGAGGTGCGACCAGGAGGGACGAGATCGGTGGCGGATCCGGACACGGTCGCCCCTCCGCCCTCGATCGGATCGTGGATCGTCCGTGGGGCGGGGTTCGCCGCGGGCGTCGCGCTCGTCGGCGGGCTCATCGCGCTCGCCGCCGCCGCCGGCAACGTCCTGATCCTGGTCCTGCTATCGATCATCCTGGCGTCGGGACTCGAGCCGGTGGTCGGCTGGGTACGGGGCCGGGTCGGCATCGGCCGCGGCGCGACGATCCTCCTGGTCTACGGGTTGTTCTTCCTCGTCGTCGTCGGCCTCGCCGTGTTCGTCGCGCCGGCCGCCATCGCCCAGTTCGAAGTCACCGTGCGGTCGCTGCCGCCGTTGATCGAGCGGACCCGGGAATGGGCCGCGGAATTGCGCCCGGTGGCGATCTCCCGCGGCATCACCACCCTGCTCGATGCGGCGAACAGGACCGTCGCTCCTCCCGTCCCGACCGGCCCGACGTCCGGCCAGGTCGTCCAGGTCGGCTTGACCCTCGTCGAGTCGATCGTGTCCGTGGCCACCCTGCTGGTCGTGGTGTATCTCTGGCTGGTCGAACACGCTCGGCTCCAGCGGTACGTGCTGGCCTTCCTGCCGATGCACCACCGCGCGACCGCACGTGACCGCTGGAACGAGGTCGAGACGCGGCTCGGCCTGTGGGTTCGGGGGCAGTTGACCCTCATGGCCGCCATGGGTGCCGCGACGACCGTCGCCTACGGCCTGTTGGGGGTTCCGGGAGCCTTGCTGCTCGGGCTGATCGCCGCGGTCGCCGAGGCGATCCCGATCGTCGGACCGCTGCTTGGCGCGATCCCGGCGATCCTCACGGCGGCGACCGTATCGACCGAGCTCGCGCTTGTCGTGACCGCGGTCTACGTGGTCATCCAGCTGCTCGAAGGCAATGTCCTGGTCCCGATCGTGATGCGGCGGGCCATCGGCATCTCGCCATTCCTCGTGATCCTGTCGCTGTTGGTCGGCGGCGCCGTCGGCGGACTCATCGGGGCGCTGCTTGCCGTACCGATCGCGGCGGCGGTCGAGGTGATCATCGAGGGGCTGCAGAAGCGCGAGGTCCCGGTCGCCCAGGATCCCACCGCCGCGGAGGCTCCCGGCGACGCCTCACTCACGGACGCCGCCGACGCGCACTGACTGCAACGCGGATGAAATGTCAGGCGACGACTCTGCGGGTCGCCCTCACGTGCGCCCGGTCCACTCTGTTCCGGCAGACGCAGCCTGCGTCTCGGCGCCGTGCCCGGTCTCGGCCAGTCGAGGAGATAACGGACCTATGGGAATCATCGCTTGGTTGGTCGTCGGCGCGATCGCCGGATATCTGGCCGGCATGCTCGTCAAGGGTGACGAGAGCCTCGGCGTGATC
This sequence comes from Candidatus Limnocylindrales bacterium, assembly GCA_035688805.1. GTDB lineage: Bacteria > Chloroflexota > Limnocylindria > Limnocylindrales > CSP1-4 > SPCO01. The sequence goes on from DASSMQ010000129.1 coordinate 13,545, forward strand.
GGCCACATCGTGCTGGGGATCGTGGGGGCGATCATCGGTGGCTTCCTCGCCGGACTCGTTACCGGCGGGAACGACTACATCACTGGGATCAACGTCACCACGATCGTCGTGGCAGTCGTCGGTGCCGTGATCGCGGTCGTCGGCTACAACGCGATCCGCGGCAGCAGCCGGGCGGGTCGCGGTCCGATCTGATCGAACCCGGTCTCAAGATAGAACGCCCGGTGAGGCTCAGCCTCACCGGGCGTTTCTCGTTGTCGCGGGCCGTACCGGCGTCGGTCACATGATGCCGACGACGTGGCCCTCCGGATCGGCGAACAACGCAACGGTCGTCTCGGGTGCGACCTCGGTCAGAGGCATCAGCACCCGGCCACCGCTGGCGGTCGCCTTGTCCAGGATCGCCTGCGGATCATCGGCATGGACGTAGAACGTGACGTGACCAGCACCCCCATCCGACGATGGGCCGATGCCGCCGGTCAAGCCGTCGTCCTGGCGGTACATGCCGTAGCCGCCCGGGTTGTTCGTGTCGAGCTGCCAGCCGAATACGTCCTGGTAGAACCGCTGGAGCGCCGGACCATCCTTGCCCACGACTTCGACGTGGATGACTTGTGCCGCCATGAGACACCTCCTGCGAGATGGCGGCGACCGAGGATCCGTCGCGCCGCCTGATATCTCGACGACGAATGAGCCGGCGGCGAATCGACAGCGGCGATACGACTAGATCTGGGCGATCACCCCGAGGGCCACGCGGAACCCGGCGCGTCGCTGCAGCGGGGGCATCATCGTCGACTGCCCGACTGGTGCATCGCCCGCGAACCAGCGGGTCCACTCCTCGTTGAACTCGTCGAATTCGGTCGGATCCTTGAGCGACCAATTCGCCCAGACCACCTTCTCGAGCGAGCTGCCGGACGCCTCGAGGGTGGCTCGCAGGTTGGCCATCGCCCGACGCGTCTGGTCCTTGATGGACCCCTCGACCACCTGGCGAGTCTCCGGGTCGACCGGGCCGACCGACGAGACGTAGACCATGCCGCCGGCCACGACCGCCTTGCCGTCGCCGCTTGGGACCGGGTAGAACTCTGCCTCGGTCGACATCTTGGCCCCGAACCGGGTCTTGAGCGGCCGGACTGGATTCTCCGGATCCTCGGGCGGGATCCCGAACTCGCCCTCCGGCAGCGTGACGCCGGCACGCTGGAATTGGCTCATGAACGTCGGTCGGATGCCGGTCGGCGCGAGGCCACCCTCGATCTTGCCCTCGCGGACGCCGGTCTGGACGAAGCTGAAGATGTCCTGGGTCAGGATCTCGTCGTCCTCGATCCCGTAGATCTCGGTGATGTGGGTGATCTTGCGGGTGCCGTCCTTGAGCCGGGCCGTGTGCACGATGATGTCGAGGGCCGAGGCCATCTGCTCGCGGATGGCCCGCAGCGGCAGCTGGTAGCCGGTCATGAGGACCATCGTCTCGAGTCGACGGAGCATGTCCTTGGGGCTGTTCGCGTGCCCCGTCGACAGCGATCCGTCGTGGCCGGTGGTCATCGCCTGGAGCATGTCGAGGGCTTCGCCGGATCGGCACTCGCCGACGATGATCCGATCGGGCCGCATGTGCATCGCGTTGCGGAGCAGGCCGCGGATCGTGATCTCGCCCTCGCCCTCGAGGTTCGGCGGGCGGGACTCCAGGGTGATCACGTGGTCCTGGCGAAGCTGGAGTTCGGCCGCGTCCTCGATGGTGACGATGCGCTCGTCCTTGGGGATGAACGACGACAGCACGTTGAGCGTCGTGGTCTTACCCGAGCCGGTCCCGCCGGAGACGAACACGTTGAGTCGTGCCTCGATGCACGCCCGCAGGAATTCGAACATCTCGGGGGTCGCCGTGCCGAACCGGATGAGGTCATCGACCGTGTACGGCTTGGCCGCGAACTTGCGGACGGTGATCACCGGTCCGACGAGCGAGAGCGGCTCGATGATGGCGTTCACGCGCGAGCCGTCGGGCAGTCGCGCGTCCACGCGCGGGCTGGTCTCGTCGATGCGCCGGCCCATCGGCGTGATGATCCGGTCGATCACGCGAAGGACGTGCTCGTCGTTGAGGAAGACCGTGTCGACCCGCTGGATCTTGCCGTTGCGCTCGACGTAGATGTGGTTCGGCCCGTTGACCATCACCTCGGTGATGCTGGGATCGGCGAGCAACGGTTCGATCGGCCCGAACCCGGTGATGTCGTGGATCAGGTCCTCGATCAGCCGCAGGCGCTCGTCGCGGGTGACCGCGAAGCCGTTCTGGCCGACGACCCGGTCGACGATCGCCTCGACCGTGACCCGCATGTCGGCTTCCTTGGCGTCGATCAGGGTGTCGAACGCGGTCAGCACTTCGACCTGCAGGCGATTGCGCACCTCGCGGATGAGATCCTCGCGAATCGGCGTCCGGGTATGCATCGGCCCAGTCGTGGGTCGGGCCCTGGGCGCGACCGGCACCGCGACCAGCGACATCGACTCCGAGGCGATCGGCGTCGGATCGGGGGCCGTCGGGGAGATCGGCGCCGAGTCGACGGGGGACTCGACCGCCGGTTTCTCGACCGTGGTCGTGCCAGCCGAGGCCTTGGCGGCCGCCTCTGAGTCTCTGACTTGCTGAGCGCGCTCCATCCGTTGAAGCAGCGACATGACCAGGACCTCCCCCTTAGAGGCTGGGCCGACCGAGATTCACCAAAGCCGGGCGCATGCCGGAGGCTGGGCCCCGAGATCGCCTGGTCCTACGCAGGATAGTACGTCCGTCCTGGTCAGCGGTTGCGTGGGCGCACCGGCTCACCGGAAAGCGGTGCCCACCGGCCTCAGGGGATGGCCTGGTAGGTGTGCCAGTACCGAGCGGTCCGACTGTTCCGGGAGAGGACCAGGATGCCGGACGACCGGCTCACGTTCTGCTTCGTCGACGTGGCGTCATGGATGTACGGGCTGTCGTAGTCGACGATCACCGGCGTGCCGCGACCGGTCGGGAAGGCCACCGAGTTCAACGGCGACGTCTTCTTGTAGATGGCGCCGCCGGACGAGCTGCACGAGTAGCCCGGAGGGCCAGGTGCCGTGAAATAGGCGTGGAGCACCTTGTTCGCTTCGTCGATCAGCACGAGCGGGCGGTTCGGGCAATCGGACACGCGGGCGATCGGATAGCTCGACCAATTGCCGGTCGCGAGGTCGCGGACGAGCAGCATGATCAATGGCTGCGCCGCGTTCGAGAATGATGTCTTGACCGCCGCGTAGACCCGGCCACTGCCATCGGACTGCAACGACTTGAGGTTGATGTGGTCGTCGGCGGTGTTCGGGCCCTGGATGGCGGTTCGCGACGCCTGCCAGGTCATATCGGGCTGACCATCCTGATGGACCGCGAACCACATCGCGTCGTTGGCGCTGGACTGGTTGCTCCACATGACGCCGATCCGGTTGCCGGCGAATGCCAGCACGGCGGAGTTGTCATCGACGGTCACGTTCGTGGCGGTCACCGGGAGCTGGAAGGGCGTGCCCCAAGTGTGGTCGTCACCGTTGACGGTCCGATTGACGAAGATCTTGTTCGATTGCTGCCAGGTCGCCCACAGCTTGCCGGTCGAATCCTTGTCGATGACGAGTGTTTCGGTCCGATAGTCGTTGATCCGCACCGGGAACCCGGCGTCGCGCGTGTAGCGCTTGGTCGCTCGGTCGTACGAGAACCGATAGAGGTAGCTCGGATAGCCCGACACGGCCGACTGGCCATCGTTCACGGTCAGGTGCGAGGCGACGTACAGCTTGGTGCCGTCCCAGCGGATGTCGGCATGGCTGTTGCCGCGGGGGTCGAGCGCCACGCCCGTGTCGGTCCACGCCTGGGTCGACACCGCGAACTTGAAGATGTGGAAGTCGGAACTGACCGTGTCCCACATGCTCGCCCACCATGAGCCGTCGTTGAACCAGAGGAGGCTTTCGGCCCGTTTCGTGCCGGTGGGCTCGATGGTGCCGCTGAACGAGACGTCCTCGTAGCCGACGTCGCCGGTCGCCGCATGGCCCGCCGGCGGGAGGGCGATGGGTCCGCTCATGAGCGCCGTCGCCAGCAGGGTCGCGACGCCGATCGATCGACGCGCTGAAGCGAACCCCGAGGCCCCCGTTCCCCGCACTACTTCGCCTTCACCTGGAGCGACACGATCGCAGTATGGTTCAACGAGCCGCTCGTCCCCCGGATGGTCACGGTCGCGTTGCCGAGCTTCGCGCTACTGGTCGTAGAGACAGTGAAGGTCGCGGTACCGCTCGAGCCGAGCGTCACGGACGTGGGGTTGAACAAGCCGGACGCGCCGGTGGGCAGGCCGCTCGCAGACAGCGTCACCGTTCCGCTGAACCCGGCCACGGCGGAGACCGTGATCGTGTACGACGTGCCATTCCCCCGAACGACGGTCTGTTTTGCCGGTGAGGCGCTGATCGCGAAATCAGGCGCCGGGTTCACCGTGATGTAGTTGCTCTTCGAGGTGCTGGTGCTGCCCCCGGCGTTGGTCACGGTCAGCCCGACCGT
>DASSMQ010000130.1:0-8667 GCA_035688805.1 Candidatus Limnocylindrales bacterium
CGCCGGCCTGGATGTGAACGTCGCGGCCGCGACCGCCGTCTGGGACGGTCTCGGCCGGCCGGAGCGCCTCCGGCCATCGCCGATCCAGGCCCGCCTGGTCGACGCCGGGCGCCTCGGCCGCAAGACGGAGGCCGGGTTCTACCGCTACCAGGATGGTCGGCGAGCCGACGTCATCGACGACATGACGTCCGCCGGCCACCAGACCCTCGATGCGAGCGAGATCCTGGGACGGATCGAATCGGCGGTCGCGGCCGAGGCCGCACGTGCGGTCGAGGACGGTGTGGCCTCCCCGGTCGACATCGCGACGGCGCTGCGCCTCGGGGCGTCCTACCCGGAACAGGCCATCGAACGCCTGGGTCGCTATCCTGCGCCACACCGGGCCGCCCGACGCCCGACCAACCCTGGGGGTCCCTGATGCATGATCGTCTGACCACCGTGTTCCTCGGTGGGGCGCTTGCCATCGCCGTGGCAGCCTGCGCCAGCGGGTCAACCGCATCGTCGACCTTGCCGTCCGCCGCGGCTCCCAGCGCTGCCGCGAGTCTCGAAGCGCCGAGCCAGGCCGCACCGAGCGAGGCCACGCCGAGCGAAGCCACGGCCAGCACCGAGCCCTCGTTCGCGCTCCCGAGCATCGCCTTCCCGAGTACGGACAAGCAACTCGAGGCGCTCATCCCGAACACGATGTGCGGGGCGACGGTGATCAAGCTGAGCATGTCCGGAGCATCGTTCGGGGCGGCGGCCGACCCGGAGTTCAAGGCGCTGCTCGATGCCCTGGGCAAGTCGCCGTCCGATGTCACGTTCGCCGCGGGCGGTGCCGGCAACGCGTCCCGCTGTGCGGCCGGCATCTTCCGGATCAAGGGCGTCGACACCGCTGCTTTCCAGCGCGTCTTCCTCGCCGGTGCCGAAAAGAACGGCGACCACTACACGGAGACGTCGATCGCCGGCAAGACCGTGTTCGTCGACAAGGCGGTCGAAGGCCTGCAATACGGCTACTTCAAGGGCGATGCCCTGATCTTCGCCGCCGCCGACACCGATGCCCATGCCGCGGAGGTCATCGGGGCGTTGCCCTGACGGGTCGGTCTGGTCCTGGGTGTCGGGTCGGTCCGGCTCGGCACCCTACAATCCGACCATGACCCGAGATGCCCATCGACCGCTCCGTGAGGCGTGGATCGTCGAGGCGGTCCGGACCCCGATCGGCCGATACGGGGGCGCACTCGCCAGCGTCCGACCGGACGACCTCGCCGCGCTCGTGTTGCGCGCCGTGGTCGATCGGGCGGGGGTCGATGCCGGCCTCGTCGAAGACGTCATCCTCGGCTGCGCCAATCAGGCGGGCGAGGACAACCGGGATGTCGCCCGGATGGCCCTGCTGCTCGCCGGCTTCCCGGTCGAAGTCGGCGGCCTGACGGTCAATCGGCTGTGCGGGTCCGGGCTGCAGGCCATCAACTCCGCCGCGCACGCGATCGCGGTCGGTGACGGCGACGTCTTCATCGGCGGGGGCGTCGAATCGATGACCCGAGCGCCGTATGTGATGGCCAAGGCGGAGGGTCCCTGGGACCGCGGGCCGCGCGAGCTCCAGGACACGACCCTGGGTTGGCGGTTCACGAACCCGAAGCTGGCGGCCGCCCACTACCCGTATTCGATGGGCGAGACCGCCGAGAACGTGGCCGAACGTTGGAACGTCAGCCGCGAGCGGCAGGACGCCTTCGCCCTGGACAGCCAGCAGCGCGCGGTCGCGGCCATCGAGGCCGGTCGCTTCGACGACCAGATCGTGCCGGTCGAGGTGACCGACCGGAAGGGCGAGGTCACGGTCGTCGCCCGGGACGAGCATCCCCGAGCCGACACGTCCGCCGAGGCGTTGGGGCGGCTCCGGCCGGCGTTCCGCGGCTCCGGTGGCACGGTCACCGCGGGCAATAGCTCCGGCATCAACGACGGGGCATCGGCGGTGCTGGTCGTCGAGGCGGACCGTGCCCGCGACCTCGGGCTGCGGCCCATGGCTCGGGTCGTCGCGACCGCGGTCGCAGGCGTGGACCCGGCCGTCATGGGGATCGGCCCGGTACCGGCGACGCGCAAGGCACTCGAGCGGGCCGGGCTGACCGTGGCGGATCTCGACCTCGTCGAGCTCAACGAGGCGTTCGCCTCGCAGTCGCTGGTGTGCATCGACGAGCTCGGCCTGGATCCCGCCAAGGTCAACGTCAACGGTGGAGCGATCGCGCTCGGTCACCCGCTGGGCATGAGCGGCGGCCGCCTGATCACGATGTTGACCCACGAGCTGCGGCGGACCGGCGCTCGCTATGGGCTGGCGACCATGTGCATCGGCGTGGGCCAGGGGATCGCGACCATCATCGAGCGCATCGAACGGTAGAGATCTCGGTGGTCGACGGCGCGTTCCGCCGGACCGGTGTCCCACGGGCAACGTTTTCGATGCGAAACTCGTCCCATGGCCAGATCCGGGGCGTATCGCGTCCCAGCGCTGACCGTCGGCCACCGGCATGGTCACCAAGCCCGCGTATCCATGTCGTGTAGTCGGAATCGTTGACCGTCGGTCACCGTCGAAAGACGCGACGGAGTCGCATCGCGCACCCCCCTCAGGACCGTCGACAGCCGGTCGACCGACCGCGTCACCGAGCCCGCCATGACCCAGGACCGACGGATTTCGGCGGGCCGCTTGTCGAAACCCGTTGCCGTGCGTACGATTGGACCCGTTGCCGCGGCCCTGCGGCCCGACCACGCGAGATCCACGTCCAAGGAGGACGCCACCACGATGATCGATCAGCAGCCCCAGGTGGTCTCCCTCACTGATGCCGCGGTCAGCAAGCTCCAGGAGCTGACCAAGGAAGAGACCAACCCGGACGTCGGGCTGCGCGTCTACGTCTACTCGGGCGGCTGCTCAGGGTTCCGCTACGGGATGATGCTCGAAGACGCCCCGACGCCCGAGGACAACCGACTCGACGTGAGCGGCATCAAGGTCTACGTGGACGGGCAGAGCATCTCGCTGCTGCAGGGCTCGCAGATCGACTACGTCGACACGCTGATGGGCGCGGGCTTCACGGTCAATAACCCGAACGCCGTCGCGGCCTGCGGGTGCGGCTCGAGCTTCCGGACCGCCGACGACGGCGGCGCACCGCGGGGCTGCGCCCACTGATCTCGACGGTCGCGAGCAGCGACCGACGTCCTCCTTCGAAGCCGCCGGGCGACCGGCGGCTTCCTCGCGTCGCTGGCACGCACCGATGGGCAAGATCTCGGAACGACCACGATGGCAAGCGCGACTAGACTCCACCTGCGATGGAGATCCCGCTCTTCCCGCTGCACCAGGTCCTCTGCCCAGGGATCGTCCTGCCGCTCCACGTCTTCGAGGAACGCTATCGGGCGATGACCCGTCACTGCCTCGACACGGGCGAGCCGTTCGGGGTGGTGCTGATCCGCGATGGGCGGGAGATCGGCACGAAGGGCGTCGCGACGCTCGCCGGCGTGGGGGCGTTCGCCGAGATCCGCGAAGCCGGCCGCTACCCGGACGGTCGATACGACTTGCTGGCCGCCGCCACGGGGCGGTTCGCGATCGAGGCCGTCGATGCGCACAAGGAGCCGTATCTCGTCGCCGACGTCACCCCGCTCGACGACGACATCGGAGACGAGCGACGGGCCGAACGGCTCGCCGCGCGCGCCATCCGCCGCTTCGTTCGTTACCTGGACCTCATGCGCGCGCGCGATGGCGAGTCGTCCGAGGTCCTCGACATCCGGGTCGAGATCGAGGCGAACGCCGGTGAACCCGATCCCGATCTCGACCCCACGGCCAGGCCTGAGCCCGAATTCACCTCCGAGGTGGAGCCGCCGACCCGGCGCGACCTCGACATCCCCGACGACCCCACGGTCCTCTCGTACCTGCTGTCCGGCATCGTCCAGGTGGAGCTGCCCCGACGCCAGGCCCTGCTCGAGGCGACGACCACGGTCGAGCGGCTGGAGGGCCTGATCGGCCTGCTCGAACGAGAGGTGCTGCTGCTGACCCGCCGACTCCGGTACTTCTCTCCGGACCCAGGGTCCATCGGGGGGCCAAGGCGCAGCTAGGCACCGCGACGGAGCGCCCGCGGGTTGACGGTGCTCCTACATGTCGCATAGATTGTCAATGTGACATTGAATGATATCGCCAACGGTCCGGCGACTGGCGCATCCCGCCGGCGCGTGGTCGAGGATCTGCTCGAGGAGCTGACCTCCTGGGGACCGCGCGAGCGAGCCGGGGCCTTCCGTCATTGGCTGCGGGGTGCGCTGAGTCTCGTCCATCTCCACGTCCTGACCGTCCTCGAGGCCGACGGCCCGACCGCCATGAGCCGACTGGCCGATGCCCTCGATGTCTCGGTCGCCAGCGCGACCGGCATCATCGATCGGATGGAGCAGCGTGGGCTCGTCGAGCGTCGCCGGGAACCCGGCGACCGACGCGTCGTACTGGTCCACGCGACCGATGCCGGCGCCGCGATCTTCGAGGATGTCGCCCAGGAGCGGCGGCAGCACCTTCGTGCCTTGCTCGATCGGATGACTGATGCGGAGCTGGAGGGGTTTCTCGCCGGTCTGCGTGGGATGCGCCGCGCCAGGTTGGCGGCGATGTCGGCGGACGACGCGTGATCGCCCTGTTCCGAACCTACCTCCGGCCGTACGCGGCCCAGCTCGTCATCGTGCTTGCGCTGCTGTTGGTCGGAGCCCTCGGCAACCTGTACCTGCCCGACCTCAACGCCGACATCATCGACCGGGGCGTCGTCCTCGGCGACACCGACCACATCCTCCGGACCGGGGGGCTGATGCTCGTCGTGACCGCCGTCCTGGGGGTCGCGGCGACGATCGCCGTCTTCCTCGGGGCGAGGGTGGCGATGGGCTTCGGTCGGGATCTTCGGCGAGCGGTGTTCAGCGCCGTCGAGACGTTCTCGCAGGCCGAGGTCAATCACTTCGGTCCGGCGTCGCTCATCACCCGAAACACGAACGACGTCCAGCAAGTGCAGACGGTCGTCTTCATGGGTCTGACGATGATGATCTCGGCACCGATCCTGATCATCGGTGGGATCATCATGGCGCTGCGGACCGACGTCCCGCTGTCGGGTCTATTGGTCGTGATCCTGCCGTTGATGGCCCTGGTCATCGGCCTGGTCATGTCCCGTGCCGTGCCCCTGTTCCGGGTCGTCCAGGAGAAGCTCGACCGGATCAACCAGGTCATGCGCGAGACACTGTCGGGCGTTCGGGTGATCCGCGCGTTCGTCCGGACGCAGCACGAGGAGCGGCGGTTCGAGGTCGTCAATCACGACCTGTTCGAGACGACGCTCCGAGTCGGGCGATTGTTCGCGATGACGCTCCCCGTCATGACCGCGATCCTGAACCTCTCGACGGTGGCGGTGATGTGGTTCGGTGCCGCGCGGGTCGCCGCTGGCGCGATGCCCATCGGAAACCTGACCGCGTTCCTGCAGTACCTGATGCAGATCCTGTTCGCGGTCCTGAGCGCGATCTTCATGTTCATCCTGATCCCACGCGGGGCGGTCTCGGCCGGGCGGATCAACGACGTACTGCGGACGGTGCCGACCGTGGTCGACCCCGACCACCCGATCACGCCGAGCGACCCGGCCGAGCGCGGTGTCGTCGAATTCCGGGGTGTCGAGTTCCGCTATCCCGGCGCCGAGCAGGCGGTCCTGCGTGACATCTCGTTCCGGGCGGTCCCTGGTGAGACCACGGCGATCGTCGGCAGCACCGGTTCCGGCAAATCGACGCTGATCAACCTGATCCCGCGGCTCTACGACGTGACGGCCGGAGCCGTGCTCGTCGACGGGGTCGATGTCCGGAAGGTCGATCGCGAGGATCTGTGGCGGCGGACGGCGCTCGTGCCCCAGAAGGCGTTCCTGTTCGGCGGGACGGTCCGCAGCAATCTCCAGGTCGGCGACGCGACGGCCAACGACGAAGAGCTCTGGCACGCCCTGACGGTGGCCCAGGCCCGCGACTTCGTCGCCGACATGCCAGAAGGCCTCGACTCGCCGATCACCCAGGGCGGCACGAACGTGTCCGGTGGCCAACGCCAGCGGCTCGCCATCGCCCGCGCCCTCGTGCGCAAGGCCGGTGTGATCGTCTTCGACGACAGCTTCTCGGCAGTCGACGTCGGGACCGACGCGCGACTGCGGGCGGCGCTCGCTCCGGAGCTCGAGTCCGCCACGGTCATCATCGTCGCCCAGCGCGTGGCGACGATCATGCGTGCGGACCGGATCGTCGTTCTCGACGGCGGCAGGGTCGTCGGCATCGGCACGCACCACGACCTGCTCGAGACCAACGAGACCTACCGCGAGATCGTCTTCTCGCAGCTGTCGGCAGCGGAGGCCGCGGCGTGAGCGGCCCGACCGGTCGCCCGACGCCAGCCGGCCCGGGTACCACCGGCGCGGGTCCTGTGGGGCCGGGTCCGGGCGGCCGCCCGGGTGGCGGTCCACGCGGCGGGATGATGATGGGGATGGGGATGGGCCTGCCGCCGGCCAAGGCCCGGGATTTCGGGGGTTCGCTGCGACGCCTGCTGGGTGGACTCCGACCAGAAGCGCCGTTGGTCGTCGCCGTCGTGCTGCTGGCTATCGTCAGCGTGACCCTGGCCATCCTCGGTCCGCGCATCCTCGGCGACGCGACGAACCGCATCTTCCAGGGGGCGATCGGGGCCCAGCTGCCGGCCGGGGTCAGTCGCGATCAGGTCGTCGCCGGGCTGCGGGCGCAGGGCCAGGATCGGCTCGCCGACATGCTTTCGACGATGGACGTCACGCCCGGCCGGGGCATCGATTTCGGGGCGCTCGGCTCGATCCTGCTGGCGCTCGTCGCGATCTACCTGTTGAGTTCCGCGTTCGCCTGGATCCAGGCCTACATCATGACCGGCGTCACCCAGCGCACCGTGTTCCGGCTGCGCGCCGAGGTCGACGCCAAGATCGGCCGCCTGCCGCTCCGGACCTTCGATGCCCGTCCGCGCGGCGACCTGCTCAGCCGGGTCACCAACGACATCGACAACATCGGTCAATCGCTGCAGCAGACGCTGACGCAGCTGATCACCTCGCTGCTGACCATCGTCGGGGTCCTGATCATGATGCTGTCCATCAGCCCGATCCTGGCGGTCGTATCGCTGCTGGCCGTGCCGGCGTCCCTCGTGGCGACCATGCTCATCATCGGTCGCTCGCAGCGCCAGTTCGTCGCCCAATGGGCCTCGACGGGCGCGCTCAACGGGCACGTCGAGGAGATGCACACCGGCCATGCCATCGTCAAGGCATTCGGTCGCCAGCGCGAGGCGATCGCGACGTTCGAGGCCGAGAACGAGCGGCTTTACCAGGCGTCCTACCGCGCCCAGTTCATCTCCGGGATCATCCAGCCGGCGATGAACTTCATCTCCAACCTCAATTACGTCGGGATCGCCGTGATCGGCGGCGTCCGGGTCGCCAGCGGCCAGCTGTCGCTTGGTGACGTCGTGGCGTTCATCCAGTACTCCCGCCAGTTCACCTTCCCGATCATCCAGGTTGCGAGCGTGGTGAACGTGCTCCAGTCGGCGGTCGCGTCCGCGGAGCGCGTCTTCGAATTGCTCGATGAGCCGGAGCAGGTCCCGGATCCGGTCGATGCGGTCGTCGTGGAACGCGTCCGAGGGACCGTCGACTTCGACGATGTGTCGTTCCGCTATGAGCCCGACCGACCGCTCATCGACCATCTCGATCTGCACGTCGAGGCCGGTCAGACCGTCGCGATCGTGGGTCCGACCGGCGCGGGCAAGACGACGCTCGTGAACCTGCTCATGCGGTTCTACGAGCTCGACGGCGGGCGGATCAGCGTCGACGGCGTCGATACGACGACGATGACCCGCGACGACCTCCGTCGCTCGTTCGGGATGGTCCTCCAGGACACGTGGCTCTTCCACGGCACGATCCGCGAGAACATCGCCTACGGGCGGCTCGACGCGACGGACGCGGAGATCGAAGCGGCCGCCGAGGCGGCCCACGTCGATCACTTCGTCCGGACGCTACCCGACGGCTACGAGACTGTGATCGACGACGACGCGACGAACGTGTCGGCCGGCGAGAAGCAGCTCCTGACGATCGCCCGCGCGTTCCTGGCCGACCCCCCGATCCTGATCCTCGACGAGGCGACGAGCTCGGTCGACACGCGCACCGAGGTGCTGATCCAGCGCGCGATGCACCGACTCCGCCACGGCCGGACGGCGTTCGTCATCGCCCACCGCCTGTCGACCATCCGTGACGCCGACGTCATCCTGGTCATGGACCATGGAGCGATCGTCGAGCAGGGCGATCACGAGTCGCTGCTGGCACGCGGCGGGTTCTACGCGGACCTGTACGAGAGCCAGTTCTCGGAGGCGCTCGCCGAGGCGGTCTGAGTCGCTCAGAGCAGGCCGACGAGTCGCTCAGAGAGGCGCTCGGCGAGCATCGTCGTGATCAGGTGCGGGAAACCCGACGGGGCATCCGGGATGACCGAGGCATCGATGACGCTGAGGCTCCCGAGACCATGCACCCGCCCGTCGGCGTCGACGACCGCACCGTCCTCGACCGACGGACCCATGGCGCAGGTCCCGACGACGTGAGGCAGCGAATACGCGTGCTCCTGGATCCGCCGCTCGAGGTCCGCCCGCGATGCTGGCTCTGACGGGACCGGCCCGGACGTCAGGCGTCGGATCGCCGG
>DASSMQ010000131.1:0-26631 GCA_035688805.1 Candidatus Limnocylindrales bacterium
TCAGGTCGGGCGGTCACCCTCGCCGGACCGTCCCGCCCACGGCGGCACGAGATGGGTCGGCATGCCCGGCCGACCGGCACGTCCGCGCTCACTCGGCTGTCCCGGACGCGGCGGCGCCCATGCGGCCGCACCCCCTGGCACGCTCGCTGCCGGTTCGGCGGCCGCCGCGGCCGCTGGTTCGACTTCGGCCGAGCCGGGTGGCGGGTTCCAGACCTGCGGGTCGCGGTCGCGCGGGGCGAAGTCGCGGAACTGGATGAGCTTTCGATCGAACTGCTCGGTCAGCTCGGGGTGGTCGCGCTCGACCTCCCCAAACACTTCTTCAAGCTCTTCGGCGATCAGTTCGTCCCGCTCGATGAGCGCCCTCGCAAGGTGGTGGACCGCCGGCTCCTTCTCGCGCAGCAGCCGCTCGGTCTCGGCATAGAGCTGGTCGAGCAACTCATGCGCGGCGACGAGCACCGGACCGATCGGCGGCGCGTCGGGTCGCATCGGGATGATGACCCGCGTCGGGCCCATCGCCAGGGACCCGACGTAGTCCTCGGCCGCGCTCGTCGCGTAATGGAGGTCGCTCGAGGGTCCCGTAGTCAGCTTGTCGAGGAACTTGTTCTCGATGACGTGCCCGGCGAGCGCCACCATGATCGAGGTCTCGATCGACCGCGCGTACAGCGACGTGCGCTCCTCGCGAGGTCGTTGCTGTACGTACCCCAGGGCGTGCCCGCGTCGGATGATGGTGGCCTTCGAGATCCGGTGCTCGGGCCGCAGGTACCGCGCCGCCACGGCGTGACCTGCTTCGTGATATGCCGTCTCGCGCCGGTCGGTGAGGTTCCAGGCGCGGATCGGCTGCTTGAGCCCGAGCGCCCGTTCGTCGGCGGCGTCGAGCCAGTCCTTGTAGGTCAGCGCGTCGCGCCCCGCGTGGTGGGCGTGGATGAGCGCCTCGTTGATGATCGTCTCGATCATCACCGGGGTCCAACCCATCGAATCGTTCACGAGCAGCTCGAGCGGGATCTCCGGATCGTGGCGTTTCCCCTTCAGGTAGTAGGTGATGATGTCGAGACGACCCTCGGCGTCGGGTGTGTGGACCTCGAGGATGCGGTCGAGTCGACCAGGGCGCGTCAGTGCCGGGTCGAGCACCGATGGCCGGTTCGTCGCACCGATCACGAACACGAGCGGCTTGTTCTTCACCGGTCCACGCAGGATGCCGAACCAGCGCAGGATCTTGCGACCCCAGCGGTCCTCGATGTGTGCGACCAGCGAGTCCATCTGGTTGAGCAGCGTGTTGAGCCCGGTGCCGCCACCCATCATCATCCCGGCCATCGGCATGCCCTGGGCGCCGGAACCACCGCGGTTCATGCCGATCGAATCGATCTCGTCCATGAACACGATGCAGGCGCCTCGCTGACCGAACTGCGCATACTTCCGGGCGAGGCCGCGGGCGTCACGGAACAGCTTCATGATCATCAGCTCGGTCATGCCCCAGAACATGCCCCGCAATGAGCTCGCGTCGATGTAGATGAACGGCAGGTTCGCCTCCGCGGCGATCACGCTGGCGAGGAACGTCTTGCCAGTCCCGGGCGCGCCGGACAACAGCATTCCCTTCGGCATCTGGCCACCGCGCAGCTCGAACTCCCTGACGCCCTGGAGGATGCGGACCGTGTCCTTCGCATGCTCGAGCAGGTCCGGCTGACCGCGGTAGTCGTCGAATGTCTTTCCGATCTGCGAATCGTCCGGCTTGATCGTGTATCTCCGTGGCCGGGATAGGAACCACATGATCCCGCCGAACTGGAGGATCCCGAACGACAACGCGAACGCGAGCTGGAGCGCCAGCGCCGGCGCGTTGCCGACGAAACCGATGACCCCCTGGATCAGCGATTGCGTCCCGTTGATGACGACCAACGCCGTCAGCACCGCGAGAACGATCAGGAGGCGCCTCAGGTTCTTCGTCCACATGAAGCCGAGATGGCCGAAGAAGCCACGGATCGCTGTCATCTGAAGCCCTCGATCTTGCCGTTGTTCACCAGGATCACCAGGTTGACATCGAACGGGAGACCGTCCGTCTTGACCGACCGGACGAGGATCTCGGTCGCCGAGCGCGTGCCGTCGACCGAGGTGCCGAGCGTCTCGACGCCGGTCACCTTCTGGATATCGAACCGCTTGAACTCGCTGGTCAGATCGGCGTGGGGCTGGACGTCCAGCGACGAGCGCAACCCGTCGGCGTCGTTCGAGCCCAGCGCCGTGATGAACTCCTTGGCGACGGGAGGAACCTGTGCGGCCCCGGGAACGTCGGCCCCCGCTACGGCCGCCTTGGGAGGATGGGTGACCTGGAAGATCTGGAGACCCAGCCCGATGCCTCCGATGAAGAGCGCCACGGTCAGCACGAAGGCGACCAGCCGACGTACAGCGGCCACCGCCACCGACCGGCGCCGGGAGACGGTCGGAGCCGGCGTGACGTCTTCAGCGTGGGTTGCCTCGGTGTCGACCGGGGGCTCGCCGTCGACCGAGGGCTCGGTGTCGACCGAGGGCTCGGTGTCGACCGGGGGCTCGCCGTCGACGGAGGTCTCCGCGATGCTCGAGGTCTCGGACGTGACCGCCTGATCGATCGGTACGGTCGCGGCGTCGACCTCGGTCGCTGCGGCTGCCTCCGGACTGATCGGCGAGTCTACGGCCCGCTCGGCGCCCGGCTCGGCAGGCGTGGTCGCATCGGCCGACGTCGTCGGCTCGGCGGGTGTCGTCGGCTCCGGCACCTGCGGCTCCGGCATCCGTTCGGCGGTCATGGTGTCGTCACCGATGGCGGCGGGTCGATGATCCCGACGCTGCCGGCCACGGTCAGCACCCGCCAGGCGAGTTGGGACTCGGTACCGCTGGCATCGACCACTCGGGACGCGTAGGCGTGGAGCGTGACGCCACCGCCGACCACCCACGAACCGAGGTGGATCGGCTGGTCGACGGTCGCGTATTCGGCCTTGAACCGCGCCGCCTTCGCCTTGGTCTCGGCCCGCGCCTGGAGTCGGTCGAGCGCGGCCTGGTCGTCGTGGACGTACGCGTCGATGAACTCGCGTGCGACCGGCGACTCCGCGGCAGGCGCTTCGATGGTCGGTGCCTTGGGCGACATGTCGCTCGCGACGGCCGGCACGAGAAACCCGGCCAGTCCGCCGACGGCCAGGGTGACGACCCCCGTCGACAGTCGTTTGAACCAGACCTTTCGTCGATCCAAGAAGGCCCCTCCGATGCCGGGTCGGATCCGCGTGGAGCGCAGTGTAGAGCCGAACCCGCGGATGCGACGTCGATGCCGTGCCCGCAGGCACCGCTCCTTTCTGCCCCGGGATTCGTCGCCACGGGCCGATCGGATGCAGGGCGTCAGCGGGTGCGTGTCACCTTGCGCAGGTTGCGGGGCCGCTCGGGATCGAGCCCCCGCGCGGCGGTGAGGTGGAGGGCGTGGAGCTGGCCCACGATGATCGACACGATCGGTCCGAGCCACTCCGGGGTCCCCGCCGCCAGCCGGAACGGCCACCGCGCGAGCTCGAGCGCGGCCGGCTGGTCCGAGACGAC
This sequence comes from Candidatus Limnocylindrales bacterium, assembly GCA_035688805.1. Lineage (GTDB taxonomy): Bacteria > Chloroflexota > Limnocylindria > Limnocylindrales > CSP1-4 > SPCO01. The sequence goes on from DASSMQ010000131.1 coordinate 3,544, forward strand.
CGCGATGTCGGCCTCCAGATCGGCCCGGAGGCGGTCGAGCAGGCTGATGAGTCCCGCTGCCGTCGGGCCTGGGCGGACGGTGGCGAGGACCGGCACTCCCGGCTCCAGGAGCGCCAGCGGCCCGTGCTCGAAATCGGCGGCCGAGTAGGGGTCGGCGAAGACCCGGGCCAGCTCCTTGAGCTTGAGCGCCCACTCGCGAGCCGTGGCGTACTCGTACCCGCGCGCGAGGATCAGCAGGCGATCGGCCGCGGCCTGATCCGCGGCCATCGATCGGACATCAGGCTCCAGGCCGAGGGCCGCGGCCATCGCGTCGGGCACGGCCGCGAGTGCCGCAGCATCCCTCTCCTCTCCGGTCAGCGCGGCGGACAGGGCCGCGACGGCGAGGAGCTCGGTCGTGTACGTCTTGGTGGCCGCGATCGCCAGCTCGGGCCCCGCACCGAGATCGATGGTCGTCTCGGCCGCGCTGGCAAGCGGCGACCTCGGATCGTTCGTGATGGCGAGCGTCGGCGCGCCCTGCCGGCGGCCCGCCTCGATCACCGCGACCACGTCCGGCGACGCACCCGACTGGCTGATCCCGACGACGAGCGAGCGGTCGAGGCGAGGCTGGGCGCCGTACAGCGAGATGACCGACGGCGTACCGAGGCCGACCGACAAGCCGTGGCGCACGCCCAGGACGTACTGGGCGTAGATCGCGGCGTGGTCGCTGGTGCCCCGCGCGGCGATCACAACGTGGTCCACGTTCCGGCGGGCGATCGACTCGGCGAGCGGGCCGACCATGTCGGGCGCCCGCGCGAGGAAGCGCCGGGCGACCTCGGGCTGCTCGAGGATCTCGTCGTGGAGGGTCACGCCGGCGCGGAATCGAGTTCGACGGCCACCTCGTGCACGTCGGCATGGTAGCCGCGAGACCGTGCACCGGCCCGGACTTGGCGCGATGGGCCGGATCCTGGCGGGCACAGGAGGCTCACTCCTCGACGAGGAGCGCCTCGAATTCCACGGCGTTCTTCACCGCGCAGGCACGATGGTCGTTGTTGAAGTACACGAACCCCGTGCCGCTGGCGTCACTGGGCAGTGCGGCCACCCGGTCGGCCCATGTGCGGAGCGATCGCTCCCCGTAGCACGGCCGTGGCGTGGCACTCCCCTGGTGCATCCGCAGGTACCACCAGTCACTGGTCGCCCACAGCGGCGTGATCGGACCGCGCCGATCGGCCAGCACGAACGCTGCCTGATGAGCCCGCAGCACATCGCACAACTCCGGCACGAACCAGCTCGAGTGGCGTGGCTCGACCGCCACCCGCACGCCGGGTCCGAATGCCGCCAGCGTCCGCTCGAGCCGCCCCAGGTCGATCTCGAGGCTCGGCGGCAGCTGGAGGAGGATCGGCCCGAGTCGATCGCCGAGCTCGCCCGCCCGCTCCATCAGGAATTCGACCGGCTCCTGCGGATCGACCAACCGGCGGACGTGGGTGAGGTATCGACTCGCCTTCACCGCGAACACGAACCCGTCGGGCACCGCGTCGCGCCAGCCGCGGAACGCGCTGGCGGCCGGCATCCGGTAGAACGTGACGTTGAGTTCGACCGTGTCGAAGTGCTCGGCATAGAACGCCAGCCGGTCGCTCGATCTGATGGACCGCGGGTAGAACGACCCCCGCCAATCCCGGTAATCGAATCCGGACGTCCCGACGTGGATGGCCACGTCAGAACCGTGCTCTCTCCACCGCTACGGCCGCGACCCAGGGCCAGGTCCGGACGTTGCGGCGGCACGACCGCCCCGGGCGCGCCGGTTGGCGCCTCTCCCCTGGAGATAAGCACAAACCGCACGCCCGTTCGATATGATGCGTGTGGAAATCTCAGTGCACAACCCGCCATGCACTCGTGGAAACCCGGCCACCGGCACGTGGACAACCGCCCGCGACATGTGGATCCGAGCGCTCCGAGCGTGGAAACGCGCAACCGCACCAAACCACTACATGTTGTGGTCGGGGCGGCGAAGCAATCGCTAGATGTTGTATTTCGGCCTTGACGTTCGACCCTCGACCGCGTATCGTTCATCGGGTCGCACGATCGCCTGAGCATGCCCGACCGACGCTCCCGCCAGCCCATAGTCGCGGCGGTGAACCGGCCCCCAGGACCACTCGACGAACGACACGACGAGACGATGCGGTAGCTACCGCTTGGGAGAGGTGAGGAGACACCAGATGGCGCGAGCGAACGGAAGCCAGGCCCCCGCCGGTACCCCGGTCATGGATCGCCCGGACAAGGCGACCCGGACCACTCGCCGCCACGCCGGTCCCTACGGCGCGAGCTTCGATGGCACCACCGAAGCCGGCAAGCCGACGAAGGGCCTGACCTTCGAGCGCCGCTGGACGACTCCCGGCATCCATCCCTACGACGAGATCACCTGGGAGTACCGGACCGCCGGCATCTCCAGTGAGTCGGGCAAGAGCGTCTTCGAGCAGAAGGACGTCGAAGTCCCCGACTTCTGGTCGCAGCTCGCGACCAACGTCGTCGTCAGCAAGTACTTCCGCGGCCATCTCGACACGCCGGAGCGCGAGACCAGCGTCCGCCAGCTGATCGACCGGGTCGTCAACACGATCGCGGCCTGGGCCGAGACCCAGCGCTACTTCGCGACCGACGAGGACCTCGCCACCTTCAAGGCCGAGCTCACCCACCTGCTCGTCCACCAGAAGATGAGCTTCAACTCGCCGGTCTGGTTCAACGTCGGCATCGAGCAGAAGCCGCAGTGCTCGGCCTGCTTCATCAACTCGGTGCAGGACAGCATGTCCTCGATCATGGACCTGGCCAAGACCGAGGCCATGCTCTTCAAGTTCGGCTCGGGCGCGGGCAGCAACCTGAGCACCATCCGCTCCAGCCACGAGAAGATGTCGGGCGGCGGCACGGCCTCGGGCCCGGTCAGCTTCATGAAGGGCTACGACGCCTTCGCCGGCGTCGTGAAGTCGGGCGGCAAGACCCGCCGCGCCGCCAAGATGGTCATCCTCGACGCCGACCATCCGGACGTCCTCGACTTCATCGACTCGAAGCTCAACGAGGAGAAGAAGGCCTGGGCGCTGATCGAGCAGGGCTACGACCCGAGCTTCACCGGCGAGGCCTACGGCTCGGTCTACTTCCAGAACGCCAATCACAGCGTCCGCGTGACGGACGAGTTCATGAAGGCCGTGGAGAACGACCAGGAATGGACGACCCACGCCGTGGTCGCGCCGCACGAGCCGATGGGCACGTACAAGGCCCGCGACATCTTCCGGCGCATGGCCGATGCGGCCTGGGTCTGCGGTGACCCGGGCATCCAGTACGACACGACCATCAACGACTGGCACACCTCGGCCAACACGGACCGCATCTACGCAAGCAACCCCTGCTCCGAGTACATGTTCCTCAACGACACCGCGTGCAACCTCGCCAGCCTCAACCTGATGAAGTTCGTCGACGCGGACGGCGAGTTCGATCCGGAGGCCTACCGCTACGCGGCCAAGCTGACCATCACCGCCCAGGAGATCCTGGTCGACAACGCGTCGTACCCGACCCCCCGGATCGAGGAGAACAGCCACAAGTTCCGACCGCTCGGACTCGGCTACGCCAACCTCGGCGCGCTGCTGATGAGCCGTGGCCTGGCCTACGACTCCGATGAGGGACGCAACTTCGCCGCGGCCCTGACCGCGATCATGCACGGCGAGGCGTACAAGCAGTCGTCGATCATCGCCCGCGACCATGGCGGCCCGTTCGTCGAGTACAAGAAGAACGAGCAGCCGTTCCTGCGAGTCATCGGCAAGCATCGCGATGCCGCCTATCGGATCCCGGTCACGGGCGTGCCCGCCAACCTGATCCGCCACGCCCACCAGGTCTACGACGAAGCGCTCGAGCTCGGCCGCAAGTACGGCTATCGCAACGCCCAGGTGACCGTCCTCGCCCCGACCGGGACGATCGCGTTCATGATGGATTGCGATACCACCGGCGTGGAGCCCGACATCGCGCTGATCAAGTACAAGAAGCTGGTCGGCGAGGGCTTCCTCAAGATCGTCAACCAGACGGTCCCTTCCGCGCTCAAGAAGCTCGGCTACTCCGCGACCCAGGTCGAGGAGATCCTCGAGTACGTCAACGAGCGCGAGACGATCGAGGGCGCGCCGCACCTCAAGGTCGAGCACCTGCCGGTCTTCGACTGCGCCTTCAAGCCGGCCAACGGCGTGCGGTCCATCCACTACATGGGCCACGTCCGGATGATGGGCGCGATCCAGCCGTTCATCAGCGGCGCGATCAGCAAGACCGTGAACATGCCCGAGGCCGCGACGGCCGAGGAGATCGAGCAGGTCTACCTCGAGGGCTGGAAGCAGGGCCTCAAGGCCATCGCCATCTATCGCGACAACTCGAAGCGCAGCCAGCCGCTGTCGACCGGCAAGAAGTCGGGCACCGACGCGATCGACTCCGAAGCCGTCGCCCAGCTCAAGAAGGAGCTCGCGAAGGCCCAGAAGGAGGCCGCCCTCCCCCATCGGCGGCGCCTGCCGGCCGAGCGGACCGCGGTCACCCACAAGTTCGACATCGCCGGCCACGAGGGCTACATCACCGTCGGTCTCTACCCCGACGGCCAGCCGGGCGAGATCTTCCTCAAGATGGCCAAAGAGGGCTCGACGGTCTCCGGACTGATGGACTCCTTCGCGACGACCGTGTCGGTGGCGCTCCAGTACGGCGTGCCGCTGCGCGACCTCGTCAACAAGTTCGCGCACGTCCGCTTCGAGCCGTCGGGCTTCACCGGCAACCAGGAGATCCCGATCGCCAAGTCGATCGTCGACTACATCTTCCGGTGGCTCGGCTCGCGGTTCCTGTCGACCGATGACAAGGCGACGCTCGGTCTGATCGACCGGTCGGCGCTCGGTGAGGGTGCGTCCGAGGCTCCCGCAGCGTCGGCGAACCCGTTCGCCGCGGGAGTCGCGGCCCTGACGACGACATCAAGCCCGGCCGCGGGGGCGGCTGCGGATGCACAGCCCGAGGTCTCCGAGGCGGCAGCTCCTCCAGCCGTCTCGGAGGCCTCACCAACCTCGACTGAGTCGGCGTCCGCGCCCGCGACGGCCACCCCGGCCGACGCGCCTCCGAAGGAAGAGCTGACCGTCCTGGCCTCGAACGGCCATGCCGCCAACGGTCACGCGGCCAACGGCAACGGCAAGGCGGTCGCCAATGGGAACGGCGGCGGAGGCGGCAGCGCGGGCGCGATCACGATGAGCCTGGGGGCGACGAAGGTCAGCTTCCAGACCCAGGCGGACGCCCCGTCGTGCGCCGAATGCGGCTCGATCATGGTCCGCAACGGCAGCTGCTACAAGTGCCTGAACTGCGGGAGCACGTCCGGCTGCAGCTAAGTCGATCGATGGACGAGTCGTCACGGAAGGGGTTCGGGCTTCGCCCGGCCCCTTTCGTTTGTGCGCTGACCATCCTGGCATGACCAGCCGGGTCGACTTGACAACAAGGCGTACTTTGACGTCCGTGCCGCCGCGGCCGCCGGCATGGACGACAGTGACAGAACGAGGCCAGCGATGACCAAGCTCCAATCGCGACACGACGCGATCGACCGTAACGCCGGCCAGGCGTTCGGCGTTCTCGGCGTGTCCGCGTATCGACGCGGTCGTCGGCTGGGGACCGATCGGAGGCATCGACAGGGGTAGCGCACGGCTGCGTCCTGCCGCCTTCGACCGGCTCCTCCGACCGAGGAGCCGGTTTCGTTTTGTCCCCAACCCACCGTGGTGGTCGTCGTCCAACGGCAAGGGCCCCGGTCTGTGATACCGGCGACGTCGGTTCGACTCCGACCGACCACCCCATCAGCCTATGCTGGCCGGAGGTCCAGCGAACATGAGCACCAACACGGAGACCTCAGAGGCCGCCTCGACCGAGGGGACCGACCTGCCGATCATCACCACGCCCGGCCGTGTCCCGATCATGTCATGGGCCGGCGAGCTCGACTCGCGCACGCTCGAGCAGGCGACCAACGTGTCGAACCTGCCGTTCGCGGTCGATCACGTCGCGCTCATGCCCGACGGCCACGCCGGCTACGGCATGCCCATCGGCGGCGTCCTCTTCGCGGACAAGGCCGTCGTGCCGTACGCGATCGGCGTCGACATCGGTTGCGGGGTCGCGCTCGTCGAGACGGACCTGACGGTCGAGGTCCTGCCCTCGACAGATCTCGGCAAGGTCCTGGCCTCGATCGATCGGGGCGTCCCGACCGGCTTCCACGGGCTCAAGACCCCAGTCGACCGCGACGTCGCCCTCGAGGCGATGGGCATCGACAAGCCGGAGTCGGTCAAGGACGCCTGGTTCGACCGCGCCCTGTCGCAGCTGGGCACCTTGGGAGGTGGCAACCACTTCCTCGAGCTGCAGCGGGACGAGGCGGGCACCGTGTTCGTCATGCTCCATTCCGGTTCGCGGAACCTGGGCAAGACGATCTGCGACGAGTTCCACAAGCGGGCACTCGCGCAGGACCGGGCCTGGCACGCCGCGCTGCCGCACGACGAGCTGGCGTACCTGCCCGTGGGCTCGGACGATTTCGCCGCCTACTGGTCGGCGATGGAGTTCGCGCTCCGGTTCGCCGAGGTCAACCGATCGCGGATGTTGGATGTCGTCGAGCGCTCCTTCGAGCACCTGACGACGATCGGGCGCTTCGACCGGCTGGTCGACGTCCACCACAACTACGCCGCGTGGGAGAACCACCTTGGCCGGAACGGCATCGTCCACCGCAAGGGCGCCGTGCGCGCCCGGGCGGGTGAGGTCGTGCTGATCCCGGGTTCGATGGGCACCGCGTCGTACGTCGGCGAGGGTCTCGGCAACGCCGAGTCGTTCATGACGTGCCAGCACGGAGCCGGTCGGGCCATGAGCCGGGCCGCGGCCCGCAAGGCCAAGACCTCGCGCGAGGTCTACGACGAGATGGCAGCCCTCGGGGTCGTGCTTCGCTCCTCGGAGCCGAAGGGCGTCGCCGAGGAGGCGGCCTTCGCGTACAAGGACATCGAGTCGGTCATGGCCGCCTCGGCCTCGCTGGTCCGCCCGACCAAGCGGCTGACGCCGGTGGGCGTGGTCAAGGGCTAAGCCATCGATAGCGTCGCCGGCCCACCGGGCCGGCGACACCACCGCAGATCGGGAGGGCAGACTACGGCGATGACGGAACCCGACGTGGCGGACGAACCCGGGCCACGGCCGCTCGAGCCGATCACCGAATGGATCTTTCGACGGCTCGCGGGCCCCGCACCGTCTGGATCGTGCTGTGGTCGGCCGTCCCGCTGCTCTCGCCGTTCATCTTCAGCACGGTGATCCGCGCCACCGGCCGACCCTTCACCCAGGACGCCTTCGTCAGCGGGATCCTGACCCAGGCCGGCGTCGCGTGGGCGTGCCTCGTCCTGCTCTGGGGCTCCGGCCACCTCGCCAGTGAGGCTCGAGCCACGCGCGATGAGCTGCGCCAAGCGGCACCTGACCAGGTGCCCGAGACGATCTTCGGAGCGATCGCGCGTCGCGATGGGCCGATCATGTTGACGGCGGCCGTCACGTCGATCGTGGTGGCCAACAACTGGGCCGCCTTCGGTCCCCTTGCGCCGCTTGCCACGTTGCCGTTCTTCCTGGCCTACATGGCTCCGATCATGACGTTCATGTGGGTCTACGTCGCGATCCTGACCGACATCAACCGCCTCGGCGAGCTGCCCGTGGTCCTGGACCGCTTCCCGCAGGACCGGACGATGGGCCTGGGACGTGTCGGCTCACTGGCATCGACCGGACTCGGCGCGCTGTTCCTCGCTGCCATCCCGATCCTGCTCGTCGGCAGTGACGAGCCGGTCACCCTCGCCATCAGCTTGGCGCTCGTGATCGCCGCCATCGGCTCCTTCGCCCTCTCGATGTGGCGACTGCATCGACAGATGGCCGCGGCGAAACGGCGCTACGTGGCGGCTTCGCGACGGTTGTACGCCGAGGCATACGCCCCGATCCGCGAGCAGCCGGACGTCGAGGCGCTCGCCGCGGCGTCCACGGCCCTGTCCGTCGCGCAGTCGCTCGACGAGCGAGCGGCCGAGTTGCCGACCTGGCCGATCGATGACGGCACCGCGCGGTTCGTCGCGGTGATCATCACGGGCGTCATCACGAGCCTGATCGTCCGCGCGCTCTTCGCCGCGATCGGCTTCTAGGCGGACCTCGGCCCTTCGCGCCGTTCCTTCTCGGCCCGCGCCTCTATCACTAACGAACCTGACCGAAAGACTTGACAGCCTGCCGTTCCGCTGTAACAGTAGCGCCCATTATTGATAGAGGGTGACAGCCGAACTTGGCGACGTCGCCCGACAGGCCTCGGACCGCTTCGCCACGGCGAGACGGCAGGCGAAGGAGAGCAAGCGATGGGTGCCTCAGCGGAACCAGTCCGGAACGCGCTTCGAAAGCTCTGGTCCGACCACGTCATCTGGACACGCCAGTACATCGTCGCCGCGGTCGCCGGAACGCCCGATGCCGACGCGGCCGCAGGCCGCCTCCTCAAGAACCAGGAGGACATCGGCGCGGCCGTCGTCCCCTACTACGGCGACGCGGGTGGCGCCAGCCTCACCGGCCTCCTCAAGCAACACATCATGATCGCGGTCGACCTCGTCGCCGCCGCGACGTCCGGGGATCAGGAGGCCTTCGCGACGCACGATGAGCGCTGGACCTCGAACATCCGGGAGATCGCCGCGTTCCTCGCCGGCGCGAACCCGAACTGGCCCGAGAGCGCCGTATTCGACCTGCTCGCCCTGCACCTCAAGCTGACCAAGGACGAGACGGTCGCGCGCATCAGGGGCGACTGGGCGGCAGACGTCCAGGCTTTCGACGACATCTTCAACGAGATCCTGGTCGTCGCCGACACGCTCTATGACGGCCTCGTCGCCCAGTTCCGCGAGCGCTTCGGCGTCTCCCCGGCGCGGGCATGATGTCCGTCGAGATCGTGGGAGCGTCGCCGGATCGGGCGACGCTCCCGGTCGGCGTCCCGGGTCGGGCGTTCGAGGGGCTGCTGGGCACCGATGGCCAGCGCCACGGGCTTTCGACCCTGTCGGATCGGGAAGCCATCGTGCTGATCTTCTCCTCGAACCGCTGCCCGACCGCCAAGGCGTATGGCGAACGGATGAACGCGCTCCAGCGTCAGTTCGGGCCTCGCGGCGTGCAGGTCGTCGCGATCAACTCGAACGACCCACATCTCTACCCCGACGAAAGCTACGCGCGCATGGTCGATCGGGCCACGGAACACGCCTACGCCTTCCCGTATCTCGTCGATGAGGGCCAGCACGTCGCGAAGGCGTACGGGGCGACGTGCACCTTCCATGTGTTCGTGCTCGACCAGATGCGCCGCATCCGCTACGAGGGCCGGTTCGACGACTCCCGGCTCGAGGAGCGGGTCACCAGCCACGACCTCGCGAACGCTCTCGACGACGTGCTTGCTGGCCGGGACGTTCGAGTCGCGACCACACGGCCATTCGGCTGCAGCCTGGACTTCGTGTGAGGTGAAGAAGCCTGCCGCGGCAGTGACGACGCCCCGGCAAGGCCCGATGGCCGGGCTCGATCGGACCATCGGGCCTGGCGCATCGCCGGTACGCGCGATCTGCCTGGCGATCAGTGGAGCCTGGCTGGTGATGATCATCGCCCAGGTCTCTGGTAACGCTGCGGCCCTGCATCACCATGCGCTGATCGAGGGTGGCACGTCCATCGCGGTCGCGGTCCCGGCCTTCCTGATCGCGTGGTGCGTGATGGTCGTGGCCATGATGTGGCCGGCCAGCCTGCATGCCGTCCACGCGTTCCAACGACGGTCCCCGAACATCCGGCGACCGACGTTGGCCGTTGCCACCTTCCTGGGAATGTCCGTTACCGTCTGGCTGGGCTTCGGGCTCATCGCGTTCATCGGCGACGTCGGCGTCCACCGGGTCGTCGACGGGACTCCCTGGCTGGGTGCTCGACCGTGGCTCATCGAGGCAGCTGTGCTGGCCACCGCCGGCGTCTACCAGCTCCTGCCGCTCAAACGACGATATCTGGCGGCATGTCGCCGCCCGGACGACCGACCGATCATTTTCGGGCGCAACGGAGCGGACGCCACCGGCTCGGGCGTCCGTCACGGGCTGGACTGTCTCGGCAGCGCGTGGGCATTGATGCTGGTGACGTTCGCCGGCGGATTCGGCAACCTCTTGCTGATGGCGGCGCTGACCCTGCTGATGCTCTACGAGGCGATCGGGCGGCACGGCGAGCGCGCGGCGACCCTGGCCGGCGTCGTGTTGCTCTTTTCGGCCCTCACGGCGCCCAACGTTTGATGCGCCGGATCGTCGACCTCCTGCCGCCAGTCCCTAGCGGGGACCGGCGACTGGAATCAGTCGGGCGCCGACTCCGACAGGTGGGACGCTTCGGGGAGCCGTAACCACGCATGCCGCGGAGGTTCGAACACAGCCCCTGCTCGGCGAGTGGCGGTTGACAGATCGCTCATCGGCAACTGATCCGTCGGCTACCCTCCCCGTGTGGCGGAGCGCGGCAGGGGAAGCTATCGGGCGTCGGACCCGCAATCGGTGACGTTCGTCGAGCTGTTCTTCGACCTCGTCTTCGTCTTCGCCGTCACCCAGTTGACCGGACTGACCGCGCACGATCTGACCCCCGACGGGATCCTCCGGTCGATCCTGCTCGGGTGGCTGATCTGGTGGGCCTGGACGCAATTCACATGGACGCTCAATCCCGCCGACACGACCCACCCCGTGGTCCGGATCGTGACCTTGGCCGCCACCGCCGTGGCACTCGTCATGGCGGCCTCGGTCCCGCGCGCGTTCGCCGGCGACGCGCTCTGGTTCGCGGGCCCGTATGTGCTCGTTCGGATGCTGGGGCTAGGGCTCCAGGTCCGGGTCGACCTTGAACGGGTCGGCGGCAGCCACGCCGGTGTCGCCACGTGGGCCGGGTTCTCGTCCATCGGGCTGGTCCTCGTCCTGGCCGGCGCCATCGTCGATCCGGGGCCGCGACCCTGGATCTGGCTCCTGGCCATCCTCGCCGACCTGCTGGCCGCTGCCCGCGCCGGACGCGGCATCGTCTGGGACTTGAACCCGGCTCACCTGTCCGAGCGGCACGGCCTGTTCGTGATCATCGCGATCGGGGAGTCCCTCATCGTGGCCGGGACCGCGGTCGCGAACGACGAGCGATCCCTGGCCCTGGCGGCTGCCGCGGCGGCCGCGATCCTCGTCGCGAGCCTGCTCTGGTGGACCTACTTCGGCTGGCTGAAAGACGCGCTCGAGCATCGCTATGCGGCCGCGCCACCTGAACGCCTGGGGCCGCTTGCGCGCGACGCCTTCAGCCTCGCGCATTTCCCGCTCATCGGCGGCATCGTCGGGTTCGCCGTCGCGATCGAGGAGATCGGCGCTCATCCGCAGGACCCGGCGCCGACCGCCGTGCTCGCTTCCCTGGGGATCGGCGTGGCCCTGTTCGTCGGCGCCTCAGCAGTCGCGCTGCGACTGTGCGGCGGGCGTCTGCTGACCCCACGGCTCGCGATCCTCGCGGTCATGCTGGCCGCCCTTGTGCTCACGGCACCGCTGCAGCCGGTGTGGCCTCTCGTAGTCGTGGCGGCCGCCTTGCTGGCGATCGTGGCGGTCGAGTGGAGCGGGCCGGATCCCGGACTGTCGGAGACGCATCAGGCTGGGCTGGCCGCCGGAGGATAGGGGCGCCGGCCGTCCTGCTCTCACGGTCCCGCACGCGCGGCGCGTAGGCTTCTCGGATGGTGGATCGCCTCGCCATCCCGCTCTCGGAGATCCGAGCCGTCGACATCGAGACGGTCGGCGGCAAGGGCGCCAATCTCGGGGAGCTGATCGCGGCCGGCTTCGTCGTGCCCGACGGATACGTCCTGACGACGGCCGCGTATCGCGCCGCTGCGCTGGCGGCAAAGGTCGACCCATCGAGGCCGGATGAGGCTGCCGAGCGTTTGCGGGCGATGACCGTGCCACGGGCCGTGGTCGCGGCGGCGACCCGTTCCTACGCCGCGCTCGGGAATGGCGCAGTCGCCGTCCGCTCGTCCGCCACCGCGGAGGACCTCCCCGGTGCCAGCTTTGCGGGACAGCAGGACACCGTCCTCGGCGTCGAGGGGCCCGACGATCTGCTGGCCGCCATCCGCCGATGCTGGGCATCGCTGTGGAACGAGCGAGCGGTCGCTTATCGCGCCGATCATGGGATCGGCGACGACGGCGTCGCGCTCGCGGTCGTGGTCCAGCGCATGGTCGACGCGACCGCTGCCGGCGTCATGTTCACGGCCGACCCGATCACGGGGCGGCGAGGCACGATCGTGATCGACGCCGCGCCGGGCCTCGGCGAGGCCGTCGTGTCGGGGACGGTCGACCCAGACCACTACGTAGCCGATCCCGGGACGGGCTGTATCGTCGAGCGGACGACGCGGCACGATCCGCCGGTCCTGGGCGACGAGGCGATCCGCGAGTTGGCGACCGTGGGCCGGCGGATCGAGGCTGCGCTCGGCAGCCCGCAGGACGTGGAATTCGCGATCGATCGCGCCGGACGTGTCTGGATCGTCCAGTCGCGCCCGATCACGACGCTCTACCCGCTGCCCGACGACCCTCGAGATGACCGCGTCTATTTCTCGATCAGCGTCGCCCAGGGCTACTTCGAGCCGATCACGACCATGGGGATGGAACCGTTCCGGGCCATCGGGCGCCGCGTGAGCGCGGCGTTCGCGGATGGGGGAGGCGCGCCCACGGACCCGTCGCCCGTGGTCGTCGCGGGTGACCGACCGTTCGTCGACGTCACACCCGCGCTCCGCGATCCGGTCGGTCGGGAATTCCTGGAGCGGGCGACCTCGGCCGGTGAGTCGCGGAGCTCCGTCGTCTTCCAGAAGCTCGCCGAGGACCCGCGGTTCCTGGCGCGCCATCGACTGCCGTTCCGGTCGATGCGGCAACTGCTGCCGCTGCTGCTCCGGTCGCGGATCCCGCTCAACGTGCTGCGCCTGCTCCGGTCGCCCGGCCGGACTCGAGCCAGGATGATCCGCGAGATCGAACGCTTCACCCAGGTCGACACCCGAACGGACATGACCGCCGCGCAGCGCCTCGATGCCTTCGAAGACGCCTTGCGGCGCGCATTGCCGTTCGTCTTCCCGCGCCTTCTCAGCCTCGTGGTGGCGGGAATGCTGTCCTACCTCGCAGCCGGACGGCTGCTTGGTCGTCACGCCAGCCGAGATGAACTGCTGACCGTCACGCGTGGGCTGCCCCATAACCCGACCACGGAGATGGACCTGGCCCTGTGGGCGCTGGCGCAGGACATCCGGTCCGACCCGCCATCGACCGACTTCCTGGCCAGTCGGACGCCAGCGGATGTGGCGGAGCTGATCCGCAGAGGGGACGCCCCACCGGTCCTGCAGACCGGCCTCGAGCGGTTCCTCGAGCGCTACGGCTTCCGTTCGGTCGGTGAGATCGACCTCGGTGTCGCGCGTTGGTCGGAAGATCCGACCCACCTGGTCGGCGCCATCGCCAACTACCTACGACTCAGCGATCACGCGCTCGCCCCCGACGCCCAGTTCGAGCGCGGGGCGCGCGACGCCGAGGCGATGATGATCACGCTGCTCGATCGGGTGCGGGGTCCGAGACGGCTCGCCGTGCGCTTCTTCCTCGATCGCACGCGGGCGCTGATGGGCTCGCGAGAGCTGCCGAAGTTCACGCTCATCCGGCGGGTCTTCACGCCGCTTCGGGAGCTCCTTCGGCCCGTGGGCGTCGAACTCGCGGCCGCCGGCCGCATCGAGCACCCGGACGACGTGTACTTCCTGAGCATGGCCGAGGCGCGAGCGGCCATCGGCGGGGCAGACATGCGCGCGACCGTCGCAGCGCACCGCGCCACGTTCCAGCGGGAGCAGGCGCGTCGTCGGATCCCCCGCGTGTTGCTGTCCGACGGTACGGACGCCGAGGTCGCGCTGGTCGAGGCATCGGATGGGGCGCTTCGCGGGTCGCCGGCTTCCCCAGGATCGGTGACGGGCCCGGCACGGGTGATCCACTCGCCCCGCGGCGCGCATCTCGAGCCCGGCGAGATCCTCGTCGCGCCATCCACGGACCCGGGATGGACACCGCTATTCCTGACCGCCGGAGGGCTGGTCATGGAGATGGGCGGGATGATGTCGCACGGCGCCGTCGTGGCGCGCGAGTACGGGATCCCGGCGGTCGTCGGGGTGGCCGGCGCGACCGAGCGGATCGCGACCGGGGACACCGTCACGGTCGATGGCTCGTCCGGCGTGGTGGCGCTGACGACGCACTGACCGACCGGCTTCGGGCAGGCGCAGTCGCCGACGCTTCCCCGGACGACGAGACTCGACGGAGCTTGGAGGATGGCGTCATGTCAGACCACTTCGATACCGATGATCCCCTGACGGACCTGACCGACCTGTACGCCTTCCCGGGCTCGGTGGCCGGTCGCACGGTGCTCATCGTCGACTTCAATCCCGAGCCGGCGGCCCAGGAGGTGCCCTTCGACACCGCCGCGAGTTACGAGCTCAAGATCGATACCGACGGCGATGCCGAGGCCGACGTCGCGTTCCACGTCCTCTTCTCGTCAACGCCCGGTGGCGCCAGGGCCACCGTGTACCGGTCGAGCGGGGCTCTGGCCCGTGAAGGTGGCGCTGTGGGCGAGGCCATCATCGAAGACGCGCCGGTCTCGTTGGACGGCGACCTGCGGATCACTGAAGCGAACGGCTATCGATTCTTTGCGGGGATCCGGAGTGACCCGCATTTCAAGGACGTGAAGGGCTTCCAGAACGACTTCCAGTTCACGGGCGAGGACCCCGTCGCGCTCCGCGACGTCGTCGGCATCGTGCTCGAGGTGCCGAACGGCGCACTCTCCTCGTCGCCGCCGGTTCGCATCTGGGCGCGGACCACGACATCAAGCGACGGCATGACGACGATCATCGACCAAGCCGGCCTGCCGGGCACGAACAACACCTGGAATGTCGAGGACGCCGACCATGCGGCGTTCACCGTGACCGCGCCGATCGAGCAAGCGGAGGCATTCCGGGACAAGTTCGAAGCCGTTCTGGCGGATCTCGGATACGCCGACGACCAGGCCGCAGAGGTCGCCCACGGGCTCCTTCCCGACGTTCTGACCTACGACTGGCTCCAGGCACCCGGCTTCCCGAACGGGCGACGCCTCACCGACGACACTGCGGATTGGCTCTTGGCACTCCTGACGAGGGGTCGGCTCACGTCCGACGGCGTCGGGCCCCACACCGACCTGCTGGCGGACTTCCCGTACCTCGGCCAGCCCCACCTCGCAGCGCGCTCCTGACGTAGCGCGATCGACCCGAGGGGATCACGGCCGAAGATCAGCCGATGATGTCGTCCTCGATCTCGATCGTCTCGCGTCCGCTGGATTGCCGCGCCGCTCGGTCGTCGGCGTCGTCGATCCGGGCGATCCAGAAGTCGACGATCGAGCGGACGCCGAGGAGCTGTTCGCGGCCGGCGTTGCGGAAATGCTCGCTCGCCTCGGGCGGCATGACCTTGTCCATCATGCTTCGACCGCGGGCTCGGAGGCTGGGTGCGCGCTCCAACCGGGCGAGCCGCGCCTCGAGCTCGGCGAGGCGATCGTCCTTCGACGGTCGGGGAGCCGTCCCGGCGGCCATGCCTCGGGCACGGGGGATTCGGGTCGAATCGGTCATGCTCGTCCTCCTCGCTGACCGGCCTTGGCCGGTGCCTCGAACTGGATCCGGAGCGTTCCATCGTGCATCTTCGCGCCTTTCGTCGGCGCGTCGATCAGGGCTCGCGGCAGGACCAGGGTCCGGCGCCATTGCCCGACCTGCAGCACGAGCTCATCCGAGCGACGGGACAGGTGCAGTTCGCCCCGCTCCGTGAACGGCAACGCGACCTGCAACACGTACATCCCATCCTCGCGACTGACTCGATAGGGTCGACCACGGTAGTGCACGGCTGTCGGGTCACCATCGCCGAATAGCGCGACACCGATCTCGCGCAGCTGGTCGAAGCCGACCATCTCGTGATCGAACTGGGGGATCGTCCGAACCGGCACGGGCCCGAATTCCTGGTCGACGATCGGGAGGTAGCGCTGCTGCGCCTCGCGGAGTCGGGCGAAGTACGGGCCGGCGTCGGCCGGCAACACCCGATTGGCGATGATCAGGTCACTGGGGTATCCGAACAGATGAAAGTGCGTGAATGACCTGCGCGCCTCGGCGACCGACAGCTTGTCGAGCGCGAGCGTGATGCGCACCGAGGTCTGATCCGGGTCGCTCAGGAGTCGGTGCACCTGGGCGAGGCGGTCCAACAGTCGTTCGGCAGCGACGAAGACCTCGTCGTGGGGGATCGGGATCCCGAGGACCCGCTCGAGCATCGGTCGACCGAGGCGACTGACCCGCCGACCGATCGGCGCGATCCGCTCGATCCACCAGCGGCTCGCGTCAGGCAGCGACAGGAGCCGGAGCGTCTCGCCGGTCGGGGCGGCGTCGACGACGATGACGTCGTATTTGCCGGAATCGACGTGATCGGCGATCCACAGCAGGTTGCCCAGCTCATCCATGCCCGGCAGGACGGTCATCTCCTCGGCCATGACGTCGTCGAGCCCACGCCACGCAAACAGCTCCGAGACGTAGTTCTGGATGGTCCGCCAGTAGCGGGCGATGTTGTAGTAGACGTCCGGTTCCTGGCCGTCCAGGTTCGGCGCGATCGGGGTCGCCTCCGGGCCGAGGGGCACGTCGAAAGCGTCCGCGAGGCTGTGGGCGATGTCGGTCGACAGGACGATCGTCCGAAGGCCGCGCTCGGCGCACAGGAGCGCCGTGGCCGCCGCGATGCTCGTCTTCCCGACGCCGCCCTTCCCGGTGTACAGGAGGATGCGGGCCATGGTCGATGCTCGATGAGGGGTGTGGGAGCGAATCGTACTCCGGGTGGACTCCGGGCAACGATGGACACTGCACCATGTCCGATGCTGTCAGCCATTCGCCGCTGCAGCGCGGCGCGCCCCAATCGATCATCCAGGCCGCCCGACGCGTCATCGTTGCACTCCGCTAGATGCTCGCCTCGGCTCCGTGACACTTGGGTGCTACCGTCGGCGCCCGTCTCAGGTGCGACAGGATCGGCAGGGAGGTCCGCTATGGGTGGCACGAGATCGATGATGGTGGTGGTCAGCGCGATGGCGCTGACGCTCTGGTCTCCGGGTTCGGACGCCCTCGCTGCCCCCTCGAGGCCATCCACGTTCGTTGTCCCGACCCAATTCCCATCCATCCAGGCGGCGATCGATGCGGCACCGGCCGGAGCGATCGTGCAGATCCTCGCGGGCACGTACATCGAACAGATCCGCGTCACGAAGGACGTGAGCATCGCCGGGGCCGGGATGGACACGACCGTCATCAGGGCGCCGGTGACCCTCAGGCGCAACGACCAGAAGGAGAACAACATCGTCGACATCTCGGCCGGCGCGTCGGTGTCGATGTCGCGCCTCACCGTGGCGGGTCCCGGGTCCGGGACATGCAAGAAGGGCGCGCTGAACGCGGGCATCCGGGTCCGACGCGGGGCGAATCTGGACCTGCGGTTCGCCGCTGTGCGTGATATCCACGACACGCCCTTCGCCGCCTGCTTCCATAGCGCCGACGCCGTCCAGGTCGGGGATGTCCCCGCCCCATCGGCGAGCCTGACCATTGATCATTCGGAGATCACGAACTACCAGGGCTCCGGCGTGGTCATCCTCGGTTTCGGCTCGACGGCCACCGTAACCAACAACACGGTCACCGGTCCAGGCCCTGCCAAGGGCGTCGCGACCGGTGGGATCGAGTTCCCGGTCGGCTCCGTCGGGACCATCGCGCACAACGTGGTCAGCGGCAACATCTGCCCGCCGTCCGACCCGACGTGCGGAACGGATTGGTTCACCCAGTTCCAGCTCGCTGGGATCGGCGCGGGAGGATGGGGACCGGGCACCGTCGTGACTAACAACCTCGTCTTCGACAATCAGGTCGGCCTGCTCCTTGGCGAATCCGACGAGATCCGCGACAACCAGATGGTCGACAACGACTTTTTCGGGCTTGCCGTATTCGACGGTGCTTTCGTCGTCGACGGCGCCCAGATCAGCGGCGGTGGCGGGGGCGTCTGGGCGATCGCGGACTCGACGAACACCACCGTGGCACTCAACGACGTGACGTTCTCGAGATTGTCAGGTCCGGAGATCGGCAAAGTGGAGTGTTGCGGCTTCACGGCAACCGTGACGACGGGGCCCTGATCGTCGAGGCCATCCGCGGCGATGGCACGTTCGTTCGGGCCGCTTCGACTACTGACGGCCCGGTCGCGTTCGTTGTCAAGCAGACGGCCTCACGGCGGCCACAGCGACCGTCGTCCATCTCGGTTCCCGATTCGGGTCCGCGGCCAGGATCAGTCGGTCACGTCACTCGAGCGCTCGCGAAGGCGTCGGGTGAGCGCGCTGACGAGGTCGAAGCGAACGACGGTAAATTCGGCCATGAGCCTCCCGAACCCCGCCCGGTCGATGATCAGCGCCTCGATCGGTGCGGTCGCGATCACCGTCGCCGTCCGGGCGCCCCCATCGATCAGCGAGATCTCGCCGAGGTAGTCGCCCGGGCCGAGCCGCCGGAGCACAGCGCCAGCCTTGGTCACGTCGGCCGCTCCCGAGGTCAAGACGATGAACGTCTCGCCGGCTTCGCCCTCTCGGACGAGCGCGTCACCCTGCCCGAATGCCACGGGCGCGGCAAGTTCGGCGATGGTCTCGACCGATCGGTCCGTCATGCCCTGGAAGAGGGGGACCGACCGAAGGACTTCGACGGACGTCACAGCGAAGATGCTCCTTTGCTCGACAACAGGTCGGGCGGAGCCTATGGCGCCCGGATCAACGGCCGATCAACGGGACGCGCGGGTCGCGACGCGATCGCAGGAATCGCCCGACGCGAGGCTACGCCCCGAAGCGCCCGCGGTGCTCGACCGGGATCAGCGGCTTCTCGCCCCGGACCTTGAGTTCCTGGACGGCCCAGGAGTTGCCGTCCGGGTCGCTGAACCCGAAGAACGTGCCGCCGTCGTCGGGCGAGAACACCATGATCTCGCTGCACTCGACCCCCCGGTCGAGCAGCTCCTGGCGCGCCGCCCGGGCGTCAGAGACGACGAGCTGCAGTCCTTTCATCGATCCGGGCGCCATCTCGTTCTGGGCCGGCAGGTCGCCGAACACGATCGAGCAGCCGGAGCCGCTGGGGGTCAGCTGGACGACATGCATGTGCTCGTTGTGCGTGTCGTGGTCGAGCGCGAAGCCGACCTGATCGCGGTAGAAGGCGATCGACCGATCGATGTCACTGACCGGCAGCACGACGACCTCGAGGGTCCAATCCACGGGCACGTTCCTCCGATGCGAGACGGCCCGCGGATGGTACGCCGGTCAGTCGAGGGTGACCTCGATCATCGGGGAATGGGCGGCCATCGCGTCGGCATTCGATCGTGGCCAGGCATTGGTGACGACCCAATCGGCGATCGAGCGGCGCTCGCCCGGGTCGGTGATGACCCGGGCCGTGCCGGGCAAGTCGGCCTCGAGGGTCCCCTTGAGGTGGACCGTCAGCCGCGGATCGGCCTCGAGGTTGAGCAGCCAGGCGCGCTTCCGGTCGGCTCGCGGCATGCCGGTGATCACGATGCGGCCGTCGATGTTGTGGAACACGATCTCGATGCGGCGAGGGCGGCCGGATCGACGTCCGGTCGTGGTGATGTCGATGAGCCCACCGCGAGCGAGGAGTCGCCCGATGGCGTCCGATCGCCCGGGCGAATGAGGGTCAGTAGCTGGTTGCATGCGCAACAAGTTACCCCAGTCGGTTGCGTTCTGCACGTCACCAGAATCGTGACCAATGTCCCATGCGCCACGGCGGGCTCGATGCCACGATGTCGCTGACGGCCGCGCGACGGCCGAGGAGGTGTCGGATGGGCGCACACGTTGGCGATCGCATCGTGATCGAGTCCGAGAAGGTGGGCGTGGCCGAGCGGCGCGGCGAGATCCTCGAGATCATCGCGCACGAGCTCCGGCCCGAGTACCGCGTTCGTTGGGAGGACGGTCGCGAAACGGCGATCCGGCCGACTGCCGGGAGCGTTCGCTTCGAGCGGGTCGCGCCGGGGACGTCCCGCCGCTGATCGATCCGGTGGCCGGTCAGACCCAGAACGTGTCGTGGCGGAGCATGAAGGCCGCCCGCTCGTCTGGAGTCATGGTCATGCCTTGGCTCACCCGGGCAAGCGTCTCGAAGTAATCCTCGCGCGGCGCACCCGGCGCGAACAGGATCAGCATCGACGACGGCTCCCCTGAGTCGTTGCGGAATCCGTGGATGCCGCCTTCGGGAACGAACAGGAAGTCGCCGGCCCCGGCCTCGACCCAGTTCGTCCCGTCGTGGAGCCGCATGGTCCCGGACAGCACGAAGAACGATTCCGAGATCGAGCGGTGGAAATGGGGGTCCGGGCCACTCTGGGCCGCCGACATGTCCCAGCGATACAGACCGAACTGCCCTCCGGTCGACTCCCCGGTGGCCAGGTACGAGGCCGTGCCACCACTCGCGTAGCGGACCTCAGGCTGGGCGTCCGCGCGACGCAGCCGGGCATTGACGAGACCGGTGTCGCCGTCGTAGCGGGGCGGCGGATAGGACATCGAGGGCACCTCCCGGACGTGGTCGAGCGACCATTCTGCAGCCCTCAGGCCCGGCACGATCGAGGCGTAGACTGCACGGCGGACGGATCCTGGAGCGCCAAGGATGGATACACCCGACACGATCGTCCTCGTCCACGGGCTCTATCTCACGCCGCGGAGCTGGGAGAGCTGGATCCAGCGCTACCAGGTGCGCGGCTACCGGGCCATCGCGCCGGCGTGGCCCGGCATGGAGGCCGAGGTGGAAGCGCTGCGCGCTGACCCTGCGCCGATCGCGTCACAGCGCGTCGAGGCGATCCTCGATCACCTGGAGCGGATCGTCCGCGAGTTACCCACGATCCCGATCCTCATGGGCCATTCGTTCGGAGGCGCGTTCGTCCAGGTCCTGCTCGACCGAGGTGTCGGCGCGGCGGGCGTGGTGATCGACTCGGCCCCCACCCGCGGAGTCCTGGACGTCCCGCTCTCGACCGTGCGGGCCAATCTGCCCCTGCTCCGCAACCCGTTCCGGCGGATGGCGGCGGTCATGCCGACCGAGGCCCAGTTCCACTATGCCTTCACGAACACCTTGTCGGCCCGGGATGCTACGCCGTATTACGACCGTTACGCGATCCCCGGGTCCCGAAACGTCCTGCTGACGGGCGCCCTCATGAACCTGGACCGGGACACGCCGCTGCGGGTCGACTACGGCAAGCCCGACCGAGCACCATTGCTGTTCATCTCGGGGTCGGCAGATCACATCATCCCGCCCAGCGTGAACCGCCACAATGCACGGCGCTATGGGTCCGGGACGGTCGAGCTCAAGCCGTTCCCGGACCGACCGCACTTCACCTGCGCCGTCCCGGGCTGGGAGGCGATCGCCGACGCCGCGTTGGACTGGGCGGTCGCGAAGACGACCCACTAGATCGGGCAGGTCCGGCGGAGCTCGCTCGCCGCGGTGGTGCCGAGGCGGGCGTGGAACCGAGGGTTCCTGGTCCGGCCACGAACGGGCGTTGGGCCGTCGCGGATCCGGCGATCCGTGTCCGGTGCGGGGGCCGGGCACGCTCGATCGTGTCCCGGGCGGGAACTGCCAGTTCCAGCTTCGCAGGTCGACCATCTGCGCGCTGGGGATCGCGGGGCAGTGGGGCGAGGATCGCGGCGCCGAACCGGTTCAGCCCCGCGCAGCGGAGGCAGCTCCGCGCAGCGGAGGCAGCTCGCGGATCTCGCCCCGTGCGGCTACTGCTCCTCGCTATGGACGGCCAGGATGTTGCCGGCCGGGTCACGGAACCAGGCGATGGTCGGGCCCTGGCCGTCGCTTCGGGCGATTCCCTTGGCGTCCTGGTCGAAGCCCTCGAAGCGGGCCATCTCGACGCCCTTCCGCCCGAGCTCGTCGACCGCCGCGTCGACGTCGGCGACCGGGAAGTTCAGCACGGTGTACGTCGCTGGCGAGAAATCCTCCTTCGGGTACATCAGGAGGCGACGCTCGCCCAACCGGATCTCGAGCAGCTGGCCGTCGTAGAGCGACCGTGCCTCGAGCCCAAGGGTACCGTGGTAGAAGCGCTCCGCGGCCTGGATGTCGTCGGTCGCGAGACTCGAATAGGCGCGGTTCGGGTCGAACATCGATGCGCTCCTTTCGTGCGATCGTCCGATCATCTTGACCGGTCGAGCCTTACGGGCGCATCACGTCGACGATCGTCAGATGCTGGCCCGCGGCGAGCGGTCGTCGCCGACCCCGTCGCGCGAGTCGGCGCCCAGCGTGACAGCGAACGCGCCGAGGCTGGCGAACCCCAGGAATACCGTCGCGATGATCATGAGCAGGTCCACGTCATTCTCCTCGGATGTCGTCCAAGCGAAACCATCGGATCGATGATGACCCCAGAGTGGTCATCTGCTAAGGTCCGCTCCGATGGCACGAACGAGGACCAGATTCCCGACCGAACTGCTCGTCCATCTCGATCGCGACGACCCACTCCCACTGCATCGGCAGCTCGAGCAGGAACTCCGCGCAGGGATCCGCGCGGGACGGCTCACACCCGATACGCCGCTGCCGTCGACTCGGATGTTGGCCGAGCAACTGACCCTGTCCCGGGGCGTCGTCGTCGAGGCCTACGAACAGCTCGTTGCCGAGGGATATCTGACCAGCCTTCCAGGCGGCGCCACCCGTGTGGCCACCCGAGCCACCGCCGGCAACGCGCGGCCGGCGCGACGGGCGGCGCCAGCGGCGTTCCGCGACACGATGCGCGAGGGGACCCTGGCCCGGGCCGAC
Source organism: Candidatus Limnocylindrales bacterium (assembly GCA_035688805.1). GTDB lineage: Bacteria > Chloroflexota > Limnocylindria > Limnocylindrales > CSP1-4 > SPCO01. The sequence continues at coordinate 26,381 of DASSMQ010000131.1, forward strand.
ATCGGCATCGACTTCGGCTACGGCCGCCCCGATGTCTCCCAGTTCCCGCGGACGCTCTGGCTGCGATCGGTCCGGCGAAGCCTGGAACATGCGCCCAACGATCGACTCACCTATCTCGACCGACGCGGTGCGGTCGAGCTGCGGACCGCGCTCGCGTGGTACCTCGATCGGGTGCGAGGGACGACCGCGGAGCCCGAACGACTCGTGATCTGCAACGGCTTCGCACAGGCGATCGACCTCGTCGTCCAGCT
>DASSMQ010000132.1:0-4209 GCA_035688805.1 Candidatus Limnocylindrales bacterium
GATCCGCCTCCGGTTCGGGCTGACGGAGGACGGCTGCCCGCGCACGCTGGAGGAGGTCGGGGCCACGTTCAACGTGACGCGCGAGCGCATCCGCCAGATCGAGGCGAAGGCCCTGCGCAAGCTGCGCCACCCGTCCCGATCGCGGAAGTTGAAGGACTACCTGGAGTAGTCCCTTCGTGCCGGCGGATCGCCGGTGCTCGCCGCGAGTGCGTCGCGCGGGCCGGGTCTCGGGCATCGCGCGGGCCGGGTCTCGCGCGTCGTGCCTTGCGCCTTGAACAAGGGCTTGCGCGACACGCAGGCAACCCCGACGTGCATGGAGGCCGGCCGCCTGAACCTTACCTACGCCGCAAGCTTGCAACGGTCGAGGACGGATCGACCCGCCTTGGTGCCCGAGTTTGCGCCAGCCGCAAGGTGAGCGCCGCTGCCACCCACGATGCGCCGGTCGCTTGCGTCCGGCGCAAGAGCTTGCCCGCCGAACAAGATTCGACCGCTAACGGGGCACCCGATGTCCTCGGGTGCGAGGCAAGACGATGACGGCATTGCCGCCGGGCGGGTCGCCACGCCGGAGCCGCTCCAGTGCCGCGGCCCCGTCGATGGGGAAGGCCGACTTGATCGATCCGCCTGCCTCCTGAAGGAAGCGGCGCGTCTGGATCGTCGGCCGGAGGAGAAGGACGACGCTGTCCATGTCGCCGTCCCGCTGCTTCATCGCCAATCGACGGAGCAGTGCCTGCGCATCGCGGGGCCCGGTTTCGGCCTCGACGGCAGCGCCCCAATCGGTGCCTCGCATCACGAGGTCCCACGCGCGTGGATCGCCGTGCCGTGGAAGGGGGACCTCCGTCGACCAGCCGATCGACGGATGGAGAGTGGCACAGAGGTCCTCGATGAGTCGCACTTGGGCCCCATCGCGGAGCGGCGATCCACCCGGGTACGAACGGACGGTGAGATCGAGGCCGACGACGGCGTTGAGCCGTGCCAGATCGAATAGGGCCACCCCCTCCACAAGGCCGCGTTCGATACGACTGATCTGTGCTTCTGACATCCCGATCGCGGCGCCGACGACTCGCATGCTCAGATCGTGGTCGCGCCGGGCGGCTCGCACCTCACGCCCGGCATCCGTGATCAGCGCACGTCCGCGCGCTGTCCCGACGTCGACCGCCCGCTGCCTGGTTGCCACCGGGCAATCGTGCCTACGGCCTCTCGCCTGTGACTCAACCCCGGCGCGGCTTCGTGGCGTCTGGCGGGTCCCCGGGTTCGGGGCCCGTCGCGACCGGGAGGCCAGACTGGGTCCAGTCGCTGTACGAGCCCGGGTACAACAGCGGCCCGGGTAGTCCTGCGGCCCGCATCGCCAGGGCGTGGTGGGTCGCCGATACGCCACTGCCGCACGACGTGACCACCTCTCCCGTGGCGCCGTCCGCCCCGAGCTCGCGAAACCGCTCGGCGAGCTCCGACGTCGGCAGGAACCGCCCGTCCGGGCCGAGGTTCCCGTCGGTCGGGGCACTCACCGCGGTCGGGATGTGGCCCGCGACCGCGTCGATCGGCTCGATCTCGCCGCGATAGCGCGCGCCGGCGCGCGCATCGAGGAGCCGCACCGAACCGAGCCGCGCACGCAACCCATCTCGGTCGATCACCTTCGACCAGGCCGCGGCGAGGCGGAGCGACGCCCTCGGTACCGCCGGCACGTCGGTCGTCAGCGCGCCCCCGAGGGCGAGCCAGGCCTGCACGCCGCCATCGAGGACCGCGACGTGTCGATGGCCGAGGTCGTCGAGCATCCACCAGAGTCGGGTGGCCACCCAGCCACCGACGTCGTCGTATGCGACGACCTGATGTCGGCTACCGATGCCGAGCTCGGCCATCCGACGGCTGAAGGTACGCGGATCGGGCAGGGGATGGCGTCCAGGACCCTTCGGCGCGACGAGATCGGAATCGAGGTCGACGAAGATCGCGCCGGGTAGATGGCCGGCGTCGTACGCCTCGCGACCCGCACCTGGTCGACCGAGATACCACCGGCAGTCGACCACCCGCAGGTCCGCCTCACCGAGATGGTCGCGCAGGGTCGCGGCGGAGACGAGCGGCCCGTCGATCATCGCGCTCACGTTCCCGCCCGCGTCGCCCATCGCTCGGGCGTGAGCCCGATCGGGCCGCTGGCGGCGAGCCGATCGATCCCGATCGGCGCCAGTCGACCGGTCATCCAGTCCTGATACCACGGTCGCCAGGTCCGAGCCCCCGCTCGGCCGCGCCAGCCATCGTGGTGATCGGCGTACGACCGCCCGAACGGCGGCTCATCGGTCGGTCGGGTCGACGTGAAGGCCGCGGCGTCGTGGAGCGGAGGCAGATCGGCCTCGGCCACGCCCAGGTGCCGGTACATCGCCTCGACCTGGTGGAGCCACTCGTGGACGTAGCCCTGCGCGGGATCGGGATCGGTCGCCAGGGATGGCCAATGGTCGGTCGAGATCGACGAGAACCCGGACCCGAACGTGTCGTCTGACGGGCCGAGCGTGCAGCCCCAACCACACTGGGGGACAGCCGGGTCGCCCGGCCAGAGCGCGATGACCGAGTCGTAGCGGGCGCCCGTCGCGGCGACCGCGCCAAGCTCGACCCGGACTTCGCGCGGACCGACCCACCAGCGGCCCCCGCCGCTCGACGATAGCGACGGCAGTGGCCGACGGACCTCGATCACATCGAACGGCTCGAGGGAGGCGAGCCCGGAACTCCAGTCGGCGATGACCGCCGGAAGGCCTTCGACGACGGTCGAGACCGCCGCGCGCTCGTCCCGCGTCATCACCCGTCGCGCGCGACCGCGGGCGAGACCCGAGCCGTAGCGCGCGTCGAGGACGGGGTAGAGCAGCACGAGAGTAGGGAATGCCTGGGTCATCGAGGCGAGGGTAGCGCCTGCTAGCATCGGACCGTGGCCAAGCAGCGCGCTGCGTCCGGCGCTTCCGCCCCGGGCCCGCTCGTCGAAGCGGACTGGCTGGCGCAGCATCTCGACGATCCGGACCTGCGCGTCGTCCACGTGTCGACGGATCGGCGCACGTTCAACAAGCGCCACATCCCGGGTGCGACCTACTGCGACCTCCATCGGGAGATCGCCTTGCGAGGTCGGGCACCCGAGACCGGGGACTCGGAGCGTGAGGGCCTCCTCGCCGACCCGGCGCAGACGGGGGCAGCGCTTCGGCGCTGGCGGGTCGGTGACGGCGATCGGCTCGTCCTGTACGACGACATCGGTCTCAACCGCCACGCCGCTCGGGTGTACTGGCACCTCCGTCTCTACCGCTTCCCGACCGATCGACTCCACCTGCTCGACGGTGGCATCGACGCCTGGGCCACCGACGATCGACCGACGACCACCGAGGTGCCCGACGCGGACCTGGCCGATGCGTTGCGGGTGCCCGTGGCCCTGGGAGAGCGTGACGACTCGATCATGGCCACCTATGACGACGTGGCCGACGCGAGCCACGAGGCCACCACCGGGAGCCACCCGCCGAGCCGCCTGCTCGACGTGCGCACGAGCGCCGAGTGGGTCGGCTCGGATCTTCGGTCGCGACGTGGGGGCCACATCCCGGGCGCCCGCCTTCGCGCATTCGAGGACCTCGTTGGCGAGGACGGCCGACTGCGCACGGTCGACCAGGCGCTCTCGCTGATCCGTGCGAGCGGGGCCGATCCGGGCGAGATCCGGGCCGTCTACTGCCAGAGCGGCACCCGAGCGGCGCTGGCCTGGTTCCTGCTCCACGAGCTGGCTGGCCTCGGGCATATCCGGAATTACGCCGGGTCTTGGGAGGAGTGGGGCAATCGGTCGGGGAGTCCGGTCGAGATGCCCTGACGGTGGCGCGCCTGCGGCCATCGGCCGGCGTCGATGCGTTTCCGGAGCGATCGACCGCGACCCTGCGCGGGTTCCGGCCCCATCTCGACCGCGCGGCCATGGCCGGTTCGCTCGTTGCGATCTTGATCGCGCTTAGCGTGACGCTGCTGGGATCCCTGGACGGCTGGCCCGCAGTATCCCGGCTCGCGGCGGTCACGCTGCTTGGCGTGGCAGGCGGCACGGCGGTCTCGATCCTCGTCGTTCCCCGCGGGATCCTGCGCGCCTTCGGCACGTACTCGTGGCTGGGTCGGCGCGAGGTGGACCGGTTCGTCGCCCGGACCGGCGGCCCGGTCCCGACCAGCGTCGAGACCTTCGAACCGTGGCTTGCCGCACATCCCTCGCAGCCAGCGGAC
>DASSMQ010000133.1:0-2267 GCA_035688805.1 Candidatus Limnocylindrales bacterium
GAGCCCGCGGTGGAGATCAGTTGCGCGAGCCAAAGGAGCGAGAAATCGCGCTTGCGGAAGACCGAGAACATCGACGGCTTGGCGGCGGGCGCGGTCGCAGCGGTCATCCGGCGGTCATGCCTCCCTGACGGCGTGGTCCGACGTGTCTGGGCGGTCGGTCGGGCTGATCCGGGCGTCCGTGACGGCGGCCGCCCGTGGCGGGAGTCTAGTCGGCGCGCATCCGCACCGTGACGCCTTCGCGCAAGAGCAGCGCCTCCTTCCGCGACCGTTGCCGGTCGCGATCGACCCAGCCGGTGCCGCCATAGCCGCCGATCGTCCCGTCAGCGGCGATGATGCGGTGGCAGGGGATCAGGAGCGAGATCGGATTGCGTCCCAGGGCGCCACCCACCGCCCGTGCCGCGCGCGGTGCTCCGATCCGTCGGGCGATGTCGCCATAACTCGCGGTCTGGCCCCAGCTCACCCCGCGGACTTCGGACAGGACGCGCCGATCCCACGCCGGGCGGTCGTCAAGGTCGAGCGGGACGGTGTCGACGGGAGCCGGTTCACCGCGGAGCAGGGCTTCGAACACGGGACGGGCGACGGCCACGATGCCGCGGGCGGCGCGCGCCTGGCGCGGGTCGTCGTCCGGCGGTTCGCCCAGGCGCGCTGCCAGCCGAGCCCGGAAGTCGTCCTCCTCGATCTCCCATCCGGCGGCGACCACACCGCGATCGGTCGCAGCGATCCGGAATGGCGCGCCGAGGCCGTCGATGGTGACGATCGCGAGCGCCGGACCGGTCATCGCCGAAGTCTGCCGGATGGATGCGGGTGGCGACTGGGTTCAACGACGGCCTCGATGTCGCCCGCCCGCCCGCGTCACTACCGAATGCTATACTCCCCTGGAGTATGACCGCCGAGCCTGCCACGGAGATCCGACTGCCCATCGTCGGGATGACCTGCGCGTCCTGCGTCAACCGCATCGAGCGGTTCCTGCAGCAGGCCGACGGCGTCGAGACGGCGAGCGTCAACCTCGCGACCGAGCTCGCCACCATCCGCTACCTCCCGGACGTCACGGGCCGCGATCAGCTCGTCCAGGCCGTCGAGGCGGCAGGCTACGACGTTCGTCCGGAGGCCGCCGTCCGGGCGGACATGGAGATGGCGTCGCCGTCCCGGCCCTCGACGGCGTCGGTCGCGATCGCCCTGACCGAGGGCGACGCCGAACGCGAGCGCGCGGCGCGGTCGACCCTTCGTCAGGCCATCGTCTCGATCGCGGTCGCCCTCCTGATCATGGTGGCGATGTTCACGCCCCAGACCCGCATCCCGATGGAGACCATCAACTGGTGGGCGCTGGTCCCGGCGACGATCATCCAGGTCTGGGCGGGTCGCCGGTTCTACCGAGCGACCATCCGGGCTGCCCGCCACGGCACGGCCAACATGGACACGCTCATCGCCGTCGGGACGACCGCCGCCTGGCTGTACAGCGTGGTCGTGACGCTGGTCCCCGAGGTCATCCATGAGGCGGGCCTCCACCCGGAGACCTACTTCGACAGCTCGACGATCATCATCGGCCTCGTCCTGCTGGGGCGTTGGCTCGAGGCCCGCGCCAAGCACAGCACGACCGGGGCGATCCGGCGGCTCGTCGGGCTGGGCGCGACGACGGCGCGACGCGTCACCCCGGACGGCGAGGTCGACGTCGAGCTCGAAACGGTCGTGGTCGGCGACATCCTGCGCGTGCGCCCCGGCGAGAAGGTGCCGGTCGATGGTGTTGTCATCGAGGGTGTTTCGGCCATCGACGCGAGCATGCTGACCGGTGAGCCGTTGCCGGTCGAAGTCGGCCCGGATGCCGAGGTGACCGGGGCGACGCTCAACACGACCGGCACCTTCCTGATGCGCGCCACCCACGTCGGCGCGGACACGGCCCTCGCCCGCATCGTCGAGCTCGTCGCGCGCGCCCAGGGCAGCAAAGCGCCGATCCAGCGGCTCGCCGATCGGATCGCCGAGGCCTTCGTGCCGGCGGTCATCGGCCTGGCGGCGGCCTCGTTCGTCATCTGGTGGATCGCCGGTCCGGACCCGAAGGTGACCCTCGCCCTGACGGCGTTCATCAGCGTGGTCGTGATCGCCTGCCCATGCGCCATGGGGCTCGCGACGCCCACCGCGATCATGGTCGGCACGGGTCGGGCGGCTGAGGCCGGCATCCTGATCCGCGGTGGGGAGGCCCTCGAGATCGCCCACCGGGTCGACACCGTCATCCTCGACAAGACGGGCACGCTGACCCTGGGCCGTCCGACCGT
>DASSMQ010000134.1:0-38957 GCA_035688805.1 Candidatus Limnocylindrales bacterium
GTCGGTCGAGGCGAGATCGTCACCCTGATCGGTGCCAATGGGGCGGGCAAGACCACGACCCTCAAGACCATCAGCGGGCTCATCCACCCGCGTCAGGGGTCGGTCATGTTCGAGGGCCGGGACATCTCGCGAGTGTCGGCCCATCGGCTCGTGTCCGATGGCATCGGCCACGCCCCTGAGGGCCGCCGCATCTTCACCCGGATGACCGTCTACGAGAACCTGCTGATGGGTGCATTCACTCGGGACCTCAAGACGGTCGGGCCCGACATCGACAAGGTCATGACGCTGTTCCCGCGACTGCGCGAACGGACGCACCAGCTCGGCGGGACCCTGTCCGGCGGTGAGCAGCAGATGCTGGCGATCGCCCGAGCCATGATGTCCGCGCCACGCGTGCTGCTGCTGGACGAGCCATCCCTCGGCCTCGCCCCGATGCTGGTCTCCCAGGTGTTCGAGACGATCCAGGAGATCAATGCCCTGGGCACGACCGTCTTGCTGGTCGAGCAGAACGCGCTCCAGGCGCTATCCATCGCCCATCGCGCCTACGTGCTCCAGACCGGCCGCGTCGTCCTGTCGGGGCCTGCCGCCGAGGTCAAGGAGAACGAGTCCGTCCGCAAGGCCTACCTGGGCGAGGACTGACCGCAGGACACCCGCATGGATCGCCCGTCGCGAGGCGCAGGCCACCCGGCCGGCAGCGGACCGGTGGTCTCGGGGCGGGAGTCCCCCGATCGCGTCAACCTCGATGCCTACCGCGCGTCCGGGGCGACCGGCCCGCAGCGACCGACCGGGCGATGGACCCTCATCGTGGCGATCATGGTTGCCATCCTCGTCCTCAAGCCCTGGGGCTCGACGACCGACCAGGCGAGGGGTCCGCTCATCGCCGAGCGAGCGGAGCGAGCGAACGAATCCCACGCCGCCACCTCGACGGCGCCGATGAAGACTGAGGGCGACGGCATCTGCCTCGATGTCGGGGCCTGGCTCGTGGCCAGCGTCCAGCGCGACCGCGGACGCACCATCCGGATGTGGCAGGCGATGACGCCCGTGGCGACGGCCTCGGGCCCACTCGACCCTGGCATCCCGGAACTGGCCATCCGCTCCGACGGCGTGCTCGAGCTCGGCTGGTGTGCGCCGAAGGAAGGTCACGATGCCCCGACGCGCGAGGCGACGGTCGACGCGTGGCGCACGGACGCCGGCATCGCCGCCAGGATCCCACTGATCCGGCCGATCGCCGGGGCCGCAGCGGCGTTCGGCGCGGTCTACCTGCCGGCCAGCCCGACGCCCACGTTGTGGAGCGACGGGACGTACGTCTTCCGCCATCGTTCGAGCAACGGCCAGGAACACTGGTTCGGTCTCATCCTCGAGGGTCGGCCCGCCCCCGCGGCGTGAGCGTCAGCGGTAGTGCGGCTCGCCGCGCATCTGGTATACGGCCCGTGCCACGACCGCCAAGCCGAGCGCCGCGACCCAGAGGCCCGGGCCGTTCGTGAAGACCTGAGCCGGTTCGTCGAAGCGGAACGCATCGAGTCCGATCAGCTGGACCACCCGCCAGGCCAGTCCGGCCCAGCCGATCACCGCCAGGGCGGCGTAGGCCTCCCAGCGGTCGATGGGGGTGGGCCTGTCACCGACCGCGTACGGCAGGGCGACCAGCAGCAGCGTCGCGACGGCCACCAGGAGGACGATGATCCCGCTGCCTTCGAGCGCGTTGCCCGACAACGGCGGCAACCCGCCTGACTGGCCGATCTGCCACCACGGCAGGAAGCAGCCGATGAGCGCGATCAGGCTACCGATCGTGGCCAGGGTCCGGCCCCCGCCCAGGGGCCGACGATGCATGGTCACGCCTCGACGGTCTCCCCCGCTCCGTCCGGGGCGTCGGGATCGCCCGCTCCGTAGACCTCAGGCTTGAGCACGCCCACGAAGCGCAGATTCCGGTAGACCTCCCCGTAGTCAAGGCCGTAACCGACCACGAACTGATCCGGGATCTGGAACCCGATGTAGTCGACCGCGATGTCGACCAGGCGTCGCGCCGGCTTGTCGAGCAGCGTGCAGATCCGTAGTGAGCGCGGGTTCTTGCCGCGCAGATAGCGGATCAGGTAGTTGAGGGTGAGCCCGGTATCGATGATGTCCTCGACGATCAGGACGTCCTCGCCCTCGATGCTTGCCGACAGATCCTTGAGGATCCTGACCAGTCCGGACGACTCGGTCGTGCTGCCGCCGTACGAGCTCACCTCCATGAGGTCGATGCGCAGCGGGAGGTCGATGGCCCGCATCAGGTCGGCCATGAACGGCAGGGACCCCTTGAGGACCGAGACCAGGGTCAGCGGGCGCCCGTCGTAGTCCTGGCTGATCCGGGCGCCCAGCTCGGCGACCTTGGCCACGATCTGGTCCTCGGTCAGGAGGATCTGGCCGACGTCGGCGCGCAGGTCGGTCGTTCGAACCGTCATCGGCCCGTCGTCTCCGCGTCAGGTTCCGCCGGCGTCCCAGTGCGCCGAGCCCGATGTCGTCGGCCCGTCCCGATCGAACCCGCCACGACGATGGCGGTGGTGCCGGCCGCGTACGGTGCCGGGCTGACCTGGGCGGCGACGGGCGCCTCGTCAAGCGCCAGGGGCAGATCGATCACGGGCGGCGGCGCGTGGGGCGCGGCCACCTGGCCCGACGATCCCGAGAGTCCGTCGACCAGGGCGACCTTGCCGTACTTGAGCATCAGCGCTCGGAAGTCGCGCGCGTAGAACAACTTGATGTTGATCGACGGATAGAGCTCGCGCAGTCGACGAAGCTTGCGGTTCTTCTTTCGGACGAGCTTCTGGCGCAGCGTGGTCATCTCGAGATAGAGGTCGAGATCGGGCAGGAAGAAGTCGGGCGAGAAACTTTCGACCACGGTGCCTTCGAGCGTCCAGAGGATCGGGAACGTGTGGGGTTCGTATTCCCAACGGACGTCGTAGAAGTCGAGGATGCGAGCCATCTCCGCCTCACTGGCATGGGCGAACGGCGTACGCGACTCCATCGGCCGTCAGTCTACCCGAGGCCGGGTCAGCCCGGGCGCCGGGCTCGAGGGTGCCGTTGTCGCCCGATACCCCCAGGGGGTATGATGCCGGCATGGCAACCAGCACGTCCCGACGCGCTACCACACCGCCGCCGGATCCAAGCCACTTCCGCCACAGCTACGCCAAGGACACCCCGCAGCTCATGCGCCGTCTCTCTCGGATGGAGGGACAGGTCCGGGGCATCGCCCGGATGATCGAGCGCGAGGAATACTGCGTCGACATCCTCCAGCAGACGGCGGCCTTGCGGGCCGCGGTCGACGCCCTGTCGATCCTGGTCCTCGAGGACCACGTCCAGGGATGCGTCCGGACCGCCGCCGAGCGCGGCGAGGCGGACCAGTACGTCGACGAGGTCATCGACGTCGTCCGCCGGACGCTGGGTCGACCCGTGCGCAGCCCGGCGCGATCCACCTAACCCCGGTACCTTCGGCGCCCGGACGCGTCCCGTCGGGGGATGTCCCGAGCACTCCGGTGGGCTGACCATCGGTCCAGATGACCCACCGACCCAACGAAACCCTGGTCCCGGGGCCCGTCCCCAAGATCACTCCGCCCCGACCTGCGCTCGAGCGCCGGACGCGGTCGCGCCGCGTCACCGATCGGATGGCCCACGAGGAAGCACGCCTGCTGTCGCGCACCCTGGACGTGCTCGCCGCCGACGTGCCGGCCGAAGCGAGGCTGGCCGGATTGTTGGACCTGCTGGCCGATACGGTCGGCGCGACGCGGGCCGCCGTCGTCGCCGATGGCGACACGCGGCGGGTGGCGGTGTCGGCCACCGACGAACGCGACACCTCGGATGCGGCCGACCTCGCCGGTTGGCTGGACGCCGCGGCGCCGCGCAGCCGCGCCCGACGTGCGGCGGCCGCCCCGGCGACCGTGCTGATCGCCCGTCGCGCGGGACCGCCGAACCTTCGTGGCCGCCGGTCGGACCGCGCGACCCACCATGCCTGCCTGGCCGTGCCGATGGCCGGCGACGTCACGCTCGGCTTCGCCTTCGCCAAGGCGGCCGATGCCACGGCGGTCGCCGATCGGTTGCCGCCGAGCCTTGCGCGCCACGCTGCCGTCGCCCTGGCCCTCGTCACCACCACGCTCACGACCGAACGCGAGCTCGCCAGCCTGCGCGCCGGGGAGGCTGGTCGGTCACGCTACGTCTCGACGGTCGCGCATGAATTGCGGACACCGCTCACGGGTCTGACCGGGTATCTCGACCTCATCCTCGACGGGCGAGTCGAGGACCCGACCATCCAGCGCGAGTTCATGGAGCGCGGCCGGACCATCGCAGGGGGGATGACGGCGCTCGTCGGCGACCTGCTCGAATCGTCGCGCCTCGAGAGCGGGACCCTCGAGCTCGATGTCGCGCCGTTCTCGGTCGCGGAGGCGGTCACCGCCGTCGCCGCCGGGCTCATGCCGATCGCCCTGGAACGCGGCATCAGCCTCGAGACCGACGTGCCGGGGCGGATCCGGACCGCGACGGCCGATCGGCGGCGAACCGAGCAGATCCTGACCAACCTCGGGGCCAACGCGGTCAAGTACGGCCCGGCCGGCGGGACGGTCGAGCTGGCCGGACGCTTCGATGGGTCCGTCGTCATCCTGGCGGTGCGCGACCAGGGCGCCGGGATCGATCCGGAGGACCGCGAGCGGATCTTCGAGCCGTTCCACCGATTGGCCGACCATCAGCGTCTGACCGGGACCGGTCTTGGTCTTTCCATCGCCCGAGACCTCGCGCGCGCCATGGGCGGAGACCTCGGCGTCGCGAGCGAACCCGGTGTCGGGTCGACGTTCGTGCTCGCGCTGCCCGGACCGGTCGGTCAGGTCGATGACGACACGATGGCGTCGACCCTGGCCGCGGCGCTGGCGGACGAGAGCGAGCGGCTCCAGCAGCGATCCCGGGGCGGTCGGATCCACGGGACGAGCGCGCGACGCGGCGCCGATGCTGATGGCGATGGCGATGCCCGACGAGCGGTCCGAGGTGCCTTGGTGATCGGAGCGCGACGCTAGATCTCGTGCACCCGCCCAGGGCGAAGGTCTGCCGGTTATCCACCAAACCCGGCGACGCGCGCCAGTTCGTGGATAAGCGGGTTGACGCCCCGACGGCCCGCCCCATACGTTGCCCTCCCGCACAGGGGCGAACGCGAGGGTAACTCGATCCACGAGGGGCACGGGGAGACCCGGCCGCGAACCGGATGGATGGAGGAAGACCGGACGAGGCCACCCGTGCGAGATGAGTCGACGCCGGGAGCGGTGCCGCGCGCGGTGGTGCGTTGATCCAAGGAGGCGCACCTCTGGACCGCAAGCGCGAGCCGCTCCCGACGCGCGTCAGGGACACCCCGGCACTGCCAGCGGCCTTCGACGAGATCGTCGGGACCGGGCTGGTGCGGCTCGGCCTCACGGCAACGCCTGCCGCCCGAGCCCGCATCGACGGCCACGTCCGGCTGCTGCTCGCCTGGACATCCGCGATCAATCTCACCGCGATCCGCGATCCGGCCGACATCGCGGTTCGGCACGTCCTCGACAGCCTGAGCGCCCTTGCCTACGTCCCGGGCCTGACCACCGCCGCTGGCATCCTCGACCTCGGCTCGGGCGGCGGGTTTCCCGGACTGCCGATCGCGGCGTTCGTACCCTCGACGGCAGTGGCGCTCGTGGAACCCGTCGGCAAGAAGGCTCGATTCCTGGAAACGGTCGTCGCGGCGACCGCCATGGGCGAGCGGGTGACGGTCACGCAGGCTCGGGCCGAGGCGCTCGCCGGCGACCCGACCCACCGCGACCGCTGGCCGGTGGTCACCAGTCGGGCGGTCGGGTCGATGGCAGACCTGGTCGAGCTGGCCTTCCCGCTGCTCGACGCTGGCGGAGCGCTCGTCGCCTGGAAGCGCGGCGCGTTGGATCTCGAACTGCGAGCCGCCCAGCGGGCGATCGCGGCACTCGGCGGTGGGACCCTCGACGTGGCCGATGTGGCGATGCCGGGGCTGGCCGATCACCGCCTGGTCATCGCACGGCGCACTGGTACGGTGCCGCCAGGGTTTCCCCGTGACCCGTCCCTCCGACGCCGCCGTCCGTGGTGACCGGCCCTCAGTCAGGCGACCCGACTGCTACCCTCTGCCGCGATGCGCGTCGCGGTCCTCTCGGACATCCACAGCAACCTCGTGGCGCTCGACGCGGTCCTCCAGGACGCCGGAGCCGTCGACGCGGTCTGGCACCTCGGCGACGTGGTCGGCTACGGCCCGGACCCAGACGCCGTCGTGGCGCGATTGCGCGAGCGCCAGGCCGTCGGCGTACGCGGCAACCACGATGCGGCCGCCCTCGGTGGCCCAGAGATCGATTGGTTCAACCCGGAGGCCCGCGCGGCGGCCGAATGGACGCGCACCACCATGTCGCCGGAGACGAGGACGTGGCTGGACGGGCTGCCCCTCCGACTCGAGATCGGCGAGATCAGCCTGGTCCATGGCAGTCCCCGCGACCCATTGCGCGAGTACGTGACCGACCGGGATCGCGCGTCTGCGAACATCGATCTGCTGACCACTCGCCACGGCCTCCACGGCCATACCCATGTGCCGGTCGCCTGGATCGCAACGCCCGACCGCGTGGCCCTCATCCACGGCCGACCCGGTCTCGGCATGGAGCTGGCACCGAACCGCGTCCTCTTCAACCCCGGCAGCGTCGGCCAGCCGCGGGACGGGGATCCGCGTGCGTCGTATCTGACCATCGACCTGCCGGGCGGCCGGGTGACCTGGCATCGAGTCGCCTACGACGTGCGCCCCGTGCAGACGGCGATCCGGGCGGCCGGGCTGCCGGGCCGGTTGGCGGACCGGCTGTCGGTCGGCGCATGAGGTCCGAACGATGATCGGCGGCCGACGACCGCTCCAGGGTCGCAAGCCCGGTGATCGACGGCTCCGCGTCGAGCGACCGCATGCGCCGTATTTCCGGTACTCGGGCAAGGGCCAGCTCACGGCCAAGGAAGCGGCGAGTGTCCCCACGACGCCGGGCGCCAAGCTCATCGCCCGCATCCGATCGATCGTCCTCGGCCGACCGCTCCACCAGGAGGAGGAGATCGGTGAACGCCTCAGCAAGACCAAGGCCCTGGCCATCTTCAGCTCCGACGCGATCAGCTCATCGGCCTACGCGACCGAGGAGGTCATCCTCGCCTTCATCCTGGGCGGGGCGGCCCTGGCCGCCCTCGACTGGTCGCTCGAGGTCGCGATCGCGATCGCGGGCCTCCTGGCGGTGGTCGCCTTCTCCTATCGCCAGGTGTGCATCGCCTACCCGACCGGCGGCGGATCGTATTCCGTCTCGAAGCGCAACTTCGGTCGACTGGCGTCGCTCGTGGCGGCATCGGCGCTGCTCATCGACTACAACCTGACCGCGGCCGTCTCGACCTCGTCGGCCGTCGAGCAGATCGTGTCCGCGTTCCCGGCCCTGGCCGACGTGCGGGTCGTCATCGGCGTGAGCGTGCTCGGCCTGATCACCCTGGCCAACCTGCGCGGCATCCGGGAGGCCGGCAACATCTTCGCGGTCCCGACCTACCTCTTCATGTTCAGCGCGTTCCTGATGATCGCGATGGGGGCGTACCGGATCATCGTGTTGGGCGAGCACCACCTACCACCACCCGAGGTCGTCCAGGCCACGGCCAGCACCGCCGGCGGCGTGTCGATCTTCCTGCTCCTGCGCGCCTTCGCCTCGGGCGCGGTGGCCCTGACCGGGACCGAGGCCATCGCGACCGGCGTTCCCGCGTTCAAGCCGCCTGAGTCCAAGAACGCGGCCAGCACGCTCTTGGTCATGGGCGGGGTGCTCGCCATCCTGTTCATCGGGATCACATTCCTGGCGACCAACTTCGCCATCTATCCGACGGTACCTGAACTCTTCGGGACGACCGTCGAGCACAAGACGGTGATCGCCCAGGTGGCCGGGGCCGTCTTCGGCTCGTCCCCGATGTTCTTCCTGTTCCAGGCGTTCACCGCCCTGCTGCTGTTCCTTGCCGCGAACACCAGCTTCGCGGCCTTTCCCCGACTCGCCGCGGTCCTGGGCGAAGACGGCTTCTTCCCTCGCCAGTTCTCGTTCCGCGGCGACCGATTGGCCTTTTCGACCGGCATCATCCTGCTCGGTCTCATCGCCGCGTCGCTGGTGATCGTCGCCGGCGGTCGGACCCACGCGCTGATCCCGCTCTACGCGGTCGGCGTGTTCATCGACTTCACGATCAGCCAGGCCGGCATGATCCGGCACTGGTATCGGGAACGCCCCGCCGGTTGGCGAAAGCGGCTCGTCGTGAACGCGATCGGCTGCCTCGCGACCGCGATCGTCGCCATCGTGGTGACGAGCGTGAAGTTCGTCGACGGCGCCTGGTTCGTGATCCTGCTGATCCCGATCCTCGTGTCGATGATGCTGTTCATCCGGCGGGCGTACGACGCGCAATCGGTGGAGTTGCACGTCCGCGATGACGTCGTGATCGACGCTCCGCACCGCGAGCAGCGCGTGGTGGTGCCGGTCAACGGCATCAACCGGGCCGTCGTCCAGGCCATCAAGTTCGGACGAACGATGAGTGAGGACGTCCGGGCCGTGTTCGTGACCGAGGATCCGGAGGCCGGTGAAGCCCTCCGGACGCGCTGGGACCGCCAGATCCCCGGGGTCCCCCTGGTGATCGTGGAATCACCGTTCCGGGCCGTCATCTCGCCGGTCATCGCCTATCTCGACGTGCTCGACCAGGCGTGGCCGCCCGACAAGCCGGCTCCGATCACCATCGTCGTCCTGCCCGAGTACGTCGCCCGACATTGGTGGGAGCGCATGCTCTACAACCAGGTGGCCCGGCGGCTCAAGGCCGCCTTGATCGGTCGCGAGCACACGGTCGTCGCCGACGTGCCCTTCCGCCGGGAGCACTGACCAGCGCCGAGGATACGAGGGCCACGTGGGGCGGTGGTATCGTGGCCACCCATGCCCGACACTGAGATATCGATCTTCCGTCGCGCGGTGGTAGCCCTCAACGGCGGCCCCAGCGACGAGCGGATCATCCGGCTGGCGGTCGCCCAGGCGGCGCGCACCAAGGCCGAGCTGATCGCGGTCCACGTGGTGGAGATCGATTGGACCTTGCCCCTCGACACGGACGTCGCCAGCGGGTCCGAGGATGTCCAGCGGGTCCTCGACTCGGCGGAGGCGATCGCCGAGAGCCACAAGCTCTCGATCGAACCGGTCCTGCTGCAGGCGCGCGACGTGGCCGCGGCGATCGTCGACGAAGCCACCGAGCGAGGCGCCGACCTGCTGGTCGTGGGATTGCCCTACCGAAAACGGTTCGGGGGTGAGTTCGCCATCGGGCGGACGATCCCCTACATCCTGCAGAACGCACCGTGCACGGTCTGGGTCGTGCGCGAACCGATGAGCGAGGAACCAACGTGAAGATCGTGATCGTGGGCTGCGGCCGGGTGGGCGCGGCGGCGGCCCAGGGCTGGGACGTCGCCGGGCATGAGGTCATCGTCCTCGACATCTCGAACCGGGCATTCGAGCGGCTGCCGGCCGAGTTCAAGGGCACCGCCTTGCGCGGCGACGGCACGGACGAGGACGTGCTCCGGCGGGCGGGCGTCGAGGGCGCCGACATCTTCCTCGCCCTGACCGAGGGCGACAACCGGAACGTGATGTCCGCCCAGCTCGCGACCGAGGCCTTCGAGATCCCGCGGGTCATCGCGAAGATCAACGACCCCGTGCGCGCAGCCGCCTACGCGGAGCTCGGCATCGCGACGATCTGTCGGACCGGGCTGATGCTCGACGCGATGGCCGACTACCTCGGCTTCCCGGCGTCGGGGCTCAGCGGCATGCTCGCACCGACCGGCCAGCACCCGGGCGGCGATCACCATCACGCACCCGGGGATGAGGCCACTCCTACAGCATCGATGACCGCCGCGCCCGGCGCGGCGGCGGAGGATTGACGTGTTCGTACTCGTCGTGGGCGGCGGCAAGGTGGGCTACTACCTGGCCAAGGAGCTGCTCGATTCGGGTCACGAGGTGGCCCTCATGGAGAAGGATCCGGGGCGCGCGCGCCAGATCGCCGACGAGATCGGCTCGATCGTCATCGCCCACGACGGCTGCGAAGGCAAGTACCTGGGCGAAGCCGGCTCGAACCGGGCCGATGTCGTGGCCGCGGTCACGGGGGACGACGAGGACAACCTCGTCATCTGCCAGATGGCCAAGCATCACTTCGACGTGCCGCGGACCATCGCCCGGGTCAACAACCCGAAGAACGAGGCGCTCTTCCGCCATCTCGGCGTCGACGAGCTGATCAGCCCGACCCGCATGATCCTGGGCTCGATCGAGCAGGACATCCCGGTCAACGAGCTGCTCCACCTGGCCGCCCTTGGTGAGGGCGAGCTCGAGCTCATCGAAGCCCATCTGCAGCCTGGCTCACCGGCCATCGGCCGCGCACCGCGCGACCTCGATATCCCCGACGGCTGCTCCCTCTTCGCGGTGATCCGCGATGGCATCGCGTCACCCCTTCGCCCCGACAGCGTCTTGCGCGAGGGCGACAAGGTCATCGCCATCGGCAAGCAGGAATGCGAGTCGATGCTCCACGGCCAGCTGATCGGCGATCCGGAGGGCGCAGCCGCCGGCTGACCGGCGTGGAAGGTACGCCGTTCCGCAGCGTTCCTGCGGAAATTCCCGCCGGACTCTTGACAACGCCATTGTCAAGGTTCTAGCATCCTCCTGTGCCCGTCGTTCGGGCGCCTTACCTCACTCACCGGCGTGCTCCATCGAGCGCGCCGACGATCGAAGGCAGCACAGGAGGTGCTCCGATGACCCTCGTTCGTCGAACCTCACCGCTCGGGGAGCTTGTGACGCTCCGCCAGGCGATGGACCGACTCTTCGAAGACAGCTTCGTGCGTCCGCGCACGTGGGGCGGCAGCGCCGACGCGAGCGCCAGCCTGCCGCTCGATGTCAGGAATTCGACCGATGCGCTCATCGTCGAGGCAGCCCTGCCGGGCATCAAGCCCGATGATGTCGAGATCACCGTCGAGGACGGGACGCTGACCATCCGTGCCGAGTCGCGCCAGGAGCACGAAACGACCGAAGGCGAGACCCTCGTCAGCGAGATCCGCCACGGCTCCGTCAGCCGGATGCTGGCCCTGCCGAGCGGGCTCGAGGCGGACAAGGCGACCGCGACGTTCGAGCATGGGATGCTTCGCCTGACCTTCCCGCGGGCCGAGGCGGTCAAGCCTCGCCAGATCCGCATCAGCCCGACCATCGATGGCCGGTCCACGACTCCCGAGACCGCCGACCAGGGCGCGAGCGCCGAGTCCTGACCTGATGGCGTCCCCCCGCCCGGAACGAGATCCGACGCGACCCGTCTACGTGATCAGCGTCGCGGCGAGCATCGTCAGCGTCCATCCGCGGACCCTGCGGATCTACGAGGACGAGGGTCTCCTGTGCCCGGCGCGGACGCCGACCAACATCCGCCTGTACAGCGAGAACGATATCCGCCGGATCCTCTGGATCCGCCACCTCACCCGCGAGCGAGGCGTCAATCTCGCTGGCATCCGCATCCTGTTCGAACTCGAGGAGCGCCTCGGCGCCCGCATCCTGGAGGCGCTCTACGCCGAAGGGACCGGCGACGCCGAGGACGCTCGTCGGCCAGCCGCGACCATGGCGTCATCGGGCGATCCCGACGATGGCACAACAACACGTTAGGAGAGCCTGATGGCACGACCCTCGACCGATCCGGTCGACGACCAGCAGCAGGAGACCGAGGTCGGTCCGCGTGACCTACCCCTCGTCGCTCTGCGCGAGACCGTCATCTTCCCGGAGATGATCGTGCCGCTCCAGGTCGGCCGCGAGAAGAGCGTGAACGCGCTCAATGCCGCGGTCGCCGAAGGTGGGCCGATCGCTCTCGTCACCCAGCGCCAGGCCGAGCAGGAGGACATCGACGATCCCTCCGAGCTCTATACCGTCGGCACGCTGGCCAAGATCGCCCAGGTCGTCCAGCTCCAGGACGGCACCGTGCGGGCGATCGTGCAAGGCCAATCGCGCCTGCGCCTGCGCAGCTTCGTCGAGACGGAGCCCTACCTGCGCGGCTCCATCGAGGTGCTGCCCGACGAGTCTCCGGACGGACTCGAGGTCCAGGCCCTGATGAAGACGGTCCAGGCCCAGATCGAGCAGTACGTGGCGAACGGGGCGCCGGTGCCGCCGGAGGCCGCCGTGGCCGCCCGCAACATCAGCGAGCCCGGGCTCCTCGCGGACATGGTCGCCTACAGCCCCGACATGTCGACCGAGCAGCGTCAGGAGCTGCTCGAGACGATCGACGTGGTCGAGCGCCTCAAGTTGGTTTCGAACTTCCTCGCCCACCAGGTCGAGGTGCTCGAGCTGAAGGGCCGCATCCAGTCCGAAGTCAAGTCGGAGATGGACAAGACCCAGCGCGAGTACATCCTGCGCGAGCAGCTCAAGGCCATCCAGCGCGAGCTCGGTGAGGACGATCCCCAGCAGGCCGAGATCAACGAGCTTCGCGAGAAGGTCGAAGCCGCCGGCATGCCCGACGAGATCAAGGCCCGGGCGATCAAGGAAGTCGATCGGATGAGCCGCATCCCGTCGGCGTCACCCGAGGTCGGCGTCATCCGAACGTACGTGGATTGGCTGATCAGCCTGCCCTGGAACGTCGCGACGGATGACCAGCTCGACATCAAGGAGGCCGCCCGGATCCTCGACGAGGACCACTACGGCCTCGAGAAGATCAAGGAACGCATCCTCGAATATCTCGCGGTGCGCACCCTGGCGGACGAGATCCGCAGTCCGATCCTTGCCTTCGTCGGGCCTCCCGGCGTCGGCAAGACGAGCCTCGGCAAGAGCATCGCCAAGGCGATGGGCCGCAAGTTCGTGCGGATGAGCCTCGGCGGCATCCACGACGAGGCCGAGATCCGGGGTCACCGCCGGACGTACATCGGCGCGCTCCCGGGTCGGATCATCCAGAGCATCAAGACGGCTGGGTCGAACAACCCCGTGTTCATGCTCGACGAGGTCGACAAGATCGGGATGGACTTCCGGGGCGACCCGTCGTCCGCGCTGCTCGAGGTCCTCGATCCCGAGCAGAACAACACCTTCCAGGACAACTACCTCGAGGTGCCGTTCGACCTGTCCAAGACCCTGTTCATCGCCACGGCCAACCTGCTCGACCCCATCCCCGCCGCATTGCGCGACCGGATGGAGATCGTCCAGCTGCCCGGCTACACCGAACAGGAGAAGATCGAGATCGGCAAGCGGTTCCTGATCCCGAAGCAGAAGACCAATCACGGTCTCGGCGCCAAACACATCGAGATCACCGATGGCGCGATGACCGAGCTCGTCCGGTCGTACACCCACGAGGCCGGTGTCCGCAACCTCGAGCGCGAGATCGCCAACGTCATGCGCAAGGTCGCCCGGCAGGTCGCCGAGGGCCGCAAGCGCAAGACGGTCATCGACGAGAAGAAGCTGGCCGGATTGCTCGGCCCGCAGCGGTTCGAGTACGGCGAGCTCGAGGCCGAGGACCAGATCGGCTCGGCGACGGGCCTGGTCGTGACCGAGGTCGGTGGTGATGTCGTCGCCATCGAGGTGACCCGCATGGAGGGCCGCGAGGACTTCATCCTCACCGGTCAGCTGGGCGAGGTCATGCGCGAGAGCGCCCGGGCCGGACTGTCGTGGACTCGGGCCAACGCCCGGGCCTTGGGCATCGAGCGCGAGATCTTCGAGAAGAACACCCTGCACATCCACGTGCCGGCCGGGGCCATCCCCAAGGACGGTCCGTCCGCGGGCATCACGATGGCCACCGCCATGGTGAGCGCGCTGACCGGCAGCCCCGTCCGCAAGGACGTGGCGATGACGGGTGAGATCACCCTGCGCGGTCGGGTCCTCCCGATCGGCGGGCTCAAGAGCAAGATCCTGGCCGCTCACTTGTCGGGCGCCAAGACCGTGATCATCCCCCGGAAGAACGAGAAGGACCTGCGGGACATCCCCGACGAGATCCGCAAGTCGATGAAGCTGATCCTCGTGGACTCGATGGACCAGGTACTGGAGGCGGCGCTGCGGCGTCGCCCGAAGCCGCTGGTCACCGAGCCCCCGAAGGTCGTCAAGGGTGGCGACCCGATCGAGCCGGAGCCCGAGACCCGGGTCCGTCGATCGAGCTTCCCACCGACCGATCAACCGCCGGTCGTGGTTCGAGGCCACTGAGGGGAATCCCGATACTGCGTGGACGGCGATGCGGCGTTCGATGCGAAGGCGTCATCGAGGAGCGGAGCGAGCGCACCCTGAGGTGCGTGAGCGAGCACCGCAGATGTCAACGCGCGCAGCGGGCGCCGAGCGCCGACCCGGGTAGAGCGCCGTGGAATTCCAGGATTACTACGCCGTGCTCGGCGTGCCGAGGACGGCCACACCAGCCGAGATCAAGAAGGCCTTTCGCAAGGCGGCCCGGCAGCACCACCCGGATACGAACAAGGGCGACGCTGAGGCGGAGCGCAGGTTCAAGGCCGCCAACGAGGCCAACGCCGTCCTGTCCGATCCGGACAAGCGCGCCCTGTACGACCGACTGGGCAAGGACTGGGAGGCCTACGCCCGGGCCGGTGCGACGGCCGGCGCGGGTGCCCGAGGCGCGTCGCGCGGGACCGGTGGCGACCCATTCGCCGGGTTCGCGGGCTTCGGCGGACCGGGCGGCAACGTGCGCTATGAGTTCCACACGACCGGCGACGCCGGTGACTTCAGCGACTTCTTCCAGGCCTTCTTCGGCGGCGCCTCGGAGCCTGTTCGCGGCTCGAGCGGGACCTCGGGCCGCGGCCGTCGACCGAGCGCTGGGGCCGGCCCGACCTTCGAGGAGATCCTGGCCGGGATGGGCCTCGACGCCGACGGCGGATCGGCCGGCGGCCGGACCGGCGGGGCCCGGGCACCTGCGGCGCGCCCGCAGGCTCTCGCGAGTGCGGAAGCGGTCGCCGAGATCAGCCTGGACGAGGCCTATCACGGCACGAGTCGCCTGGTCGAGGTGGACGGCAAACGCCTCGAGGTGACGATCCCACGCGGCGCGGATACCGGCACCCGCCTGCGGCTGAGCGGCAAGGCGCCCGGCGGCGGCGACCTCTTTGTCCTGATCCGCCAGACGCCCGATCGCCGATTCACCCGGCGCGGGGCCGACCTCGAGCGGGAGGTCCCGCTGACCCTGCGGGAAGCCCTCCTCGGGGCCGAGGTCCCGATCCGGACCCTGAAGGGTCGTGTGATGCTCACGATCCCGGCCAGCACCCAGACCGGTCGGACGTTCCGACTCACCGGTCAGGGCATGCCGAGGTTCCGGGCGGACGGGCACGGCGACCTGTACGTCAAGGCCAAGGTCGTCCTGCCCAGCCAGCTGTCCGCCGAAGCCCGGAAGGGTGCCCAGCGCTTCTTCGACCTCGTCGACCAACCCGACCCACGAAACGAGACCTGACGAATGCAACTCGACCGATTCACCCAGAAGGCCCAGGAGGCAGTGGTCGCCGCCCAGGAGACGGCCCAGCGACTCCAGAGCCCGATCCTCGATGCCGAGCACCTCTTGAGCGCCCTCGTCGAACCCGATGACGGCATCCCGGCGGAGACACTTCGCCGGCTCGGCGTCGATCTGCCCGGGTTCCGCGGGGAGCTGGCCGCGTCCCTGGCCAAGCGCGCCCGCGTCCAGGGCGGTTCGCTGAGCTTGGACCCGCGCGGCAAGGCCGCCATCGAGCGCGCCGAAGCGGAGGCGCGCCGGCTGGGCGACGAGTACGTGTCGACCGAACACCTGCTGCTGGGCATCGCCGAGGCCGGGGGCGAGGCACAGACCCTGCTCGAGGCCCACGCGGCCGGCAAGGAGGCCATCCTGCAGGCCCTCCAAAGCGTGCGCGGCGGCCAGCGCGTCACCTCCCAGAACCCAGAAGGCACGTACGCCGCCCTCGAGAAGTACGGACGCGACCTCACGGCCGAGGCGCGGGCCGGCAAGCTCGATCCGGTGGTCGGCCGGGACGAGGAGATCCGGCGCGTCATCCAGGTGCTCTCACGCCGGACCAAGAACAACCCGGTCCTCATCGGCGAGCCGGGCGTCGGCAAGACGGCCATCGCCGAGGGCCTCGCACAGCGGATCGTCCGCGGCGACGTCCCGGAGGGTCTCAAGGGCAAGCGCGTGGTGGCCCTCGACCTCGGCGCGCTGATCGCCGGGGCCAAGTTCCGAGGCGAGTTCGAGGAGCGGCTCAAGGCCGTCCTCAAGGAGATCAAGGACTCGGACGGGCAGGTCGTGCTGTTCATCGATGAGCTCCACACGGTCGTCGGGGCGGGAGCTGCAGAGGGCGCCATGGATGCGTCCAACCTGCTCAAGCCGATGCTGGCGCGCGGCGAGTTGCACACGATCGGTGCGACCACGCTGGACGAGTACCGCAAGCACATCGAGAAGGACGCGGCCCTCGAGCGGCGCTTCCAGCCCGTCCTGATCGACCAGCCCACGGTCGAGGAGACGATCAGCATCCTGCGCGGCCTGCGCGAGCGCTACGAGGTCCACCACGGGGTGCGCATCACGGACTCGGCCCTCGTCGCGGCCGCGACGCTGTCCGACCGCTACATCACCGGACGGTTCCTGCCGGACAAGGCGATCGACCTCGTGGACGAGGCAGCGTCCCGGTTGCGCATGGAGATCGATTCGATGCCGATCGAGATCGACGAGCTCGAACGGCGACGCATCCAGCTCGAGATCGAACGCGAGGCGTTGCGCAAGGAGACGGACGACGCGTCGAAGTCGCGGCTGGGGACCCTCGAGAAGGAGCTGGCCGACCTCGAGGAGGAAGGCGGCGGTCTCAAGCAGCGCTGGGAGGCCGAGAAAGCCGCGATCGCGGCGATCCGTGCTACGCGCTCAGAGCTCGAGGCCCTCGCCACCCGGATCGAGCAGGCCGAGCGCGAGGCCGACTTCGCGACCGCCGCCGAGCTGAAGTACGGGACCCAGAAGCAGCTCCAGGACACGCTGACCGAGCAGGAGGCGGCACTCGCCGGCCTCCAAGGTCCCGGAACGCTCCTGAAGGAGGAGGTCGGCGCGGACGACATCGCCGAGATCGTCGGGGCGTGGACCGGCATCCCGGTCAGTCGGCTCATGGAAGGCGAGACCGCCAAGCTGATCCAGATGGAGGATCGCCTGCACCAGCGGGTGGTCGGCCAGGAGGAAGCCATCCAGGCGGTGGCCGATGCCGTCCGTCGGGCGCGCGCCGGACTCAAGGACCCGCGCCGACCCATCGGCTCGTTCCTGTTCCTCGGCCCCACCGGCGTCGGCAAGACGGAGCTGGCGCGGGCCCTGGCCGAATTCCTGTTCGATGATGAGACCGCGATGGTCCGGATCGACATGAGCGAGTACATGGAGAAGTTCGCCGTCTCGCGACTGATCGGGGCACCCCCTGGCTACGTCGGCTACGAGGAGGGCGGTCAGCTGACCGAAGCGGTCCGACGACGCCCGTACCAGGTGCTGCTCCTCGACGAGATCGAGAAGGCTCACCCGGACGTGTTCAACGTGCTCCTCCAGGTGCTCGACGACGGCCGGCTCACCGACGGACAGGGCCGGACGGTCGATTTCAAGAACACCGTCGTGATCATGACCAGCAACATCGGCTCGGCCGCGATCGCGGCCACGGGCGGTCGGAGCGGCGACGCCGCGTACGAGCAGATGAAGCGCGAGGTCACCGACGCCCTGCGCACGCAGTTCCGGCCCGAGTTCCTCAACCGGGTCGATGAGGTGATCGTCTTCCATGCCCTGACCGATGCCGACCTTGTCCAGATCGTCGACCTGCTGCTGGCAGACCTCGGGCACCGACTGGCAGGCCAGGACATCGACCTCGAGCTCACCGGCGCGGCCAAGGCGCTCATCGTCCGCGAGGGCACCGACCCGGCCTACGGTGCGCGCCCGCTCAAGCGGACGATCCAGCGCCTCGTCGAGAACCCGCTGGCCCGGGCGCTCGTGGCCGGTGAGTTCCGGCCGGGTGACCGGGTGACGGCCGACGCGGACCCGGTGTCAGGCACCCTGTTGTTCTCGAGCGAGGGCGCCACCGTGGTGGCGGACGGTCGTCGCCGCGACGCGCGCTCCGTCCCCGCTGACGCGACGCCGGTCGGGGCCGGACGGAGCGGTGCCTCACCGCTCGACCTGCCCTCGACGAAACCGCCCCGCGACGACGGTGGCGAGCTCGTCAACTAGGCCTGACCACCCGAGCGGCGAGGCCTCCGTGCGGTTCGACGCGGTGGCGGCAAGGCTATCGGCCCTGCCCGCCAGCCTGCCGCCCCCCGACGACGCCCTGATGCCGATGGTGGTCGATGGCGTCCAGCGACGACCGGCGCCGCCGCGCGGCACGATCCCCGGCCGCCCGGCGGCGGTCCTCGTGCTGCTCTACCCGGACGACGTCGGCGAGACGCGGGTGGTGCTCATCGAACGCCCGACCGAGGACGGTCGGCACCATTCGGGCGAGGTGAGCTTCCCCGGCGGCAAGGCTGAGCCCGGCGATGCAGACGACGTGGCGACGGCGCTGCGCGAGGCCGCCGAAGAGGTCGGGCTCGATCATGACGCTGCCACCGTGCGCGTCGTCGGTCTGCTCGACCGGCTGTGGATCCCGGTCAGTGACTTCGCCGTCACGCCGGTGCTCGCGCTGACCCATCGCCGCCCGACGCTCACGCCCGCGCCGGCCGAGGTCGCTCGCATCCTCGAACCCACACTGGCCACCTTCCTGCCGCACGCCCCGATCACGATGGTCGAACGGACGGTGCGCGGCTGGCCGCTCCGCTATGGCCACTACGAGGTGGATGGGCTGTCGGTGTGGGGCGCGACGGCTCGGGTTCTCAGCCAGCTGGGTGCGGTGGTCGCCTCGGTCTGATCCACCCGTGTCGCGAGCCCTCGGCTCGCGGCGACCCGCGGCGGTCAGGGAGCGGTCAGGCCGGTTCGCCCGCCTCGGGGTCGGCCCGCGGCGGCCGTATGGTCTCGGCGAGGTGCCCGACGCCACGCGCCACCGGTGTCCCGAGCGAACCGTGGCCCTCGACCCTCCCCTCCACGAGAGCCTCGGCGTCAGATGGTGATCCCGCGAATTCGATCACGAAGGCACGCATCTCCGAGTGCTCCGTCCAGGCTGCATGGGGCACGTCGGGCGGCCAGAAAGCGGCCTCGCCGGCGGCGATCCGGGTCCGATCCTCGCCGACCCCGACCCAGCCACCACCCTCGATGACGACGAGCCAGGTCGGATTCGGGTTGGTGTGCGGTTCGATGCGCGCACCGCGGGCGAACGCCAGCTCCGAGATGGCACCCAAGGCCCCGGATTCGATGACCTGGCCACGCACCTGGGTCGTGCCCGGCGGCCCGTCCGGTCGGCGATGGCCGACCCCGAACCGGCGGATGTCGATGGGCATCGGACCCGCCCCGGCTAGCGCCGACGCCGGCGTCCCGGTCGGCGGCTGCCGCCGCGGCGCCGGATGGTCGCTTCCGGGTCGGCGAACTTCTGCTTGGTGAAATAGCGCTGGCGCGCGAGACGCTGTTCGTGGGCACGCAACAGGGGCGGGAAGCGGATGAACCGGATCCAGATCAGCGTCCCGATCCCGCCGACGATGGTCGCCAGGACCAGGATGAAGCTGAAGATGAACAGCGATTCGATCAGGATCAGCGCGAACATGATCAGGCCCGTCCACCACAGCCACTCCCAGAGCTCCAGGTACGGAGCGTGCCGATGGAGGGCCCGGGTCCGGACGTTGTACAGCACGATCAGGACCAGCAGCAGGACGCCCGCGGCGATCCACGTCGGGTGGAACAGGTCGTGGAAGTTGGTGCTGCTGAAGGACAGGAACAGGTAGTCCCAGGGCGCCAGCGTCACGGCTCTCTCACTCCGGAGGATGGGTCGGCAGGCCGGAGTATGCCATGGCGGACGCTATACTCGGCCGCAGCGCACCGCCGCCACCGGATGCGCGTCGGATGGGAGGAACGCGCGGGTGCGAGCCCTGCTGTCAGTCGCCGACCGGAAGGGCATCGCTGCGTTCGCCCGCGACCTCCGGGATCTCGGTGTCGAGATGTTCGCGACCGACGGCACGCGCGAGTTCCTGGCCGGCGACGGCATCGACGTCCGGTCGGTGGCCGAGCTGACTGACGACCAGCCGACGGTCGGTGGCCAGGTCAGGACCTTCCACCACGCGGTCTACGCGGGGATCCTCGCGCGCCGTGACGTGGCGGCCCAGATGGACGATCTCCAGGCGCAGGGCATCGTCCCGATCGACCTCGTCATCGTGAACGTCAAGCCGTTCGCACCGACGATCGGCGCGAAGCTGGTCGGGCTCGACGAAGCCATCGAGATGATCGACGTCGCCGGTGCGGCGCTTCTCGGGGCGGCCGCACGCAACTCGGCTGGCGTGGCCGCAGCCTCGGATCCGAGCCACTACGGCCGCATCCTCGACGAGCTGCGCGAGCGCGGTCAGGTCAGTCCGGAGACACGCGCGCAGCTGGCCGCCGAGGCGTTCAGCACGGTCGCCGCCTATTACGCGGAGATCGCGGCGTACCTCAACCAGATCTCGGGCAACACGTTCCCACGACGACTGGCGATGGTGCTCGAGAAGGTCGACGACCTGCGCTACGGCGAGAACCCCCATCAGCGGGCGGCGTTCTACCGCGAGACCACGCACCGCAGCGCGACGCTCGCGGACGCGACCCAGCTCCAGGGCGGGCGACCATCCTTCAATAACCTGCTCGACCTCGACGCGGCCTACCGCATCGCGCGCGACTACACGGCCCCGACCGTGACCATCGTCAAGCACACCGACCCGGTCGGGCTGGCCTCCCACGACGAGCTCGTCGAGGCATATCGACATGCCCTCGAGACCGATCCGGTCGCCTCCTTCGGCGGTATCGTCGGGGTCAATCGCGAACTCGATGGCGCGACCGCCCGGGAGATCGCCGCGAACTCCTACGAGGCGGTCGTCGCGCCCGGATTCAGTCACGCGGCGCTGGGCATCCTGAAGGCCAAGGCAGGCCTCGAGCTGTTGGCGGTCCCGCCCGATCCCACCGATGGCATGCGCGACTACGGCATCGCCAACCTCGATTTCAAGCGGATGGCCGGGGGCCTGCTGGTCGAGGACCTCGATGACCTCGGGCTCGACCGCGGCCAGCTCCAGGTGGTGACCAGCCGGCGCCCGACGCTCGAGGAACTGACCGACCTGCTGTTCGCGTGGCGTGGCGTGCGCCACGTCCGCTCGAACGCGATCGTCCTGGCACGCAACGCGACGACGGTCGGGATCGGGGCCGGGCAGGCCTCTCGCCAGGTGTCGGTCGAGATCGCGCTGCGTCGAGCGGGCGACCGGGCCAAGACGGCAGTGATGGCGTCCGATGCCTACTTCCCGTTCCCGGATGGCATCCAGGCGGCCGCGACCGCGGGGGTGACGGCCATCATCCAACCTGGTGGCTCGATCCGCGACGACATGGCCATCGAGGTCGCCGACCGCCACCATCTGGCCATGGTGTTCACCGGCCGACGGCACTTCCGACACTGATGGGCAATACCGTCGGCGGCCCGATCGAGAAGCTTCTCGCCCTCGAGATGGTGCGCGTGACCGAGGCCGCCGCGCTCGCGTCAGCCCGATACATGGGTCGCGGTGCGAAGGAGGAGGCGGACGCAGCGGCCACCGAGGCGATGCGGGCCACGATGGACGAGATCGAGTTCGCCGGCCGGATCGTGATCGGCGAGGGTGAGCGCGACGAGGCCCCGATGCTCTACATCGGCGAGCGAGTGGGGCTCTCGGAGCAGGTCGCCGGCGAGGTCCCGGCCGTCGACATCGCGGTCGATCCGCTGGAGGGCACCAACCTGGTCGCCCACGGCCAGGCGGGCGCCATCACGGTCCTGTGCGCGAGCGAGAAGGATGGCCTGACCCACGCGCCCGACACCTACATGGAGAAGCTGTGCGTCGGCCCCGTCGTGGCCGGCAAGGTCGACATCCGCGAGTCCCCGACCGAGAACCTCGGCCGCATCGCGGAGGCCCTGGGCCGCCGGATCGGCGATATCACGGTGGTGATCCTGGAGCGGCCGCGTCACGACGACCTCATCGCGGAGGTCCGTGCCGCCGGCGCCCGGATCAAGCTGATCGGGGACGGCGACCTGTCGGCGGCCATCTCGTGCGCCGTGCAGGGGACCGGCGTACACGCGGTGATGGGCATCGGCGGTGCGCCGGAGGGCGTCATCACGGCCGGGGCCCTGCGCTGCCTCGGTGGCGAGATCCAGGCGCGGTTCCGCTACCGCAACGCCGACGAACGCGCGCGAGGCGCCCGGATGGGTCACGGCGACGAGGATCGCGTCTATCGGACCGAGGACCTGGCCACCGGTGATCACCTCGTATTCGCCGCGACCGGCGTCACGACCGGCGACCTCCTGCAGGGAGTCCGATTCTTCGGCGGTGGCGCGCGAACGCACTCGCTCGTCATGGCCTACCAGACCAAACAGGTCCGGTTCGTCGATACGGTCCACATGTTCGACCGGGACAGCCCGCCGCGGGTCCGGCTCTGACCCGCGCCCCTTCCCCGACCGCGACCGTCGTCGCGGGATCCTTGGCATGCGTCGCCGTCGCCGCCGTGGCCCGGGTCGCCGGATCGGCCCTCCAGCTCGGGCTGGAGACGGCGATCGCGCTGGCGCTCGGGCTGGCCATCGGTGCGATGGCGTCGATCCGGGAGTCGTTGCTGCCCGGCGCAAGCCTGGCCGCGCGCTACGCGCTGCGCGTCGGGATCGCCCTGCTCGGGGCACGGCTGACCGTCGGCCAGCTCGTGGCGGACGGCGGCGGGAGCGTCCTGGCGATCGCCGCGACCGTGTCGCTCGCCCTCGCCCTCGGCACGTGGCTCGCTCGTCGTCTGGGCTTGATCCCGCCGCTGTCCGCCCTCATCACCGTCGGCATGGCCATCTGCGGCAATTCGGCGATCCTGGCCCTGGCGCCGATCATCCGCGCCCCGCACCGCGAGACGGCGTACGCGGTCTCGACGATCACCACCTTCGGGCTGATCGGGGTGGTGCTCCTGCCGGTGATCGGTCGGCTGCTGGCGCTGCCCGACGCCACGTTCGGCATGTGGTCAGGGCTCGCGGTCAATGACACGGCCCAGGTCGTGGCGACCGGCTATGCGTTCTCGCCGGCGGCCGGCGACGTCGCCACGGTCGTCAAGCTGACCCGCAACCTGGCCATCCTGCCGGTCCTCCTCGGAGCGACGTGGTGGGCCACTAGGACGCTCCCTGACGAGACCGGGGCGCCGCGCCGGTCGACGGGCGCCCTCGTCGCCCGAGCAGTGCCGTGGTTCGTGATCGGGTTCGTCCTGTTCGCTGCGCTCCGGTCGGCGGGCGCGCTCGACGGTCGCCTGCCGACCGGCGGGACACTGGCGGACGCCTGCTCGCTGGCGGCGACGCTGCTCATCCTCGTGGCCTTGGCGGGCGTCGGACTGGCCACCGACGTGCGGTCTCTGGTCCGGGTCGGACCGCGCCCATTCCTGCTCGCCGGCGCGTTGTGGGTCGTCGTCGGCACGCTCGGGCTCCTGCTCGCCCGGGTCTACCATGGCGGCTAGGACCATGGACATCGAGCGCATCCGGACGGTCGGCCTCGGCAACACGAGCCATCTCGTCGCGGCCGGTCGGGACGCCGTCGTCATCGATCCGCCGCGCGACGCCTGGCGCGTGATGGCGGCCGCCGAGCGCCGTGGCTGGCGGATCACCCACGTCCTCGAGACGCACGTCCACAACGACTACCTGTCGGGGGCGCTCGAACTGCGCGCCGCGCTCGACGCGGAGATCCTCGCGCCGGCCCGGGGCGGGTACGCGTTCGACCATCGACCGATGGACGAGGGCGACGGCCTCGAATTGGACGGGCTGCGCCTGACGGCGCGCGCCACACCCGGCCACACGCCCGAGCACCTGGCCTGGGACCTGTCCACGGCCAGCGACCCGACCGATGGCGGCCCGGAGGCGATCGCCACCGGCGGGAGCCTGCTGGTGGGGAGCGCCGGGCGCACGGACCTGCTCGGGCCGGACCTGATGGAACGCCTGACCGGTGACCAGTTCCGGACGCTCCGTCGGCTCGCTGAGCTGGATGACGCGGTCGTCGTGCTCCCGACCCACGGCGGCGGCAGCTTCTGTTCGGTCGGTCCGGCCGACGGGGCCACGGAAACGACGATCGGACGGGAACGCTGGGTGAACCCCCTGTTCCAGATCGTCGATCGACCGACCTTCCGCGAGACCCTGTTCGCCGGGCTCGGGCCGTATCCCACCTACTACCGCGAGATGGCGCCGATCAATCGAGCCGGCCCGGTCGTGCATGGTCGGCTCCCCGTCGTGCCGCTGATCGGGCCGGATGCCGTTCGGGGCGCGCTTGCGAGCGGGGCCAGCCTGGTCGACGGACGAGCGCGGACGGCGTTCGCAGCGGCGCACATCCCGCGCTCCGTGAACATCGAGCTGCGCGATTCGTTCGCGTCCTACGTCGGCTGGTTCCTGCCGTTCGGCGAGCCGCTGGTGCTGGTCCTCCCCGAGCCCGTGCAGGAGTCGCTCGAGGCGGCCGTCGGCCACCTGTTCCGCATCGGCTACGACCGGATCCTCGGCGCGCTCGATGGCGGGGTCGAGGCGTGGGAGGCGGCGGGTGGCCCGACGGCGGCGTATGCGGTGACGTCCGGACGTGCGACGCGCCAGGCCATGGCCGACGACCGCGATCCGATCCTGCTGGACGTCCGCGACCCGCAGGAGCTCCGCGAGGATGGGCACCTCCCTGACGCCATCGAGATGCCGATGGGCGACCTGGCCGACCGGCTGGACACGCTGCCCCGCGACCGGCCGATCACGGTCCTGTGCCGCTCCGGATCCCGCGCATCGATCGCGGCGAGCCTGCTCGACGGCGCGGGCTTCGAGGTACGTCTCGTCGCCGCGGGCGGCGCGCGCGATCTGCTCGGCCGATGACCTCGGTCCGGCCGGCGATCGGTGAGGCGGCGGCCCGGGCACTCGACGCGGCAGATCCCCTCCGTGGCTGGCGCGACCGGTTCGACCTGCCGCTCGGCTCAGATGGGCAGCCGGCCGCCTATCTGGCCGGGATGTCCCTCGGCGCCCAGCCGCGCGAGGCGAGGGCCGCCGTCGAAGGGGTGCTCGACGCGTGGGCGCGATCCGGGGTGGAGGCCTGGTTCGGGCCGGACGGCTGGATCGAGGCGGAAGGGCTGACCCGCGAGGCGACCGCCCGCCTGGTCGGGGCGCGGCCGAGCGAGGTCGCCACCCTGAACTCGCTCACGATCGACCTCCATCTGCTGCTGAGCGCGTTCTACCAGCCGGCCGGTCGTCGGTCGATGATCGTCATCGACGCCCCGACCTTCCCATCCGATCGCTACGCGGTGGAGTCGCAGCTTCGCCACCGCGGCCTCGACCCCGCGGTCGACCTGCTCGTCGTCGGACCGCGTCGCGGCGAGGCGACGGTTCGCACGGAGGATCTCGAGGCGGCCCTCCACGAGCATCGCGATCGGGTCGCGCTGACCCTGTTCGCGGGCGTCAACTACGCGACAGGCCAACTCCTCGACATCGGTCGACTCACTGCCGCCGCGCACGAGGTCGGCGCCCGTGCTGGCTGGGACCTGGCTCATGCCGCCGGCAACGTGCCACTCCGGCTCCATGACGACGAGGTCGACTTCGCGGCCTGGTGCACCTACAAGTACCTCAACAGCGGACCGGGCGCCCTCGCCCAGATCTTCGTCCACGACGATCACGCGGCGGCGATGCGCGACCGTCGGTTGGCGGGTTGGTGGGGCAACGCGGAAGCGACGCGCTTCGAGATGGCCGATCGCATCGACCCGGCTCCGGGTGCCGCCGGCTGGCGTGTGTCGACCCCGCCGATCCTGTCCCTCGCACCGATCGCGGTCTCGTTGGCGATGTTCGACGAGGTGGGCATGCCCGCACTTCGTGAGCGGTCGGTGGCGCTGACGGCGTTCCTCGAGGCGGCCATCGACGGATCCGTGCCGGACGCCACGATCCTCACCCCGCGCGATCCGGCCGCTCGGGGGGCCCAGCTATCGGTGCGGGTGACCGACGCCCCGGCGCGTCTGGCCGCGATCGAGGCCCACGATGTCATCGCCGATCACCGCGAACCGGATATCGTGCGGTTGGCGCCGGTCCCGCTGTACAGCAGCTACCACGACGCCTGGCGAGCCGCCCGCGCGCTGGCCGATACGACCCGGAGGAGCCCTCGATGACCAAGATCGGCTACGCGGCCATGCTCGAGCAATTCCATCCGACCGAGCTGCTCGAGTGGTGTCCTGCGGCTGAGGCGGCCGGCTTCGAAGCCGGCTTCATGGTCAGTGAGCATTTCCACCCGTGGACCCCGACCCAGGGCCAGAGCGCCTTCGCCTGGGCGTTCATGGGGGCGCTCGGTCTCCGCACCTCGCTCCGGTTCGGGACGGCCGTGACGTGCCCCGGCTTCCGCTACCACCCCGCGGTCATCGCCCATGCCGCGGCGACCCTGGGCGCGATGTATCCGGGACGGTTCTATCTCGGCCTCGGGGCAGGCGAAGCGCTCAACGAGCACGTCATCGCGCCGGTCTGGCCGGAGGTGCCGATCCGCAGCGCGATGATGTTCGAGTCGATCGAGGTCATCACCAAACTGTTCAGCGGCGAGGTCGTCCGCCACAAGGGTGAGTACTTCACGCTGGAGCGGGCCAAGCTCTACACCCGCCCGCCCGACGATCAGCGCGTGCCGATCTACGTCGCGACGGCGGGACCGGTGAACGCGAAGAAGACCGGCAAGTTCGCCGACGGGCTGATCACGGTCGGTGCCGCCGACGACAAGATGGAGATGATCTGGGGCAAGTTCGAGGATGGTCGGAAGGAAGTCGGCAAGGAGCCGGGCGGTCCCAAGCTTCTCCAGCTCCACATCTCGTGGGACCGGACCGAGGAGGCCGCCGTCCAGAGCGCGCTCGTCGAATGGCCCAACGGCGGCATGGCGTTCTTCCCCAAGCAGGACATCAAGAACCCGGAGGACTTCGCCGGGATCGCCAAGTTGGTCCGGGCCGAGGACTTCGCGAACCGGGTGCTGATCAGCAGCGACCTCGAGGTCCATGCCCGTCACCTCCAGCATTACGTCGATATGGGCTACGACGAGATCCACCTGCACAACGTCGGGCGCAACCAGGCCGAGTTCATCGAGGTGTTCGGCCGGGAGGTGCTGCCCACGCTGCGGCTGGGCTAGCGTCTCGGCGACGGCCCGACCGGTCTCCACGCGGCGCGCGCCGGATCCCACGCGCCGACCAGGCGGACGCTGCCGGGGGCTTCTGCCGCGGCCACCCGGCGCCGCCGCGCCTCGACCGTCTCGGACCAGCCCGGGGGGACGAGTCGCGGGGCAAGCTCGGCGAGTGGGGCCAGGACGAACAGCCGCTCGCCGAGGTCGCGGTGGGGGACTTCGAGCCGCTTGGCGCGCTTGGCCGGGTCGACGTCGGCTTCGATCGAGCGCGTTTCCGGCGTCCGCTCGACCGAGATCAGGTTGCGTCCGAAGACGAGCAGGTCCAGGTCGAGCTCGCGCGGACCCCAGCGCCGGCCCGGCCGTCGGCCGGCCGCCCGCTCCAGCGCCTTGAGCCGGCCGAGCAGGGCGAGCGCAGCGACGTCCGGGTCGCGGCCGTGCCGGTCGGCGTCGATCGCCACGACGGCGTTGCGGAACTCCGCCTGGTCGGTGACGCCCCACGGGGCCGTCGCGTAGAGCGGTGAGACGCCGCGGACCCGAAGACCGGCGATATCGCCGAGGCCGTGGATCGCCCAGGTCAGCGTCGCGGCCGCGTCGCCCAGGTTGGCGCCGAGCCCGATGTACGCGCGGACGATCCGCCGGCCGGTCATCGGGGGCCACCTTACTATCCGGCGATGCGCGACCGAGACCGGAGCTCCGGGTGAGGGACGTCGACGTGGTCATCCTGCACGCCGAGCCACCGGCCGGCGCAGGCCCGCTGGTGCGAGTGACGGCCGCAGCCCGTGCGGCGCTTGCGGAGCGGCAGGTCCGCGGCTTCCTTGCGGCCGGCGCGACCCGAGCGCAGGTGATCGCAGGCCCACCGGACGACACCTCCTTCGCGACGCGACTGCGCTCGGTGGCCCGTGGGCTGGCCGACGGCGGCCTGGTCACCCTCGGGTCAGGAGCGATCCCGCTGGCAACCGCGTGGGATCGCCGCGAGCTGGTCGCGACCGCGGCCTCGGACCGCGGGGGAGCGCTCACGAACAACCGCTACTCGGCCGACGTCGTCGCGGTCGCTCGTGCGCGGTCCGTGTTGGGCGACCTTCCCGAGACGCTCCGTGCGGACAATGCGCTGCCGCGCTGGCTGGAGGAGGTGGCCGGCATCCCGGTCCAGGACCGGCGACGGCGCTGGCGACTCGGGGTCGACATCGACGGGCCGCTCGACCTGGTGCTGCTCGGCGGTCCATGGCGCTCGTTCCTGGCGGAGATCGATCTGGCCCGCGTCGACGCGGCCCTGGCGGGGACGCGAACCGTCACGAAGGACCCGAGCGCCGAACTGCTCATCGCCGGGAGGGTATCGGCCGCGAACCTCGGATGGCTGGAAGCCCACACCGCGTCCCGGACGCGTGCCCTGGTCGAGGAGCGCGGGCTCCGGACGAGTCGCCCCGACCAGCGGCCAGCGGCGTCCGCGCTCGGCTTGCTGCTCGACCGTGACGGCCCCGCAGGGCTCGGCGCGCACCTTCGCCGACTGGCCGACGCCGCCATCCTCGACAGTCGGGTCCTGCTCGCCCACCGGTCCGGTGCCGACGACCGTCGCTGGCCCGCGGCGGAGGATCGATTCGCGGCGGACCTGCTGCTGCCGGAGACCATCGCCGATCCGTGGCTGCGCGCCCTGACCCGATCGGTCGCCGAGACGGCGATCCCCGTCGTCCTGGGCGGGCACACGCTCGTCGGCCCGGGCCTCCGACTTGCCCTCGCCGACAGGCCGACCGCGACCATCGCGGGGCGACGATGACCGACATGCGGCCAGGACTCCGACGCGTGGCCCCGACCGACCTGTCGGATCTCGCCGAGCACCCTGAGCTGGCCGCGCGAATCCGCGACGCGATCCGAACGTCCGGGCCGATGCCCTTCGACCGATTCATGGAGCTCGCGCTCTACGACCCCGATGGCGGCTACTACCGGTCGGCCGACGCCCGGCCTGGACGCAGCGGCGACTTCCTGACCGCCCCGGAGTTGCACCCGATCTTCGGCGAGATGATCGGACGGGCCGTGGAGGACGCGTGGGCGGTGCTGGGCCACCCGGAGCCCTTCGTGATCCGGGAGTACGGCTCGGGCGAGGGCGCGCTCGCCCTGGCGATGCTGCCGGGTCTGCCGGCGTCGATGGGCTATGACCCGGTCGACGTCGACCCGCGCCGCGACGCGAACCTGCGGTCACGGCTGGCCGAAGCCGGGCTGGGTGGTCGCCTCACGAGGCGGGCGCACGGCCCGATCGACGGCGTCATCGTTGCCAACGAGGTCCTCGATGCGCTGCCGGTCCACCGCGTGCGGCAACGTGAAGAGCGGCTTCGCGAGCTCGCGGTGGACATCGACCGCCGCGGTGGGTTCGTCGAGGTCGAGGTCGACCCCACGACACCCGACCTGGCCGCCCGTCTGGCGGCAGAGAACGTGGCCCTGGCTGACGGTCAGACCGCCGAGATCTGCCTCGCGCTCGATCGCTGGCTGGCCGCGGCGACCAGCCCGCTCCGGCGCGGCCTCGTCCTGCTGATCGACTATGGGTTCCCGGCGAGCGAGCTCTACGACCCGGTCCGCCGGCGTGACGGCACCTTGCGTGCCTACGTCCGCCACCAGGTCTCGGACGATCCGTACCGGTTCGTCGGCCGGCAGGATCTGACCGCCCACGTCGACGTGACGGCGGTCGAGGCCGCCGCGCATCGAGCCGAGCTGGCCACCCTCGGCGTCACGACCCAGGCGGAGGCCCTGATCGGCCTCGGCATCGAGACGCGGCTGCGCGAGATCCAGGCCGATCCGGCGACGACGTTCGAGGCGTACGCGCTGCTGCGCTCGGCCCTGATGCGGCTGCTCGATCCGGCGGCGATGGGCCGTTTCCGGGTGCTGGCGTTCGGGCGCGATTGGCCGGCCGACGCCCCTCCGCTCCGACTGTTGTCGTACTCGCTGCGGTAACCGGATCCTCGCCACGAGGGTCGGTCCTCGCCGGCGGCCGCCGTCCCGCGGTGGGTCGCCGTCCCGCAGTGGGCCGCGACCCCCGCTCCCGGGTCCTCCTCGCCGGATGATCCGACTACGGCGAACGCCGTATTGCCCGTCCCGATACGGTCCAGTCAGGCTGACGACGGTCGTCGCACGACCGCACCGTTTCGGGGAGCGTGACGTGGACCTGCACGCGCGCTCGGCGCGTCACGCTCCCCGACCCGGTGCATCCGGTGCCCACCGGCACCGTCCCCGCGCGGCCACCCGGTATCGACCACCTCCTCGGTCGATCCGGTCGCCCGTCGACCCCCACGGTCGCGCCGACCCTCCGGGAGCGTGCCCGCGATAGAATGGCCGCGCGTGGGAGCTCCCTCGGAGCCGTCCCTGCCCGCCGCTCCGAACGGTCCCGAAGGGAGTTCGATGGAACAGCTCTGGTACGTCGTGGGCTTCGCCTTCGCGGGCGTCTCGTTCGTCTTCCTGACGTTCGGGGCCGCGTGGCTGGTGTCGCACCGCAACCGCGGCGACGTGCACAAGGGCCTCCCGTACGAGTCGGGCATCGATACCTATGGCGACACCCACGGCCGATTCGGCCTGTCGTTCTACATCTACGCCCTGCTGTTCGTGGCGTTCGACATCGAGGTCATCTTCATCTACCTGTGGGCGATCACCTTCGACGACCTGCTCCTGACCGGGTTCGTCAGCATGCTGGTCTTCGTCGTGATCCTGCTGCTGGGACTCGCCTACGCCTGGCGAAAGGGGGCGCTGACATGGCGCTGACCACTGACGGCGACCGGCTCGGCGCCGGGCCCGACGATGCGACGGCCATCGCCTCCGACGCGGAGGCCCAGCCGGCCCTGCCCGCCACCCGTCCGTCCGACGCGCTCATGGAGCCCATCGTCGTCAGGAACTCGCTGTGGCAGGCCGCCGATCCCTCGGCGTACGACGGCGGCCGACCCACCGATATCACGCACCTCGCGGAGCTCGAGGCGAGCGGTGCCGGTCGCCGCGACGACGCGCGCTGGAGCGGGATCCTCGAGGTCATCCCGACCAAGGCCGACTACGTGCTCGACCTGATCCGGATGAACAGCCTGTGGCCGCTGCTGTCCGGCCTGGCCTGCTGCGCGATCGAGATGATGTCGACCGCGACGTCGAAGAACGACATCGACCGGTGGGGCATGTTCCCGTTCCGGGCCAGCCCGCGCCAGGCTGATGTGCTCATCGTGGCAGGCACGCTGACGACCAAGATGGCCGGGCCGCTGGTCCGCCTGTGGGAGCAGATGCCCGAGCCGAAATGGTGCGTGGCGATGGGCGACTGCACCTGTTCCGGCGGCCGCTACAAGCGGAGCTACTCGACCGTGGAGGGCATCGACCGGGTCATGCCGGTGGACGTCTACATCCCGGGCTGCCCGCCCCGGCCGGAGGGCCTCATCTACGGGATGATGAAGCTCCAGCAGCTGGTCAAGGATCGGCGCGGTCACTGGCCGGAGCGAGCGATCGGCCCGACCGTGCCGGCCCAGGTCTGATCGTGGATCGCGCCCTCAAGACCCGGCTCGAGCGCCGGTTCGGCGACCAGCTCACGGGACCGGTCCGCCAGCGCCACGACGAGACCGAGATCAGGGTGGCCGCCGGCGACCTGACCCAGGTCATCACGGCGCTCCACGATGAACCGGCATTCGGCTTCGAATTCCTGGCCGACCTTGCCGGCGTCGACACCGGCGAGGTGATGCAGGTCGTGTACCACCTCTGGAGCACCACGACGCCGGACTGGTTGCGCGTCATCGCCGACGGCCTGTCGCGTGACGACCCTCGGGTGCCATCGGTGACCTACATGTGGAAGGGCGCCGAGTGGATGGAGCGCGAGGCCTACGACATGTTCGGCATCACGTTCGAGGGCAACCGCGACCTGCGCCGGATCTACCTGCCCCCCGACTACCAGAGTTTCCCGCTGCGCAAGGATTTCTACCTGGCTGACGACGCTGCCCGCTCGCCGGGTGGCGGCGTCCGACCGATGGAGCGCACCCACACCCCACGCAACACCCCCGCCGGCACGGTGCGGCGGGTCGGCGCGTGACACCGACGACGTGAAGGACGTTCGATGACCGCGACCACCCCGCGCCCCGGCAGCCGGGCCGGCGACCACGCCGACGACCGGTTCGCCGGCGCGCCCGACGATCCCCGCGTCCAGCTCGACCGCGACCTGGGCGTGTTCGAGCCTGTCCCGCCGTATCCCCCGCGGACCGAGCGCGAGGCGGAGTTCTACTCGCTGCGCGACGGCGAGATGTTCCTGAACATGGGCCCCCAGCACCCGTCCACGCACGGGGTGCTGCGGGTCGTGCTCAAGCTCGATGGCGAGAAGGTCGTCGACCTCGACCCGGTGCTCGGCTACCTCCACCGCGGGGTCGAGAAGCTGTGCGAGAACGCCGACTACCACCAGGCCATCTGCTACCTCGATCCGCTCGAGTACGTGAGCTCGTTGTTCTGCGAGTGGCCCGGGGTGATGGCCTTCGAGAAGCTGCTCGATGTCCAGGTCCCGCGACGGGCCGAATACATCCGGGTGCTCTCGGGCGAACTGAATCGGATCGCCAGCCACGCGCTGTTCCTCGGCTGGATGGCGCTGGACCTCGGTGGCCTGACGCCGATCCTCTGGTCGTTCATCGAGCGCGACGAGATCGTGGACATGCTGGCCTCGCTGACCGGCCAGCGGATGCTCTTCAACTACTTCCGGATCGGCGGCGTCAACGGCGACCTGAACCACGACTTCATGAGCCGGCTGGGTGACTGGATGAGCCGGGCCACGGAGCAGATCGAGGCCGGCAACACGCTGCTGAACGAGAACGAGATCTTCGTCCGTCGGATGCGCGGACTCGGCACCATCGACTCGGCGACCGCCCTGCGGATGGCCTTCAGCGGCCCGAACCTGCGGGCGACCGGGGTGCCCTTCGACGTGCGCCGCGCGCACCCCTACAGCGCCTATCCCGAGATCGACTTCGACATCCCGACCCGGTCAGAAGGCGATTGCCTGGCGCGCTACCTGCTGCGCATGGACGAGGTGAAGCAGAGCCTGCGCATCATCGACCAGTGTCTGCACCAGATGCCCGACGGCCCGGTCATGGCCAAGCTGCCGCGACTCCTCCGCCCGCGCCCGGGACGGGCGTATGCCGGCATCGAGGGCCCGCGCGGTCAGTACGCCGCCTACGTCGTGAGCGACGGCACCGATCAGCCGTTCCGCATGCGGATTCACGACCCCTCGTTCATCCACCTCCAGGCCGTGGGCGTGATGATGCCCGGCCATCTTGTTGCCGACACCATGGCAGTCATGGCGTCCCTCGACCCCATCATGGGCGGCGTGGACAAGTGACGGTCATCCGGCACGCCACCGAGCGGCCGATGCGTGCGTTGCCGCGTCCGCGGCTTCGCTCACGCACTCTGAGGTGCGCTCGCTGCGCTGTTCCGCGGCGCCTTCGCCTCGACTCGCTCGCTGACGTGCAAGGCGGATCGGAGGGATGACGGTCATCGCGCGGGGGTGGGATCGGCTCACCCTGCCGGGCAAGATCGTGTTCACGGTCGTCCCGCTGTTGATCGCGCTGACGGTCGCCCTCGTGGCGGTCATCGCCATCTTCGGCCAGTCGATCCTCGACATCCTCGGCGCCAACCTGCCGATCGTCCGATTCGTCGTCGCGGTCACCGTCGTGTTGCTGATGACGATCCCGACGGCGTTCCTGATCATCTACATGGAGATGAAGGTCATCGCGCTGATGAACCTTCGGATCGGGCCGGACCGCGTCGGGCCCTTCGGGTCGCTGCTGTCGGTGGTCCACGGCCTCAAGGTCCTCATGAAGGAGGACTTCACCCCGACGGGGGCTGACTCGCTGGTCTTCACCTGGGCTCCGATCGTGGTCTACCTGGCCAGCGTCATGTCGCTGCTGGTGATCCCGTTCGCGCCCGGCCTGTACGGCGCCGACCTCAACCTGGGGCTGCTCTACTTCTTCGCGGTCGGTGGCTTGTCGGTCGTCGGGCTCTTGATGGCCGGCTGGGCGAGCTACAACAAGTACTCCCTGCTTGGCGGGCTGCGCGCCGCCGCCCAGATCGTCAGCTACGAGATCCCGCTCACGCTGTCGGTGGTCGGGCTGCTGCTGCTCGCCGGCACGATGAGTCTCAACGGCATCGTCCAGCAGCAGAGCGGGTGGTTCACCGACTGGTACGTCTTCCGCCAGCCGCTCGGCGCGTTGATCTTCTTCATCGCCGCGACGGCCGAGGCGAACCGCACCCCATTCGACCTGACGGAGGCCGACTCCGAGATCGTCGCCGGGTTCGCCACGGAGTACTCGGGCATGCGCTTCGGCTTCTTCTTCTTCGCCGAATACGTGAACGTGTTCATCGTCTCGGCGGTGTTCGTGACGCTGTTCCTGGGCGGCTGGAACGCCCCGTTCCCCTGGCCGTGGCCGGTCAGCCTGTCCATCGACCCGGCGTCGTTCAACGTCGGCCTGGTGTTGATCGCGGCGACCGCGCCGGTCGTGCTGACGCTGCTGTTCGCCGCCCCCTTCTACCTGCTCAGCTCGCGGATCCGCTGGTGGCAGGCGCTGATCGCCGGGTTCGTGCTGGCGAATCTGTTCATCGTCGCGCTGCTCGGTGCGTGGGCGTACATCGGGCTCGACTGGGTGGCCGGTATCCTCTGGTTCATGGGCAAGACATACGTCTTCGTGTTCACCTTCGTGTGGATGCGGGGAACGCTGCCGCGAGTCCGGATCGACCAGCTGATGGGCTTCGCCTGGAAGTGGCTCTTGCCCGCCTCCCTGCTGAACCTGTTCGTCACCGCGGCGGCCATCGTCGTGATCCGGAGCTAGCGGTGAGCTTCGTCCCCGGCCTGGGGCTGGTGAAGGGCATGGCCCTGACCCTGCGCCGGTTCTTCGAGCCGAAGGTCACGGTCAGATATCCCGAGGTCCGTCTCGATGTGCCGCCCAAGTTCCGTGGCCGGCTCCAGTTGCTGTACGACGAGTACGGCACGCTGAAGTGCGAGACCTGCTTCCAGTGCGCTCAGGCGTGTCCGATCGAGTGCATCGACATGGGCGGTCTGGACACGCGCGGCCGGTACCACGTCCACTGGGGTGCGCCCGAGACCTACGGCGAGCGGCGCGAGGAATCGGCGCTGCGCCGCTCCGGTCGAACCGTCCCCGACCCGGCCTACCGACCATTCGTGGCCGTCGACCTCGGGGAGGTGGACAGAATCCTCGAGGAGCACGATCACGACCCGGCCGAGCTGCTGGCCATCCTGGAGGAGACCCAGTCGGCCTACGGCTACCTGCCCGTCGCGGCGCTCAAGCGGATCAGCCATACGACCGGCGCCTGGTACGCGATGATCTACGGGACGGCCAGCTACTACGCGCACCTGCGGTTCGAGCCGGCCAGCGCGTCGGAACAGGCAGCCGCGGTGGCCGCGCACCGACCGGCCGAGGCCACCTACCTCGCGGCGCTGGGCAGCGCCCTCGACGGAGGCGGACGCCCGGGCGCGCCGGCCCGCGCCTGACATGGTGACCATGCTCCGCACCCCGGCCGCCTGGCCGAGCATCCTGCTGGCCCGCGCCGATGCGAAGGACCCGCTCGATCTCGACGCAGCGGTCGCGGCGGGCGCGTTCGACGGGTTGAAGCGAGCCATCCGCGATCTGGGCGCGACGGCCACCGTCGCCACGGTTGCGGCCTCCGGGCTTCGGGGTCGCGGGGGGGCCGGGTTCCCGACCGGCGACAAGTGGCGGACCGCCGCGGCCACCGACGCCGACCGCCGCTACGTGGTCGCCAACGGCTACGGCGCCGACCCTGCCTCCCACACCGACCGGACCCTGATGCGACGCGATCCGTACTCGGTCGTCGAGGGCTCGGCCATCGCCGCGTATGCGATCGGGGCGAGCGAGGCGTTCATCGCGGTGCGCTCCGAGGACGCGGCAGTGATCGCCGCCCTGCAGACGGCCATCGGCTCGGCGACGGATGCCGGATTCCTCGGGCCGGACGTGCTCGGTTCGGGGCGCGACATCGTCATGAGCGTCCGTCCGGTCCAGGGCGCGTACATGCTCGGCGAGGAGACGGTCCTGCTGAAGGCGCTGGAAGGAAAACGCGGCCAACCAGAGCAGCGACCACCCCATCCCGCGACCGTCGGCTTGTTCGACCGACCGACGGTCGTCAACAACGTGCAGACCCTGGCAGCGGTGCCGTGGATCCTGCGCGAGGGAGCCGACGCCTTCCGCGCCACGGGCTCCACGCATTCGCCGGGCACGGTCCTGGTCCAGGTCCGGACGCCCGCCAAGGACGGCATCGCCGAAGTCCCGCTCGGGACGGCGCTCCGTGATGTCCTCAAGCTCGGCGGCAAGCTGCCGGGCGAGCGCACCCTCCAGGCCGTCCTGGTCGGCGGCCCCTCCGGCGGGCTGTTGCCGCCCGACGCCCTCGA
The DNA here is from genome assembly GCA_035688805.1 of Candidatus Limnocylindrales bacterium. Classification (GTDB taxonomy): domain Bacteria; phylum Chloroflexota; class Limnocylindria; order Limnocylindrales; family CSP1-4; genus SPCO01. The sequence continues at coordinate 36,577 of DASSMQ010000134.1, forward strand.
CCTGCCGTACGACTACGCCGACCTGCGCGAGGCCGGCGCGCACCTGGGCTCTGGCTCGATCGTGGCGGTCGACGACCGGACCGATCTCGTCGAGCTGGTCGGGGTCTTGACACGCTTCTGCTCGAACGAGGCCTGCGGCAAATCGATCCCCTGCCGCATCGGCACGCGGCGCCTGGCCGAGATCGTCGGGCGGCGGGAGGGCGGCCTGGTCCGCCCGGTCGACGCTGGCCTGGCGACGGACCTCGCCCATGACATCGTCGCGTCGGCGCTGTGCGACCACGAGCGCCTGGCGACCCTTCCGCTGACGAGCGGGATGCGATACTTCGGGTCCGCCTTCGCCCCCACCGATCGACCTCACCCGATCGCGACCGAGGCCGCCCGATGACCCAGCCGACCAGGAGAGCCCGGGCATGACCGACACCCTCGCTCGACCCGACCGCCTCCCCGCGCCGACGTCGTCGTCGAGTGGGTCGGAACCGCTCGCCGACCGCCTGCTCGACACCCAGTCGCCCCAACGCCCGCAGTCGACGCCGCGGATCCGGATCGAGGTCGACGGGCGGGTCGTCGAGGGCTTCGAAGGGCAGACCATCCTGGAGGTCTGCCGCGATAACGGGATCGAGATCCCGACCCTCTGCTACGAGCCCAAGCTTCCGGGCTTCGGTGCGTGCCGGATGTGCGTGGTCGAGGTCGAGGGCGAGGAACACCCACCGATCTCGTGCTCGCGGACCTGCGAGGACGGGATGCAGGTGCAGACCCAGACCGAGGAGGTCCGCCGGCTGCGCCGGACCAATCTCGAGCTGATCTTCTCGGACCACAACGCCTACTGCCTGCCGCCATGCCAGAACAAATGCCCGAGCCACATCGACATCCCGGGCTTCCTGAAAGCCAATGCCGAGGCCGACTGGCGCGAGAGCACGCGCATCTTCAAGCGGACCATCCCGTTCCCGAGCGTGCTCGGGCGGGTGTGCCCGGCCCCGTGCGAGGAGCACTGCCGGCGCGACGAGGTCGACGAGGCGATCGCGATCCGCGACAGCCACCGCTACGCGGGCGACCAGGTCCTCAAGGCGATGCTCGACGACCAGGTCGATCCGCCGGTCCCCTTCGAGCAGCAGGCCACCTCGGGGCGGCGAGCGGCGGTCATCGGGTCGGGGCCTGCCGGCATGGCGGCCGCGTACTACCTGCAGATCGCCGGCCACGAGGTCACCGTCTTCGAGCGTGACCCGTCGCCCGGCGGCATGCTCCGTTACGGGATCCCGCAGTACCGCCTGCCGAAGGTCGAGGTGCTCGAAGCGGAGTATGAGTCGGTCACGAGGCTTGGGGCACGGATCGTCACGAACGCCGGTCTGGGGCGCGACTTCACCCTCGACGACCTGACCAACCAGGGCTTCGACTCCGTCCTGATCGCGATCGGCTGCTACGACACGAACAAGCTGGGGATCCCCGGTGAGGACGCGGCCGAGGTGCTCGATGGTCTCGAGTACCTGCGCACCGCGACCCTCGGTCTGCCCTACCCGAACCACGCCGGAAAGCGCGTCGTCGTCATCGGCGGTGGGTTCACGTCGATGGACTGCTCGCGGACATCGATCCGGCAGGGCGCCAGCGAAGTGACGCTCGTCTACCGGCGCGACATGAAGGACATGCCGGCGTCCGATGAGGTGCACGAGGCGATCGAGGAAGGCGTCACGGCCATCTTCCAGGCCGGTCCGGTGCGCGTCGTCACGGACGACAGCGGCAACGTCACCGGGGTCGAGTTCATCCGGATGCAGCTCGGCGAGCCCGATGCATCCGGGCGGCGACGCCCCGAACCGGCGCCCGGCACGGAGTTCACGATCCCGTGCGACCGCGTGCTGCTGGCGATCGGGCAGGGGCCTGAGCTCGACTGGGCGAGCGAGCCGGGCAACGAGGGTGTCGAGGCGACCAAGAACCGCCGGCTGAAGGCCGACGCGGTGACGTTCTCGACGGGCCGTGCCGGTGTCTTCGGGACCGGCGATGTGCGCATCGGTGCCGCGACCGTCGTCGAGGCGATCGCCGAGGGGCGGCGCGCCGCCTACGCGGTCGATGCCTACCTCAAGGGGATGGACCTCGATGCCATCCGGACCCGCCAGACACTCGCCGAGCCGCAGCCCGAGTTCCTCTCGATCGTGCCGTTCACCGGCGAGATCAAGGAGCCCCGCTATCGCTTGAAGCCGCTCCCGGCCGAGCAGCGCAACGACAGCTACATCGAGTACGAGCTCCCATATACCCGCGAAGAGGCGATGGCGGAGTCGACCCGATGCCTGCAGTGCACCTGCGAGGCGATCGGCTTCTGCGATCTACGTCGCCTCGGCATCGAATACGGGACGACGCTCAAGACGCTCGAGCCCGAGAACCACCAGGGCGCG